>CAYWYB010000353.1:0-5163 GCA_964462145.1 uncultured Rhodospirillaceae bacterium
CCATGCCGAATATGTCTCGGTCAAGGACGCTGCCCACATGGTGGCCGGCGACCGTAACGATATCTTCGCCGGCTCGGTGATCGAGTTTCTCGCCCGCGTGGCGCCCCCTAGGTAGGAGGGAATAGGACATGCGTGCAGTTTTGTACCGGGAATTGGGCGCCATCGACAATCTAACCGTCGAACAGGTGCCTGTGCCGACGGTTAAGCCGGATTGGCTGTGCATCGAAACCCATGCAGCCGGCCTCAGCTTTTCCGCCAGCCTGTATATCGAGGGCCGGTATCAGCGCCAGTTGCCCCTGCCCTATACGCCGGGTACGGAAGTCGCCGGCATCGTGCATGCGGTGGGTCCCGGCGTCGACCGGGTGGCGGTGGGCGACCGGGTGATGGCCAGTGTCGATTGGGGCGGCCATGCGGGTTATTGCCTGGCGCATCAACTTTGCACGCACAAAATGCCCGATAAAATGTCCTTCACCCAAGGAGCCATGGTGGTCAACAGCTATGCCACCAGTTACGCCGGCCTGGTCTGGAAGGGCGGTCTGGCGGCGGGCGAGACCGTCCTGGTGCACAGCGCCGCCGGCGCCATCGGCCTGGCCGCGGTGCAGATCGCCAAGGCCCTGGGCGCCACGGTGATCGCCACGGCGGGTAGTGCAGAACGCCTGGCCTTCGCCAAGGCCCATGGCGCCGATCATGTGATCAATTATACGGAAGATGACTTCGCGCCGGCGGTCAAGGCGTTGACGAAAGGCCGGGGTGCCGATCTGATCTTCGATTCCGTGGGCGGCGATGTGGCCCGGCGCTCGTTACGCTGTTTGGCGATCGAGGGCCGTCTGCTGACCATCGGCTATACCAGCGGCGATATTCCGGAGCTGCCCAGCAATATTTTCATGGTCAAGAACGCCTCTCTGATCGGCCTCAATATCGGCACCTATCTGGGCTGGAGCCCTGGCGGCAACCGGGACGTCTACAGCCGCAGAATCTTCGAAATTCATGACGCTCTGCGGGCCCTGTACGAAGCCGGCAAGCTGCGCCCCGCCACCAGCCTGTACCATGGCCTGGACCAATTCCTACCCGCCATGAACGACCTGCTGAACCGGCGGGTTCTCGGCAAGGCGGTGATCGAAATAGGCGCGCCGGAGTGGACCTGAAGTGCCCTTAAACCGGGCCGCGCCGGGCGATTTTTTCGATGGCATCAGTGATTTCGGGGATGACCTCGTCGGGGAAGTCATGGCCCATGCCTTCGATCACCAACAATTCGGCGCCGGGGATGGAGTTCTTTATGTCCTCGCCACCAGGCAGGGGAATAAGCGGGTCTTCGCGGCCATGAATGACCAGGGTCGGCGCGGTGATTTCCGATAACCGTGCAACCCGGCTGTCACCGGAAGCGATGGAGGCCAGCAGGTGCCGGCCATTGCCGTCGGGATAAAAACAGCGGTCGTATTGTTCCCCTGCTTCCTGGCGCAGTTCCGCCTCTGGCCGGGGGTATGTTTTGCTGCCATTGATTTGCGCGGTTTCCACCGCTTCATCCATGGCGCCCTCGCGGGTGCCGGAGGGGTTGCGCGGGCGGGTCAACCATTCGGCGGAGGCACCTTCGGGCCGGGGCAGGCCGCGCCGGCCGGAGGTGGCCATGACACAGGTCATGGTCGCGACCTTGCCGGGAAAGTCCATGGCCAGGATCTGCGCAATGGCGCCGCCGTTCGAGCTGCCCAGAACGTGCGCCTTTTCGATGCCCAGGGCATCCAGCAGGCCGGCGCCGTCGGCGGCCATGTCTTCCAGGGTATAGGGCGCGGAAACCTTTTCCTTGGCCCTGGCCTGGGCAAAGGCGGCCTTGGTATCCGCCGGGCCCCAATCGTCATGCTTGGTGGACAGGCCGACGTCGCGGTTGTCATAGGCGATGATCTTGAAATTCCGTGCCATCAGCGCATCGCATAGCGGCTTCGACCATCTGGTCAGCTGTACGCCCAGACCGCCGACCAGCAACATCGGCTGCGCCGTCTCGTCGCCCCAAATCTCGTACTCGATCTCGATACCGTTTACCTGTGCCTTCGCCATACTCACCACCTGTTAAATTCGCTACGCCGCGCCAAATCGCTATTATCAGCATAAGCATCATAAAAAGGAGACGCCATCATGGATTTGGATTTATCGGGAAAACTGGCTCTGGTGACCGGCTCGACCCGGGGTATTGGCCTGGCAGCGGCCAGGGGCCTGGCCGGGATGGGGGCCGAGGTGATCATAAATGGCCGCACCCAGGCGGCGGTCGAAAAAGCGGTGGCCGATATTGGCGCGGCGGTCCCGGGCGCGGTTCTGCATGGCGCGGCGGCAGATGTTTCCCATGCGCCGGGCTGCAATCTGCTCACCGCCGCATTCCCAAGCGTCGATATTCTGGTCAACAACACCGGCGTCTACGGGCCGAAACCGTTTTTTTCGAAATCGCCGACGAGGACTGGCAGGACATCTTCGACATCAACGTCATGAGCGGCGTGCGCCTGACCCGGCATTATCTGAAAGGCATGCTGGCGGGCAATGGGGACGGAGAGGATTGGGGCCGGGTGATCTTCGTTTCGTCCGAGGCCGGCACCGTGGTGCCGGTGGAAATGGTTCATTATGGCTTCTCGAAAGGCGCCCAACTGGTGATCGCGCGCGGTGCGGCGGAGGAGACCAAGGGCACCAATGTCACCGTCAATTCGGTCCTGCCCGGCCCGACCTGGGTCGAGGCCACGCCAGCCAACCTGGCGAAACGGGCGGAGCTGCAAAACACCACGGTTGAAGACGTCATGGAACGCGCCTTCACCCAACGGCGCCCGACTTCGCTGATCCAGCGCTATGCCACCGCCGAGGAGGTCGCCAATCTGATCTGCTATCTTTGCTCCAGGGCCTCCTCCGCCACCAACGGCGCCGCCCTGCGTGTCGATGGCGGCATTGTCGGCAATCCTTTCTGACGGCAGCGCCCAAGGCGGCGCGGCCAATTGATCACGCATACGTTACTGCAGTCAGGCAATTTTCGATTTACCATAATCACATTCTGATAGGCCCGAACACAGGCGAGGGAGGTGATCATGGTAGGGGCTCGATTTATTGGTTTTGTCTGCGCGGGCATGGCTGGATTGGCCATGGCGGCACCGGCCCCGGCCTCGGAGCTGGGCGCGCCGCAAGCCCTGGCCCTGGTGGCGACGGGCAAGCCGGTGCAACTGACCTGCGGCGGCGATGGCTGCGCTGCCGAATTCACCGCATTTTGCCTGCAGCCCGAACGGACTTCGCCCACGCCCGGCACCGATTACCGGCTGAGCGGCAAAAGCCGCATTACAGCCAGCGCCGTTACCCGCGATGGGCGGCAACTGGCCCTGGCACCGCGCACGGATCTGCGTTTCCAGGCCATGCGGGGGCACACCGCGATACGGATCAGCCTGACGCCCGATGCCATGCGCCGGCTGGATATACGATCGGTCTCGCTGACCCTGGCGGCCCATGTGGTACTGGCACCCCAGGCTGTGCCTGGTGATGAAAATCCCATCAGCGATGATGATCTGGCCATGGTTGAGGACTCCCTGCGTCCCTTGGGCACAATGGTGGTGGACGAGAACCAGGAAGGCATGGCGGCGGCGCGCCTGGCGAATAGGTTGATCAATCTGCTGCCCGGCTATGAAAACGACGTGGCGGCCACGGCTAAACACTGGCGCGGCCTGATGGCGGGCGCCCGCCGGGACGGCCTGCGCCCCATGGCGGTGCGATACGCCCAGAACGCCTATGATCTGTGCCGCTATTACGCCGACCGGGTGGTGCAAGGCGACATGCGCCGCTGCCTGCAAGGCCAGCACGACCGCCTGATGAAGGGCCTGAACTCGAAATACTGGAAAGCGATCAGGACGGGGAGTTAAGAGAAACAGTAGCCGGCGGCTACACCTCCGGCAATTCGGCCACCGCCTGCTGCAGGCGGGGGATATGTTCGTGGGGTTCCAGGCCGCCTTGCAAGGTGCGCAGGCATAGATGGGTTAGGCCCATATCGCGCCAGCCGGCGACGCGGGATTTCCATTCATGCTCCCGTGGGCCGACGACGGCGACGCCGGCTTCCATGCCCAGGAGGGCGGGGTCGCGGCCCGCCGCTTCCGCTTCGCGATAGATGTCGTCGCGGATGGCGGGGAATTCCTCCGGAGAGGCCAGGACGAACCAGCCGTCCGCCTGGCGCCCGATGCGCCGGCGAATTCTGGGTATCATGTTGGCGGCGGCGCCGATCCACATCGGAATGGGGCGCTGGATCGGCAGTGGCAGGATGCCGGCGCCCGAAACCTTGTCCCATTTGCCGTCGAAATCCACGCTCTCCTGGGTCCATAGCTGGCGCAGCAGTTCCATCTGTTCCTCGCAGCGGACGCCGCGGGTGTGGAAATCTTCGCCCAGGGCGGCGTATTCCACCTCGTTCTTGCCAATGCCGATGCCAAAACGCACCCGGCCCCCCGACAGTACGTCCAGGGTCGCCACCTGTTTCGCCACCAGCACCGTCTGCCGCTGGGGCAGCATGATGCAGGAGGGGACCAGCTCGATCTTCTTCGTAACGCCGGCAATCAGGGCCAGCATGGTCAGGGGTTCGTGCAGTTCGCCTTCGCCGGGGCGGATCACCTGATCGGGCACCCGCAGATGGCTCAGGCCAAGTTCTTCCGCCGCCTGGGCAAAGTCCTTGAGGGCGCCGACATCATTTTGCAGTTCCCGGACGGGCAGTGAAACGCCGATGCGCATGGTGGGTGGCCTCCTGAATAGATGGGCGATGGTTGCTCAACGGTAAGAGCATGGCGGGAAATTTAAAATACAAAAATATTTGTGAAATATAAATTCATATCATTTTATTATGTTTATTATTGAAAATACGTATTTGCGACTGTATATAACGGCCATGAGCAATGGACAACTGATCGATATCGATGCCCACACCGTGCGCGACTGGCTGCGCCGGGGGGAGGCTGTTTTGGTGGATGTGCGGGAAGCGGACGAGTATGCCGAGGAACGCATCCCCGGCACCTTGCCGTTTCCATTGTCGCGCTTTGATCCCGATAACCTGCCGGGGGAGCCGGGTAAGAAGACCGTGTTGACCTGCTTTATCGGTGGGCGTTCATCCGAGGCGGCTGAACAGCTGATTGCCGCCGGGCACGCCCAGGCCTTTCAGCTTGATGGCGG
>CAYWYB010000354.1:0-5136 GCA_964462145.1 uncultured Rhodospirillaceae bacterium
CACCCACTTCTCGGTATCGTCCTCGGTATCGGGCAAAATCGCCTCGACCGGGCATTCCGGCTCGCAGACACCGCAATCGATGCATTCATCAGGGTGGATCACCAACATGTTCTCGCCCTCATAGAAGCAGTCCACCGGACAGACTTCGATGCAATCCATATACTTACACTTAATACAGGCGTCGACGACGACGTACGTCATTCCTTAATCTCCCAACATAGAATAGTCGTCCGGCATGGCCGGGCTGGTTCATCACGAAGGCATTTCAACACTATGGTCCGGTCGAGCCTAAAGCATAAACCAGTCATGCGCTCAAACTCTTTTCGGCTGGAACGATTCAAGATTGTTCCAGCCGTGCGAGAACCCGTTTCCGAGCCTCGCCCCGTTCCCTATCAGAGACATAAAGCAAGCCGCCCAGACGACGCAACAGATTTGCTTCATGATCGTGCAATTCACCGTCCGCATAGGCCACTTCCCAGGCCATTTCAATCAGTTCAATGCATTCTTCCGGCGAATAGCGGTCCTTTATTACACGGGTGAAACCAAGCAGCTGATTGGCTTCAGACTGTTCGGCCACCGCCAAATCGTGCAAATCCTGCGCTTCCTCGTCAGTCAAGCCAAACCGTTGCCGCAAAATTGTATCAATGGCGGCCTGCTCGGCATCGCCGTAATGGCCGTCCAGGCTGGCCGCCTCGACCAAGAGGGCCGCCGCGGCCAATTGCAGCTCGTCATGGCTATGCCGGCCCGCCGCCGCCTGGTCAGCTTCCGGTGGGACTGAAAATAACGCCTTGATTCGATTTATCATGCCGCTGCCTAGCATGCCCCCGTCCCTGCTTTCAAGCCGCTTCAGCGGGACAATTCGTCACCCTTATGCTTTGCCTCCCAGCCCGGCTCGGTTTACCATTTCGCCATGGACAGGAAACAGCACGCCAGTATTTTTTCCCGGGCTCGGGCTCGGACCCAGGGCGCCGTCTTGGCGCTCATCGCCGTTCTAACGATTGCAGGCCCTAATGCCGCTGCCTTGGCGCAGAGCGGGGCTGGAGTGACCGGCACCATGGATGCCACGGCGGAGGGGAATATCCCGAAAGGCGCCGCCATCCATGTCCGCGCCTCGTCGGGCGCGCCGGCGGCACGGGCTATCGCCGATCTGTTCCGTGACGCGCTGGAGGGCGCGGGTTATCGGGTGAGCGGCAATGAAGATTTAGGCAAAGGCCATGTCCTGAATTTTCAGTTCTCGGGGCAGAGCCCCAGTAGCGGCGGCCGCTCCCGCCTCGAATTGCGCGGCGACAGTAGCAGTGGCCGTTCGGGTGATGTGGATTTGACAATGCGCTGGAAGGCCAGGCCGGATAAAGCAAGCCCTGCCGTGCGCCGCGACCGTCAGTTTTCGGTCGTCATCGAAGACAATGCACGCAATCCGCTGTGGCGGGCGCGCATCGATTTACGTGCCAACGAGGCCGATGACATTGCCTTGGCCGATGCGGTCATGCCCGCCCTGATCGCCAATCTTGGCCGCACGGTTTATGCGCTGCGCGTACCGTAGCTGTTTTCATTCACGCCGGCATACCACACGTCGGCATACCACACGTCGGCATACCAAGGCGCGCGGCTCCACCGGGGGGCGGTAGGGGGGCGGCACAGAGATGCCAGGCCGCGGTCGCGGCCTGGATCAGTTATCTATCCTGTAATCTGTCCGTGGCGCGGCGTTCGCGCTTGGTGGGGCGGCCCGTACCGGCATCACGCAAACCGGCTGCCTGCTCAGCTGCCTCGGCGGCGGCCTTACGCCTTGCCGCCTCGGCCTCTTCCGGCGGGGCCAAATCCTCGTACAGGGCCTGGGCCTCGGGCGCGGGACCCCGGCGCTGTCCCAGATCAAGGATTCTGACAACGCGGATATGATGCCCACGGGGAAAGGTCAGAACGTCATTGATCTTGACCGTCGCCGAGGCCTTGGAGGCGATCTGTCCATTGACGCGTATTTTCCGGCCACTGCAAGCCTTGCCGGCTGACGTTCGGCTCTTAAAGAAACGCGAAAACCACAGCCATTTGTCCAGTCGCTGCACCTCGGCCATGGCCTGTTACCGCCCCAAAAGCTGGCGCAGATCGGAAAGCGCCGTAACCTTGGTGATTTTCTGCCCGCGCCCCTGTTTAACCGCCGACCCTTTTTTTCCTTGCGGTTGCTTCTTCTGTTTGGGATGGCGAAAACGATAGCGCCTCGCCTCGATCGCGCCCTTGCCGGAATAACCGAGTTCCCGCAGCACCAGGTCGAGGCCCTCCCGCCCCCGGCCCAACAGGGAGAGCATCTCGTGACTGGCCTGAAAGCTTTCGGCCTTGCCCGCGATATGGGCCAGGCGCGCCAGACGGTCGAAAATATCGACCCGGACCGCGATATCGCCTACGGGACGAAAGCCAACGGCGGCGAGGAAATTATCGCGCCACGCATTATCGGTCAGTTCCACGGCGACCCGGCCAGGATCAGGCAGAGGGGGATGTGCCAGGTCGGCATTGTCCAGACGCCACAGGCGGGCGCGGGTTAACAGCCGCGCCGGGCGCAGCAAAGCGGGCAAAAAGACATCCCGATAGCCCAGGCGCACGCCCAGGCGTTGCAGTTTGGCCCGGTCGCCTGGCGCCATATCAGCGATTAAGTCGGCCACCTGTGACCGGGGCAGGATGCCCAAGGCCTCGACCAACTGATAGCTAAGGCCACGGGCCGGGCCCGCGAACGTGGCCGCCGATAATTTGTGCAGCGGCGATAGAGAGGCCGCAATCTGGGCCCGCAGCCAGGCCTGCAGATGATGCCGGGCCCTTTCACGCAGAGGGCCATCCAGATGATCAAACGGCAGCAGCTCCACCCTCGGGTCCAAGGCCTGGGTCCCGGCGCTGACCACCGCCACGGCCGAATCCTCCCAACACAACATGCCATCGTCCCGCCAACTGATGGCGTCACGCTCGGCCACCGCCAGCTTGGCGGCCCGGCGGCTGATCTCGCGACTGAGAACCCGGTTGGCGGCGGTGCGCAGGGCGCGGCCCTCGGCCAGATCGGCGGCGGCATCGGGTTCGTATTTCAATCCCCGCAGGCGGCCCACATACTGCCCCTCGACCAGGACCTCGCCCTCGCCAGTAACCGCGGCCAGCAGATCACGCCGTTCCTTCAGGCCCCGGACCAGCGCGGTCGTGCGCCGGTCCACGAAACGCTGGGTCAGGGCGGCATGCAGGGCGTCGGACAGAGCATCCTCGACCCCCCGCGTGCGCTCCTGCCAATGGCCCGCATCGTCCAGCCACTCCGCCTGGTGCGAGATATAGGTCCAGGTCCGGACATGGGCGATGCGGCCGGCCAGGGTATCGATATCGCCATCGGTGCGGTCCAGGCGGCGCATATGCCGGTCGATCCAATCGGCTGGAATCTTGCCCTCGCCCATGCTGCCGTCCGCCGCCAGAAAGCGGAACACCCGGTTCAGCATGCGATGGTGAGATTCCGGCATTGTCTTGGCAAAATCGGGGATGCGGCAAACATCCCATAACTGACGCACCATGGCCGGACTGCGCACCGCGTCGCGAACAGCGCTGTCGCTCATCAGGGCAGTCAGGGCCAGACTGTCGTCGGCCTCCACCACCAGGGCCAGATCATCACGCGGCGGCGCCTGGCGCAGGCTGGCCAGCAGGGCGGCGGGGGATTGGAATTCCAGTCCGGAATTACGCCAATGCAGGCGCCTGACGGCGGGGAAGCGGTGGTTTTCCACCAGCTCCACCATTGCCTCGCTCATGGGGCCGGCGGCGGCGGTGGTTCCAAAGGTACCGGCGTTCATGTGCCGGCCCGCCCGTCCGGCGATCTGCCCGACCTCGGCCGGGCGTAATTCGCGGTGGCCCAGGCCGTCGAACTTGCGCTGGGCCGCAAAGGCGACGTGGTCTACATCCATGTTCAGGCCCATGCCGATGGCATCGGTGGCGATCAGATAGTCGACCTCGCCGGCCTGATACAAAGCCACCTGGGCATTGCGGGTGCGGGGGCTGAGTGCGCCCATGATTACCGCCGCGCCGCCGCGCTGCCGGCGCATCAACTCGGCCAGGGCATAGACGTCCGTGGCCGAAAACGCGACGATGGCGCTGCGCCGGGGCAGGCGGGAGAGTTTCTTTTCGCCGCCATATGACAGGATGGAAAAGCGCGGCCGCTCGATAAATTCGGCCTCGGGCAGCAGGCGCCGGATAATCGGCTTCATGGTGTTGGAGCCGAGGAACATGGTCTCCTGCTCGCCGCGGGCATGCAGCAGCCGATCCGTGAAGACGTGGCCCCGTTCAGGATCGGCGCAAAGCTGGATTTCGTCCACCGCCAGGAAATCCGCCCGCCAGGTCAGGGGCATGGCCTCGACCGTGCAGACGAAATAGCTGGGCCTGGTAGGGACGATTTTTTCCTCGCCCGTCACCAGGGCGACGGCGCCGGCGCCTTTTTGGGCGACGACCCGGTCATAGATTTCCCGCGCCAACAGACGCAGGGGCAGGCCGATGACGCCGGTACGGTGGCCCAGCATCCGTTCCACCGCCAAATGAGTTTTGCCGGTGTTGGTCGGTCCCAGAACAGCCGTGACGCGGCCGCTCTGTTGCTGTCCCCTGTACGCTGTCATCGTAGGTATGAGAGTCGGGTTTTGGGCCGCAAAATGCAAGCCCGGAAGTGTTCTAGTAGCCGGCGGTCAGGGCGCCCGGGCTGCGCGGATCGGAGGCACCGAAAAATCCGCCGCCATCGGTCTGGCGCATGACCGATTGCACACTGCCCGCCGCCCGTGAGGGCACCGGATTGTGGCCGCGCTGGCGTAGTATAGCCAGGCTATCGGGGCTGACGCCCCGCTCCACCCACAGCTTGTCGGGCAGCCATTGGTGATGGATGCGTGGGGCCGCCGTGGCCTCGGCGATGTTCAGGCCGTGGTCGATTACGTTCAGCAGCATTTGCAGCACCATGGTGATGATGCGCGAGCCGCCCGGACTGCCCGTGGCCAACAGCGGCTTGCCATCCCTGAAGACAATGGTTGGCGTCATGGAACTGAGCGGCCGCTTGCCGCCTTGAATGGCATTGGCCTCGCCCCCCACCAGTCCAAAAGCGTTGGGCACACCCGGCTTGGCCGAGAAGTCATCCATTTCGTTGTTCAGCAG
>CAYWYB010000355.1:0-5120 GCA_964462145.1 uncultured Rhodospirillaceae bacterium
GTCCATAAACACCGCCGCCCACGTCTCTCTTCCGAAAATCACAATGTCAAAGAACGTGTCGTCAAAGAACAGCCGCACAGCAAACACCGATCAGGCTTGCACCTGAGCAGTCTTCTACTTTGCGGGACGGCGCCACACGATTTGTGCGGCGCGGACGAGTTTTATATCGATAACCAATTTGGTAATCAAGTGGTGATAGCCTATTTTTGTGATGTTTTTTGGAAAAACCTAGTTGAGCGGGGTGAATCCATGACAAGACCACGCATTGGCCTGGCATTGGGCAGCGGCGTCGGCCGGGGCTGGGCCCATATCGGCGTGCTGAAAGGTCTGGCAAAAGCCGGGATCGAGGTCGATGTGGTCGCCGGCACCTCTATCGGCGCCCTGGTCGCCGGCGTTCATCTGGCAGGCCATATGGATGCCCTGGAAACCTGGGCCCTGAGCCTGAACCGCATGCGCATCATGCGCTATATCGACCTTTCCATGCAGAGCGGCGGTATGATCGGCGGGCGCCGCCTGAGCCGCCTGCTGAGCGAAAACCTGGGCGACCTGGCCATCGAGCATCTGCCGAAACCTTTTATTACCGTGGCCACGGAACTGGCCACCGGGCATGAGATCTGGCTGCGCCAGGGGCCGCTGGTGCAGGCCTTGCGCGCCTCTTACGCCCTGCCCGGCATCTTCCCGCCGGTTGAGATCGAGGGTCACCCCCTGGTCGATGGCGCCCTGGTCAACCCGGTGCCTGTTTCGGTCTGCCGCGCCATGGGCGCCCGTCTGGTCATCGCCGTCAATCTCAACGCAGATATGCTGGGCAGCGAGTTGAAGCAGGCGCACCAAGGCAAAAGCGGCGGCAATGGTGGCAGTCGGGGCGGCAGTCGGGGCGGCGATGAGAAGAGCATTGCCGGCGGCATCGGCGGTATTGGGAGTGGCGGCATCGGCAGTGGCATTGGCGGCGGCGTCCTTGAAGGCCTGTTTCGCCGGGACGGCACGCCGAGCATGTTCAATGTCATGGCCGGGGCCCTGAATATCCTGCAGGACCGCCTGGGCCGCAGCCGCCTCGCCGGCGACCCGCCGGACGTCACCATCGCGCCCAGGGTCGGCCACATCGGCCTGCTGGATTTCGACTGCGCCGAGGAATTGATCGTCTGCGGCGAGGCCGCCGTGGAACGTTCCATGCCCTTCCTGGAAGATGCTCTGACGATCCTGCGGGCTTAAGACCTGCCGCGCCTGTCATTCACCGCACGGGAACGCTATCCTGTCTGGCTAATTAAACAGGGCCGCGGCAATTGGATCTTCGGTGAACAGTACAGCGACACAGGAAAATCGCCGCGGCACGGTCGCCGCCGGCGACGGGCGCACGGCGGAGGCGGCGGCGGAGGTGCTGGCCGACGGCGGCAATGCCTTTGATGCGGTCCTGGCCGGCCTGTTCGCCGCCTGCATCGCCGAGCCGGTGTTCTGTTCTCTGGGCGGCGGCGGTTTTCTGCTGGCGCAACCAGCCGGCGGTAATGCGGTTCTGCACGACTTTTTTTGCCAGACGCCGGGACGCCGCCTAGCCGTGGACGAGTTGGAATTTCTGCCCGTGCATGCTGATTTCGGCGCCGCACAACAGGAATTCCATATCGGCATGGGCGCGGTGGCGGTGCCGGGCCAGGTGGCCGGCGCCTTTGCCATTCACGAAGAACTGTGCCGCCTGCCCATGGCCCGCCTGATGGCCCCGGCCATCGCCCTGGCCCGGCATGGTGCGGCCATGGCGCCGCTGCAAAGTTTCATCCTCGACGCCGTGGCGCCGATCTTTCAATGGTCGGCGGAGAGCCGGGCCATTTACAATAGCCGCCTCGAGCCCGAGAAGACCTTGCGTCCAGGCGAAGTCCTGGCCCTGCCCGCCCTGGCGGATCTGTTCGAGGCCCTGGCCCGCGAGGGCGCCGATCTGTTCTATCGCGGCGAGGTGGCCCAGGCCATCGCAGGGGCCAATCGAGAGGGCGGCGGCGCCGTCAGCCTGGATGATCTGGCCGCATATCAAGTCGTGCGCCGGCGGCCATTGCGGCGGCGCTTTGGCAATGTGGAGATTTTCGGCAATCCTGCACCATCGTCAGGCGGGCCGCTGCTGGCCTTCAGCCTGGGCCTATTGCAGGATACGCCAATACGTCCCGGTCTGGAACATTTTGCCGAATTGGCCCAGGCCATGGCACTGACCGATCAGGCGCGCCAGGCATCGGGCCTCAATGACGGCAGCGATGAAGAACGCGTAACGGCACTGCTGTCAGAGACTTTCATGGCCGAATATCGGGAACAAATGCCGGGCCGCGCCGGCAAGGTTGGCGGCACCACGCATATTTCGGTGGTCGACCGTATGGGCAACGCCGCCGCCCTGTCGGTTTCCAACGGCGAGGGCAGCGGCCATATTCTGCCCCGAACAGGCCTGATGCTGAATAATATGCTGGGCGAGGAGGATTTGAACCCAAACGGGTTTTTCCAATGGCGGCCCAACAGCCGCATCACCTCGATGATGTCGCCAACCCTGGTACGCCGGGACAATGGCGCCGTCCTGGCCCTGGGCAGCGGCGGCTCCAACCGGATCCGCAGCGCCATTTTGCAGGTCTTGTTGAACCATCTGTGTCTGGGCCTAAGCCTGCGGGAGGCCATTGATGCGCCGCGCATTCATCTGGAACAGGGTCTGCTGCAAATCGAACACGGCCACGGGGCGGAGACAGAACGGCAATTGGCCATTGCATTTCCCAAACATCAGATCTGGCCCGACCGGAATTTTTTCTTTGGCGGTGTGCACGCCGCCGCCTTCAACCCCGACAGCGGCGCCTTCACCGCCGCCGGCGATCCCCGGCGCGGCGGCAGCGTCGCCTGAAGTCAGGACGCCTTGTTGAAACGCCCGCCCGTCAAGGGTTCCGGCACCCCCGTGGTACCGGGCAGACTGAGCGGCAGGCCATCGAGATGGCGAATGGCGAGATAGGCGAAGGCCTCGGCCTCGAGGAAATCGCCGCGCCAGCCCACGGTTTGCACCGGCGCGACAGTCACCGCCAATTCCTCGGCCAAGGCCGCCATCAGGCTTGGATTATGCCTACCCCCGCCGCAGACCAGCCATTGCGCCGGTGCCTCGGGCAAATGCGCCCGCGCCCTGGCCACGGATTGCGCCGTAAAAGCGGTCAGGGTCGCCGCACCGTCCTCGGCGGACCAGTCAGGTGAGTTGGGAAGGGTGAAATCGTCGCGGTCCAGAGATTTTGGCGGGCTCTGATCGAAATAGCCGTTCGCCAACATTGCGGATAGCGCCTTGTCATCGACCTGACCGGCCCGGGCCAGTCGCCCGCCCTTGTCCATCTCGCCTTTGCCACAGCGGCGCAGCCAGTCATCAATCAGGGCGTTGCCGGGGCCGGTATCAAAGGCCAGCATCTCGTCATTCCGGCCCATCCAGGTGACGTTGGCGACTCCGCCGATATTCAGCACCGCCAGGGGTTTGGGCAAGGCCGCCGCCAGCGCGCCATGATAGAGCGGTGCCAGGGGCGCGCCCTGCCCGCCCGCCGTGACGTCCGCCGTGCGGAAATCATCCACTACAGCGATGCCGGTCAGTGCCGCCAGCAAAGCCCCATCGCCGATCTGGCAGGTTTGCCGCAGCTCCGGCTGGTGCGAAATGGTATGTCCATGAAAGCCGATAATATCTATTTTATCGATAGTTATATCATTTTCATTAAGCAATTCTTCAACAACACTCGCGTGCGCGCGGGTCAGCGCCTCGGCAACATTCGCGACCATTTTCGCATCACCCCGGCCACCGAGAACAGCGCGCAAGGCCGCTTTCATCTCGCCATCATAGGGCACGGCCAGGGCCGGGCCCTGGCGCGCCTCGCCCCGGCCATCGCTATGCAACAGGGCGGCATCGATACCATCCATGGAGGTCCCGCTCATCAGGCCAATGGCGGTGCGCATGGCGGTCATGCCCTGGCCCGCCCCTGATGCATTGCCGCCCTGCCCTTGCCTGTGTTACACAGCGCGGCTTGGGCCGCCCGCTGTTGGGCCTCTGCATAGCTGGAAATTGATATCATGACCGCCTTCAAGTCCGAGTTTGTCCGCACGCTGGTCGAGCGTGGCTTCATGCACCAATGCACCGATCTCGATGCCCTGGACGAACTGGCCGCGCGCCAACGGATTACCGCCTATATCGGTTATGATTGTACCGCACCCAGCCTGCATGTCGGAAGCCTGGTGCAGATCATGATGCAGCGCCATCTGCAAAAGACCGGGCATCAACCGATTGTTCTGATGGGCGGCGGCACCACCAAGGTGGGCGATCCCTCGGGCAAGGATGCCTCGCGGCAATTGTTGAGCGACGACGATATTGACGCCAACATGGCCGGCATTCGTGAGGTTTTCAGCCGTTTCGTGGAGTTTGGCGAGGGCGCGGGCGATGCCGTCATGGTCAACAACGATGATTGGCTGAGCGAGCTCGCTTACATCCCGTTTCTACGCGACATGGGCCGGCATTTCTCCATCAACAGGATGTTGAGCTTTGACTCGGTGAAACTGCGCCTGGAGCGGGAGCAACCGCTGACGTTTCTTGAATTCAACTATATGATTCTGCAGGCCTATGATTTTCTGGAGCTGAACCGGCGCCATGACTGCGTGTTGCAGCTGGGCGGCTCGGACCAATGGGGCAATATCGTCAACGGCGTCGAACTGGGCCGCCGGGTCGATGGCGCGGCGCTGTATGGCTTCACCACGCCGCTGATTACCCTGGCCTCGGGCGCCAAGATGGGCAAAACCGCCCAGGGCGCGATCTGGCTCAACCCCGATATGTTGAGCCCATATGATTACTGGCAATTTTGGCGCAACACGGAGGATGCGGACGTGGGCCGTTTCCTGCGCCTGTTCACGGAACTACCGCTGGACGAAATCGCCAAGCTGGAAGCCCTGCAGGACGCCGAGATCAACGAGGCAAAGAAAATCCTGGCCGAGCATGTCACCGCCATGTGTCATGGCGAGGATGCGGCCAGGACGGCGGCGGAAACCGCGCGGCAGACATTCGAGGAGGGCAGCGTGGCGGCAGACCTGCCGACCATTGAGGCGCCGGAGGCTGAATTGCAGGACGGCGTCGTCCTGTTCGAGATGCTGCGCCGGGC
>CAYWYB010000356.1:0-5114 GCA_964462145.1 uncultured Rhodospirillaceae bacterium
CGCCGGCCCTGCCCCTGAACAGCGCCTGGGTCGCCGCCACCAGGATCAGCGAGGCGGGCCATGTCATGGGGCCGGAGGAACGCCTGAGCCTGGACCAGGCCATGCGGGCGATTACGGTCGAGGCCGCCTATGTCCTGGGCCTTGAGCATGAAATCGGCACCATCCGGGCCGGCAAGAAGGCCGACTTTACCATTCTTGAACAGGACCCGTATGAAGTAGGCGCCGAAAATCTCAGGGAAATTCCCATCTGGGGCACGATGTTCGAGGGGCAGCCCTTCCCGATCAAGAAACTGAAATGATCCCGTGAACAAATCCCCCTCGGCTTCCCGGATACCCGTCACAGTCATTGGCGGTTATCTGGGCGCCGGCAAGACGACCTTGATCAACCGCCTATTGGCCGGCAGCCATGGCCGGCGCCTGGCTGTGCTGGTCAATGACTTCGGCGCCATCGATATCGACGCCAAACTGATCACGGCCCACGACGGCGATACCATCAGTCTTTCCAATGGCTGTGTCTGTTGCACCATCGCCGATGCCCTGGGTGATGCCTTGGACAAGGTGTTGGCTATGCGGGTGGCACCGGATCAAATCGTGATCGAAGCCAGCGGCGTCGCCAACCCGGCCAAGATCGCCATGTATGGCCAGGGCTGGCCCGGCCTGCGCCTGGATGGCATCGTCACAGTGGCGGATGGCGAGAACATACAGGCGCGGTCCGGCGATAAATTCGTCGCCACGACCGTGCGCCAGCAATTGGCCGCCGCCGACCTTCTGGTGTTGCACAAGATCGATTTGCTGGACGCGGATCAAGCAGCCGAGGTTCGCCAATGGCTCATGCAACAAGCGCCGGAGGCTAAATTGCTCACGGCCAGCTTCGGGGCTCTGCCGGCTGCTGTGTTGCTCGGTCAGATAACGTCCGGTGAGCGTCAATATGATGGGCTGGCCGAGCACGACCACTACAGCACGGCGAGTTTCCAAAATGCCCGCCCCTTTGACCGGAAGCGCCTGGCGGATCAGATCGCGGGCTGGCCCGCGGGCGTCCTGCGGGCAAAAGGCCTGATCCATCTGCACGATGATCCGGGTCATGCCCATATCCTGCAATTGGTCGGACGCCGCTTTAGTCTGGAGCGGGGTGCGGCCTGGAGTGGCGCGGTGCCAGACTCTCAAATTGTTGTGATTGGAACAGCCCCGGACATTGATACAGAATGGTTGAACAAGTCATTGCTGTCGGCCTGCTTATAATTGGTTGCGGATAGTTGGAGGGAACGCGTATCGACGGCATCAGGGGAAGCGAAGGGGAGATAAACTATGTCGCTACGCATAAATGACGAAGCGCCGAATTTCACGGCGGAAACGACCGAAGGCAGCATCAATTTTCATGATTGGATCGGCGATGGCTGGGCCATGCTGTTTTCTCATCCCAAGGATTTCACGCCTGTCTGCACCACCGAATTGGGCTACATGGCCGGCCTGAAGGTGGAATTCGACCGGCGCAATTGTAAGATCATCGGCCTGTCCGTTGACCCTGTTGATAATCATGCGTCATGGGCCAACGATATCGAGGAAGTCACGGGCAATGCGGTGACTTATCCCATGATCGGTGATACGGAGCTTGCCGTGGCCAAGCTGTACGAGATGCTACCTGCCGATGAGGCCGGCTCATCCGAGGGCCGGACGGCGGTGAATAATGCCACCGTGCGCACGGTATTCCTGATCGGTCCGGACAAGAAGATCAAGCTGTCCCTGACCTATCCCATGAGCACGGGACGCAATTTCGATGAAGTGCTGCGGGTGCTGGATTCCTGCCAGTTGACCGCCAACCATCAGGTCGCCACGCCGGTGAATTGGCGCAGGGGTGATGACGTGATCATCGTGCCGGCGATTTCGGATGAAGCGGCGAAGGAAAAGTATCCCGACGGCTGGAACGCGCCAAAGCCATACCTGCGCTTTGTCCCAGACCCGAGCTAGGATTTTTCGCTAAAGATCCGCGGCGTCTTCAGATAAGGTTTTCACGGCGGATGGAGGTGCGTTCCCGCTCGCCTTCCAGGAAGAACATTTCCATCTCGCCGAACCCCTTGACCTCGCGGAAGCCCTGTTCCTCGAAGATGAAGTCGTTCTTGATCAAATCGTAGGTATCGGACGACAGAGTGATCCGCATGGGCTCGGACATGCCCTCCATGCGCGCGGCCAGGTTCACGCCGGGGCCGAAAATGTCATAGACATATTTCTGAATACCGACGATGGAACCGATCACCGGCCCGGTGGCGATGCCAATGCGGCAATCCCAGGTCCGCGTATGGGCGGCATTGCGCCGGTCCAAATAGCGGCGCAGACGCAGGGCGACCCGGGCCATGTCGGCGGCATGATCGGGGCTGGCCTCGGGGATGCCGGCGACCGCCATATAGGCATCACCCATGGTCTTGATGCGCTCGCAACCGAACATTTCGACGATCCGGTCGAAGGCCGAAAAAATGTCATTCAACTCGGAAACCAGCTCGCCCGGCTCCCGGCTAACCGCCATCTCGGTGAAGTCGACAAAATCCAGCAACAGGATCGTCGCACTGTCATAGCGCTTCGGCGTGACGGTGCCGTAATCCTTCATCTCTTCGTAGACGGAGCGCGGCATGATGTTCAGCAACAGCCGCTCCACCCGGTCCTTTTCCTTTTGCAACTCGCGGGTATTGCGCTCGCTGACGTCGGAATAGGATTCCAGCATGTATTCCGCCCGTTTCTGGGCCGTCATATCGCGGCATTCGATCACCGCATAAATTCCGTCTTCATCGTAGGCGCGCAGGCTGATCTCCAGCCAGGTTGAACGGGCGCCTTCGCGATGTTCAAATTCCTGGCGATAGACTCGTTTTTTGCCGATGCGGGCGCAGCGGTCGGCGGAGCTGACGATCCGCTCGGCCCGCGCCGCGACCGCTTCATCCGTCGTAGTTTCCTGCAATAGCAAGGCCTGGCCCACGACCACGGATAGCGGGTTGTTCAATTCATGAGAGACGCTGGCCAGCAATTCGCCCATGGCGACCATTTTCTCGCTGACATGCAGAACCTCGCGCTGGCGTACCATTTCCTCTTCCAGGGCGCGGTATTCGGTCAGATCAAGGATCGCCGAGACGATCATCTGCTCACCCTGATTTTCCACCAGGCGCGCGGAATAGGAGGCCCAGAAAGGATTCCCGTCGCCATCGACAAACTGGATCGTGCGGTCCTGAACCAGGCCCGACTGCTGTAGCTCGGCCCAGATCCCATCCCGGTCACTTTTGTCGGCCCAGTAGTCGCGGGCAACCTTGTTGTCGCCTTCACCGCCACGGCGGAACAGCTTTTTGGAAGCCGGGCTTTCATACAGAATGATGCTGTCATGTCCCCGGCTGACGGTAATCGGTGCCGGGCAACCCTCTAGGATCTGCCGTACCGAAGCCTCGCTTTCCCGCAAGGCACGCTGCATTTCCCGGCTCTTGGAAATGTCTGTCAGGGTGACGACCATGCCGCCCTGGCGGGTCGGCTGCGAGGAATATTGAAACCAATCGCCATTCGCCAATCTGTAGTCAAAACCAAATCTGGCGCGGCCCTGCTCCCGGTCAGCCAAATGGCTCTCGAGAAACTGTTCGATTTCCGCCTTGTCGCCGTAATACTGCCCACGCTCGGTCCCGGTCCGAATTAAATCGTCAAACCGCGTGCCCGGTCTGACAAGGTCGTGACAAATCGCATTGAATTCGCAAAAGCGGCTGTTGAAGGTCACCAGGCGGTCATCCTGATCAAACAGGGCAAAACCCTCGGACAGGGATTCGATAGCATCCTCCAGGGTCTCGTGGGCCCTGGCCAGAGCGATATCGCGCTCCTGTTCTTCCGTGACATCCACGATCGAGGTGATGTTGACCTCACGTCCCTCATACATGGTCAGCCTCGAAGTGACCGAGATCCAATAGAGCGAACCATCATCGCGCCTTTGCCTAATCCGCCGGTTGCGCAATTCCCCGTCGCGGCGCAATTCGGCAACGACTTGCTCCCGCTCCTCCGGGTCGGCGTACATATCCTGAACCTTGAAGTCGACGTCCGGGCTCCATTCGTGGCCCAGCAGGGCTGACGCGGCAGGGCTTTCATACAGCACCGCGCCAGTCTTCACATCAATCAGCACCACCGGCAGAGGATGGCTTTCCACCAGCATGCGGAAACGCTCGGCGCTTTCCCGCATTTCCCGTTCCAGCTTTTTCCGGGCGTTGATGTCGGTGATCAGAATGATCTGCCCACCTTCCAAGGTTGGCGCGAACGTGGCCCGCACCCAATAGCCTGCCGCCATCTTTAGCTCCAGGCCCCGGCCCGAAGGCTGGCTGATGCGGTCAAATATCTTATCGATCCAGGCGGCTGTTTGCTCCGTACGTTCGCCATCGAAGATCTCGATCTTGGGCAGGATTACCTGTACCAGATGCCGACGCGGTCGGCCGATGAAATGCTCCGGCCCGAAGCCGGTCGATTTGGCCAACATGGTATTGCAGGCGATGACCCTATCGTCGCAGTCGGTGACGCAAAAGCCACCATCAATGTTTTCGACGGCGCCCTGATAGGCCCGCAGAAGCTCCCGTTGCCCCTCCGCCACCGCCATTTCGGCGCTGATGTCGATCATGCAGCCAGTCAGGACCATGCCATCGCCGGGCGGCAGACTGAGTTCGTCTCGGTACCATCGCGTGCCGCCGTCCGCCAGGCGAAGGCGGTATTGGCAACTCGCCCCACCGCCCGCAATCGCGGATTGGCAGGCCTGGCGATAGCCCGGCAGATCGTCGGGATGAATGTGACCGTCGCGATAGGCCGTGCCGGACAACATATGCGCTGCCGTGTGACCGGTCAGGGTTTCGACGTTCTCGGAAATATAGTTTAGTGGGAAATCACCCATAGCGTTGGCGGTGTAAAAAATAACCTTCGATTGAGCCACCGCCATGGCCAGATGACGCTCATCCCCGCTTTCGGATGACGCTCCTCCAAACCTTTGATCCTCCACCGACGTCATCGCAAGTTCCCTGGGTAACGCAGCCGAATCGAAAGCCGCCGCGTGCATCGCCGTGATGCTAGCCCGCATTATTCATGGCGGCCACCTGGTTTGAACAGGACGCGCGGTATCT
>CAYWYB010000357.1:0-5113 GCA_964462145.1 uncultured Rhodospirillaceae bacterium
TCGGAGGCGGCCATCGCACCGCCGATGCCCAACAGGACGGTCATCAACACGGCTGCCGCCGTCCAAACCCGTATCGTCATTACCAACGCCCCACCAAGCTGAGGCTACAGTAATGCGGAATGGCCGGTCGGGCCAATAGCGATCTGAAATGCCTTGTCCAAAAAAATCACCCTAACGAGCGCTAACCACCTTCCTTTATGGGGAAGAAACTGTTAATGCGCCGCCCCGCCTCGGCCCGCTGCCTGGGCGTCAGGCGCGGGGCCAGGACCTTCAGGTTCTCTTGCGCCTGCATATGGCCCTGGCGGGCCGCCAGGCTCATCCATTTAAAGGCCTCGATGGGATCCGCCTCGACGCCCTGGCCCTTGGCATAGCGCGTCGCCAGATGGCTTTGCGCCTTGGCATAGCCCTGTTCGGCGGCACGGTGGAACCACCTGACCGAAAGGGCATGATCCTGGGGCACGCCGTCGCCGTCGCGATAAGCCTTGGCCAGATTATACTGCGCCTTATCCAGACCGGTTTCCGCCGCCGCTTTGTACATGGCAGCGGCCTTATCGGCGTCGACGGCGACACCCAGGCCATAATGGTACATCTTGCCAAGGGTATAGCGGGAGCGGTTCAAGCCCGCCTCCGCGGCGCGTTCCAGCCAGTGCACCGCATCCTTATAGCTTTGCGCCACGCCGTCGCCGGCGATATAGGCATTGGCCAGATTATGCTGGGCCAGGCGGAAGCCCCCTTCCGCCGATTGCCGCCACCACTTGACCGCCGCCTCTCGATCCTGGACCACACCCTTGCCTTCATCGTACAGGATGCCGACGTTGTATTGCGCCTTGCTGTGGCCCGCCTTCGCCAGGGCCAGCCATTCCTTGGCGGCCGTGGCAAAATCTCCCCGTTGATAGGCCATATAACCCGTCTTGAAATCCGCCGCTTGGCCCGCCGGGGCCGTACAGATGGCCGCGAATACGAGAAACAGGCAGGACAGTAGGAATTTGCTAGGTGATCGTGTGAATGGATCCCGTGCGGGGCGCGGATGACAGCTTGTGTAAGTGCTCATAATCAATATCTCCCCCGGTTCCGCTAGGACGCCACGCCGAATTTCTCGGTGCGCGCGCGCAGGGTCTGCAGCAACCCCTGCATGCCTCGCCGCCGGACCACGGCATTGAATTCCGAACGCTGGGTAACGGCCATGGAGACCCCCTCGACCATGATGTCGATAATTTTGTACTCGCCGTTCAGCGGCCGAACCCGCCAGTTCGCCTTGATCGGCGGTCCGCCGGGCTGCACGATGCTGGTCTTTACCATGACATCCTTCTTGCCCGCCGCGCTGGCGCCGGCCACGCTAAAGGTCTCGCCGGAATAGCCGCCCAGGCGGCGGCTGTAGGATTTCAAAATAAACTCGGTAAACAGCTTGATATAGTCGGCCCGCTCCTGCGGTGTTGCCTTGCGCCAATGCTTGCCCAGGACAAAACGGGCAATAAAGGGCATGTCGAAGCCGTTGGATAACAGGACGCGGAATTGCGCTTCCCGGGTTTCCATTTTGCCGCCGCTGGATTGCAATATGGCAATGGCGCGCTGTGCGAGATTGCTGATGAAGGCCGATGCACCCTTGACCGCCTCTGGCGAGGCGGCCGCGAAAAGCAGACCTGGCACCACCAACGTGGCGCCGATCGCGGTGCCTCCCAATAGAAATCCCCGGCGTGATGGCAAAGTACGTCTCCTTGTGTTTGGCTGCTCGTGCCCCGCTGGCGCTAGCGCACTTCCGGGATATTGTGGCTCATTTGACCAGCCGATCAAGCCCCGTGGGTAGGCGCGGTTTGCTGGTCGATGTGGGACATCGTCCAAGAACCGCCCCAGAATTTGTGCCGCCACGGGGCTTGATCGGCTGGCCTCCGGTGGCGGTATGCGTCCATTCGGCGGTGTTGTGGCGCTTGCCCGTAGTCCCACTACGCGCCGCGCGACACGCCTACCCGAATGGATGCCTACCGCCATCAAATGAACCACAATATCCCGGAAGTGCGCTAGGTTGTATAAATTACGCTCGGACGCATAAGAATAGAGCAATTGAACCAATTACTTAAGTCGTGAATGCGACACCGAATGGTTGAAAATTACTCTAGAATTGCGGCTGGAATTTCAACCGTGCATAACGATCTTCTGATTTCAAGGTCAGTTCAAAGGCGTAGCTGTCGCGCAGGACCGTCATTTTGATATCAACACCGGCGCTGCCGCTGGACCAGGCCTTGCGGTACAGTTCCGCCATGGAGGCGATGGCCGTTCCGTTGACCTTGACGATGGCATCGCCGAGTTGCAGGCCGGAGCGCTCCGCCGGACCATCCTGGGCCAGGCCAATGACTTCGACCCCGCCCTCGACCTCAGCCGTGAAAAGCCCCATCCACGGGCGGTGCGAAGCCGCCGTGCGTCCCTCGCGCAGCATTTCGTCCAGAATTGGTGTCAAAAGATCAATGGGGACAAACATATTGCCGTTGCGGCCGCCTTCGTCATCGGGGGCGTCAGTGGCGGCATCTTCCACATAAAGCGAGCCGATGCCCAGCAACTTGCCGTCCTGGCCGATAAGGGCCGTACCGCCCCAGTTGGGGTGCGCGGGCGAGGTAAAGATGGCTTCCTCCAGCATATATTCCCAATAGCCGGCGAACTCGCGCTTGGAGACAACCCGGGCACCAACGGCGCCGCCACGGCCCCCATGGCCGGCAACCAGAACCCCGCTTCCCACCGTCAGGTCCGCCGAACGGCCCATGGTCAGAGGCGGCAGTGCCAGCGGTTGCAGCGCCCGCACCAGGCCAAAGACGCTATCGTAGTCATAGGCGACGACCGTCGCAGGCACCATGTTCCCGGCGGCGTCCTTAATGCTGATCGCCATGGCCTCGACGATCAAATAGCCGATTGTCAGGATCAAGCCGTCATCATCAATGACAACGCCGTTGCCTTCCCGCTCCGTGCCCAGGAACGGCGCGGTATAGCCGTCGGCGGGAATTTCGGCGTGCAGTTCCACCACCGCGCTGAGGGCGGCGTCAACGTCAAACGGCAACTTAGCCGCTTCCTCCGTAGCCGACAGCGCGGCTGCGAATGCCATGGGCAGTCCCTTGGGGTGATGTCCGTTGACTTTCTCCAAGTCGCTCATGCAGCTTCCGCCTCGTCTAATCCAGGATTGTCTTAAACATGACAATAGGCCAGGGATGCTGCCGGGCCAAAGGTGAAAATGCGCGTTGCCGGTTATTTTGTCGTGGCGACGAAGACACCATCCCAATCAGGGTCAGGCGGATTTTCAGTGTAGAAGCCGATGCGCTCTTCATACATGTCATATAATTCAGTGAAACTGCCGTCGGCCGAACGGCAGCCATCAACCAGTTTGCGGGCTTCCGGCCAGTCCTGGCGCCGATAGGCTTCTAGCATGGCGCCGTGCTGCTTCTTCAAGGTCTTAAAATCCTGCCGCTCCAATACGTCCTTGCGGCCCAGGATGGTATGAATGCGGACCGCTTCCTCTTTGCCCTTCACGGCGATCAGGTCCAGCTCCATAGTGGCGAAATCGTCCTTGACCATGGCTTCGGTATCCTCGCCGATAACGATGCCGACGCCATAGTTTTTCGACTGCCCTTCCAGGCGCGAGGCAAGGTTCACCGCATCGCCCAGGACGGAATAGTCAAAGCGTTGTTCCGACCCCATATTGCCGACCACGCATTCGCCCGTGTTGATGCCGACGCCCACGTTCAACGGTTTGTGTTCCTCGCCTTTTTCGTCGGCCTCTGCTTTTAAATCCTCGTTTAGCTTTTCCAACTCTTCGAACATCACCAGAGCAGATTCGCAGGCATGTTGAGAGTGCTGGGGATCATCCAGCGGCGCATTCCAAAATGCCATGATGCAATCCCCCATATATTTATCAATGGTGCCTTCACGGGCCAGAATGGCATTGGTCAACGGGGTAAGGAAGCGGTTGATCAGGCGGGTCAGGCCCTGGGGGTTGGATTTGAAGGTCTCGGAAATCGAGGTGAACCCTCTGACATCGCAGAACAGAAAGCTCATGATCCGACTCTCGCCGCCCAGTCGCAGGCGGTCCGGCTCCTCGGCCAGTTGTTCCACCAAGGCGGGAGACAGGTACTGGCTGAAGGCGCCGCGTACCCGTTCGCGCTCCGCCTCGGTCTGCAGATACATGATGGCGGCGGAGGCAAGATAGATCATCAGGACGGCGATGCCGGGATAGATCGGATCCAACAGGAATAACTTATCGGTGTACAAAGACCAGCTTAACAGGACGATGGCGAACACCGTGCCGATGGAGATGGAGGCACCGGGCATGGCACCAAAACGCGGTGTCAGCAGGATCAGGATCAGACCCATCACCAGGATGAACAGTTTTTCCATGCCGTCGGCCCAGTCAGGCCGCTCCATGAAATGCCCTGCCAGCATCTGTTCGGCGGCCTGGGCATGGACATCGACGCCGGCCGCGGCCGCGTTCAATGGCGTTGCACGCAGATCCTTCAGGCCGGCCGCGGAGGTACCCAGAAAGAGAATTTTCCCCGCCACCCGCGAGGCATCGAAGTCGTCCTCGAACACCTGCCACAAGGGAATTACCCGATCCGGAGCATCCGGGGCGAAATGCACCCAAAAACGCCCATTGCCATCGACCGGTACTTCCAAATGCCCAACCCTGACGTGATTCAGACCCGTCGATTGGCCAAAATTCTCCTCCATGTTGGCGCCGGAGGATTTCAGAATATAGGTCGAGGCCCCCTGGTAGACCCGCAAGGCCTCCATCGCCAGGCTGGGGTAGATTTGTTCGCCAATGCGGAAAAACGTCGGCACCCGGCGGATGATGCCATCCGTTTCCGGCGCCAAATTGAAACTGCCCACACCCGATGCGGCGGCTTCGATGGCGGGCAGGTTTACCACCGCGCTGTTATATTCGCCCAGGAACGGCAACGGGTCATCTCCGTTGAAGGCACGGCCAAATTTGACCGCCGGGCGGCCGCCGCCGGGATCGGGGGTCAAAACCATGCCGGCGATAACCCCGTAATCCTTGGCCGCGTCCCGGATTTGGCCGATGATGGAGGCGAAGGCCGCGTCATGATCGGGGATTGATTCCAGGATCGGCTTGGAAAAT
>CAYWYB010000358.1:0-5087 GCA_964462145.1 uncultured Rhodospirillaceae bacterium
TTGGAAGATCTGGACCACCATGGCGCAACAGGCGGATATGATTTTCTGCCTGGTCCGCACCTCGACCGAAGGCAAGCGCCAGGAGGGTATTTCCTGCCTGCTGATCGACATGAAGACGCCGGGCATCACGGTGGAGCCCATTGTCTTGACGGACCAGACGGAAGCACCGAACCAGGAGGTCAATCAGGTCTTCTTCGCCGATGTGCGGGTGCCGCAAGCGAACCGTGTCGGCAAGGAGAATGATGGCTGGACCGTGGCCAAATATTTGCTGGAATTTGAGCGCGGCAATGCCTATGCCGGCGGCTTGCAGGGTGGACTATCCAAAATCCGCAACATCGCTGGACAGGAACGGGCTGATGGCGGCAGTCTGATCGACGACCCCGCCTTCGCGGCCAAACTGGCGCAGCTGGAAATCACCACCGAGGCAGTGCAATATACCGAGCTTCGGACCTTGAGTGCGTTGGGCGCTGGTCAGCGGGTCGGCGCTTCGTCCTCAATCTTGAAATGCCAGGGTTCGTCCATGGTGCAAGCGATTGGCGAACTGACGGTGGAAGCAATTGGCAATTATGCTTTGCCGTTCGACCGCGGCGTGTTGGACCCGGGCGCCAATGTGGAACCCATTGGCCCGGACTATGCCCCCGCAGCCGCCGGCCGTTATTTCAATCAGCGCAAGGCCACGATCTACGGCGGCTCCAATGAGGTGCAGCACGAGATTGTCGCCAAACGCATCCTGGGCATGTAACCAGCTTAAGGACCACCGTTATGACAGTCTATTTGCACGCCCTGCCAAAGCGGCGCCTGGGCGCCAAGGCGCTTGCGCCCTGGGCCTCGATCCGCAGCCCCATCGCCACCGACGCCATGAACAAGGCCAACGCCCTTGATGCTGCCATTCGGCCGATCAAGGCGGGTTACGAAATGCTGGGCCAGGCGCTGACCGTGCGCGCCGTTGCGGGAGATATCACGCCGCTGCTGCATGCTCTGTCCGTCGCCCAGGCGGGCGATGTGTTGGTGGTGGATGCGGGCGGCTATGCCGATAACGCCGTCCTTGGCGGCAACATGACCAACGAGGCGGTGCGCCGGGGCATGGCGGGTCTGGTAATCGATGGGGCGATCCGCGACGTTGCCGAAATCCGTGATCTGGATATTCCGTGTTTTACCCGCGCCGTGACCCCGGCGGGCCCTAATTTCAGCCAGATCGGCGATGTGGGCGCGCCCATTTCATGCGGCGGCGTGCAGGTCAAAACCGGCGATCTGGTGATCGGTGATGATGACGGTATCACCATCGTGCCGAAAGCCCGCATGGCCGAGGTTCTGGCCGCCTGTCAGGCGACCCTGAAGGCCGAGGGCGAATGGGAACGCCGTATCAATGCCGGCGAGGCTTTCTCGGATATCCTGGATCTGCCGCCCATGGAGCCCGCGCCCTAAACGACGTGTCTTAAGCCGCCGCGCCGCTGGCGGCCTCCAGTTCCTCTTCCGCCGCCAGCCATTCCGCCTCGGCTTCGGCGACCGCCTTGTCGGTTTGCGCCCGTTCCTGGTTCAGGGCGGTCACTTTGTCGGGGTTTTCCTGGTAAAGGGCAGGATCGGCCAGGGCCTGGGCGATGCGGGCCTGCTCGGCCTGTAGGCGGCCTAGTTTCTGCTCCGTCGCCTTGACCTGCTTGCGCAAAGGTGCCAGGCGCTGGCGGTTTTGCGCGTTGGCTTTTCGGGCCGCGCGGCGGTCCTTTTCTGATCCCTGATTGGTATCCTTGGGCGCTTCGTTGCGCAGGGAGAGGCGTCGGTAATCGTCGATATCGCCCTCCCACGGCGTCACCTGGCCATCGGCCACCAGCCACAGGCGGTCCGTGGTTAACTCCAGCAGGTGACGGTCATGGCTGATCAACAGTACCGCGCCGGGGAAATCGTTCAAGGCCTGGACCAGCGCTTGACGCGCATCCACGTCGAGATGGTTGGTCGGCTCATCCAAGATCAACAGATGCGGCGCCTTGGCTGTGATCAGGGCCAAGACCAGGCGGGCCCGCTCACCGCCCGATAGATGCCTGACCTGTGTTTCCGCCTTGTCCTGGATCAGCCCAAAAGTACCTAGGCGGGCCCGTAGGGCGGCTTCTTTCAGATCCGGCAGCAGCCGTTGCAGATGCGCCACGGGGGTGTCGTGGGGTTCCAAATCCTCGATCAGGTGCTGGGCGAAAAAGCCCGTACGCAGCTTGCCACCACGGCGGATTTCGCCAGCCATGGGTGCCAGCCGGCCCTCAATCAGCTTGGCCAGAGTTGATTTGCCGTTGCCGTTGCGGCCCAACAGGGCGATCCGGTCCTTGCCGTCGATGCGCAGATCCACGCCTTTCAGGATCGGCACGCCCTCTTCATAGCCCACGGCGGCACGGTCAAGGCTGACGATGGGCGAGCGTAGCTCATCGGGTTCGGGAAAGCGGAAGTTGACCGACGGGTCCACGGCGGCCTCGGCGATGGGCTGCATCCGGGCCAGGGCTTTCAGCCGGCTTTGCGCCTGGCGCGCCTTGTTGGCCTGATAGCGGAAGCGGTCGACGAAAGCCTGCATATGCTTGCGCGCGGCCTCCTGACGCACCCGCAGGCGCTCCTGTTGTTCCTGGCGTTCGCGGCGGGTCGCCTCGAAGGTGTCGTAGCCGCCGCGATAGAGGGTCAGATCGCCCTGGTCCACGTGCAGAATGGCGGTCACGGCATTGTTCAACAGATCCCGGTCATGGCTGACCAGCAATACCGTGTGGGGATATCGGCGCAGATAGTCTTCCAGCCACAATGTGCCTTCCAGATCGAGATAGTTGGTCGGTTCATCAAGCAGCAGCAGATCGGGCGCGGCGAACAATATGGCGGCCAGGGCCACCCGCATGCGCCAGCCGCCGGAAAATTCCGACAGCGGCCGGGCTTGTTCGGCCTCGCTAAAGCCCAGGCCGGCCAGGATCGAGGCCGCGCGGGAAGGTGCCGAATGGGCCTCGATATCCAGCAGCCGTTGGTGAACTTCGCCAATCCGGTCGGGGTCGCTGGCCGTCTCGGCCTCGGCCAGCAGCGCGGTGCGCTCGGTATCCGCTTCCAGCACATTATCCAATAGTGTTTGCGGCCCGCCCGGCGCTTCCTGCGAGACCATGCCCAGGCGCGCCCGCCGGGCCCGGCGGATGGAGCCGCCGTCGCCATGCAATTCGCCGGTTATCAGCTTTAACAAAGTACTTTTGCCGGCGCCATTGCGGCCCACCACGCCGACCTTGTGCCCGGCCGGTATATGGGCCGAGGCATTGGAGAGAATATCCCGCCCGCCAATGCGGTATGTCAGATCGTTAATGTGCAGCATGGGCGCTATCTAGCACGGTTGCAGGTGGGATGCGAAGCCGATATAAACCGCCCGCAAAATTCATTTCCAGTTACTGACCCTGACAAAGAAAGCTTAGCCCCATGGCCATCCAACGTACCTTTTCGATCATCAAGCCCGATGCCACCCGCCGCAACCTGACCGGCCAGATCACCGCCCGCTTTGAAGAGGCCGGCCTGCGCATCGTCGCTTCCAAGCGGTTGTGGATGAGCCGTGGCGAAGCCGAGGGCTTTTACGCCGTGCACAAGGAACGGCCCTTCTTCAACGATCTGTGTGATTTCATGACCTCCGGCCCGGTCGTGGTACAGGTTTTGGAAGGCGAGGACGCCATCGCCAAGAACCGCGAAGTGATGGGCGCGACCAACCCCGAGGAAGCCGCCGAAGGCACCATCCGCAAGGATTTCGCCGAGAATATCGAGGCCAATTCCGTGCATGGTTCCGATGCGCCCGAGACGGCGGCGGAAGAAATCGCCTATTGGTTCGCCGCCACCGAGATCGTCGGCTAGAACAAACCATCTGACGTGCTAAACCGCGCGGTGCCGTGTCGGCATTAACGTCGATACCGCCCGCGCGGAGCAGCTTTCGATCTATCCCATACAGAAGAAGGCGAGTTTATGGCCTTCAGGATCGCGGCAATAGGCGAATTCCGTCTTGCGGGTGCCGCGTGGTCCCGGCGCCCCTTCGTCGCTGCCGCCAAGGGATAACGCCTTGGCATGCATGGTTTGCACCATTTCAACGCTGGCGACCGGGATCGCGACCATCGTGCCATTGCCGATCGTTGCCGCCTCGCCATTGAACGGCTTGATCAATCCAAGCATGCCGCTGTTCGGCTTGCTGCCCCAAATGGTCAGATGGCCACTATCCACGATGCGCTTCGCCCCGATTTCGCCCAATAAGGCGTCATAGAATCCCTGCGCCTTTTCCATGCTATTCGTCCCCAACGTTACATAGCCGATCATTCCGTTTCCCCATTTTCTAAACAAAGTTGTTCTATCGCCAAGTGATCGAGATTCACCAATATTTAAATGAATCCTCAGATGATGTGAAAGGTAGAGTTTCAATTTGATCAATGCATTGACGGATACTCGTGAATTAGTGCCTTGATCCAGTAAGCGCGAGAGTTCTTGATGTCGCTCAGGTACAAGACATCGTTGCGATTCCCGGCCTTGGCAGCCGTCCTATGCGTTCTGTTTATTGCGGAAAATGCATCGGCGGGAGCAGTTTATCCAAAATTCACCGGCAGCATCGACGTCGACGTCCAATATGATGATGCTTACGACGCCGATGACGAAACGGCTGGATTTAGCGGCTTTTATACGACTACCTCGCCTGCGTTGGCGTTGGAATTTCACCCAGGCCTGATGCTGTCCATGAATGGCGAGATGGAGGCGCTGACCGAGGCGCGCGCCAGTCATGCCGCCGATGACTATGGCCTGCGTGTCGAAGAATTGCACCTGAGTTACGACGCTGGACGCTTCAGCGTTCTGGGCGGTAAATTCGCGCCTGTTTTCGCGACCGGGTGGAACGATTCTTCCGGCATTTATGATTCAGATTTCGCGGACGATTACCAAATCGCCGAGCAAATCGGCTTGCAGGGGGCACTGTCGTTGAATGAAGGGTTGCCCGGCGCGCACCGGCTTTCCATCGGTACCTTCTTCGTCGATACCAGCTTCCTCGGGGCATCGGGCATTGATGACAGGAAGCGGGTTAAGAAATCAGATGGCGGTGTTGGCAATACCGAGAATTTCTCTTCCTT
>CAYWYB010000359.1:0-5081 GCA_964462145.1 uncultured Rhodospirillaceae bacterium
AGATACCGCGCGTCCTGTTCAAACCAGGTGGCCGCCATGAATAATGCGGGTTAGATTTCAGTCCAAATACTGCCGAAACAGTCGGCTGATGAAATAAATACATGTACCGCTAGAAAAATATGATGGCTCCACTGCCCAATGCAAGTCAATAATTATGTAAAAAATTGACTTGCAATAAGCCCCGCCTTTGTCCGCGTTAAAGGTCAGCGTTTGACGCTCTGCTCGCGATAAAAGGCGTATAGGCCGCTGCCGGCGATAATGGCACCGCCCAGGACGGTCCACATATCGGGCAGATCGCCGAAAACCGTGTAGCCGACCAAGGTCGCCCATAACAGAACGATATAATGGAACGGCTGCAGGGTGGAGGCGGGGGCGAACTGGAAAGCCTTGATCAAAATGTAATGCCCCAGGCTGCCAACCACGCCCAGCGAGAGCAGCAGCAGCCAGCCGGTGGTATCTGGCGTCCGCCAAAAGAACGGCGCCAGGCAGGTCATGACGATGGCGCCGATGAATGCCATATAAAGCAGCGATGTCGCCGCGCTGTCGTCGGAAACCTTGCGCACCAGGATCTGATAGACCGCCCACAGGCCGGCGCCGGCCAGGGGGATCAGGGCGGCAGGGTCAAAAACGCCCAAACCGGGCCGGACGATAACCAAAAGGCCGACGAAACCGAAAGCAATCGCGCTCCAGCGCCGCAGGCCCACTTTTTCGCCCAGAAACGGCACCGCCAGGGCGGTAACCAGCAAGGGCGCGATGCCACTGATAGCGTGGGCATCCGCCAGGGGCAGATAGCGGAAGGCAACAATGAAAACCCCGACCTCGACAACAATAATCAGGCTGCGGGCGATTTGCAGGTAGGGATGTTTCGAATGAAAGGCCGCGCGCAGGCTCTTGGGCCGGGCAATGGCCAGGGCGAAGAGACAGAAGATCAGAAATCGCACCGACAGAATTTGCGGTACCGCATAGTCGGTGGCCAGGGTCTTGGTGATGCCATCCATGCCGGCCAACAGAAACATGGCCAAATTCATCAGAAGGATCCCCTTGAGGGGGTTATTTTGCACGTATTTTCCTGACCCAACTGGCATCCAAAGGTATTTGCCGTCACAATAGGGCAAAAGCAGGAGATTACCGATGAGCAAATTGGACATGGCGGCCGAATTGGGCGCTTTATTGAAGGAACGCGGCGAAACCGTCGCTGTTTCTGAATCATCCGCCGGCGGCCTGGTTTCGGCCAGTCTGTTGAGCGTGCCCGGCGCCTCGAAATATTTTCTCGGCGGCGGCGTAATTTATACCCATCGGGCCCGGGGCCGGCTGCTCGGCGTGCCGCGGGAGGCCATGGAGGGGATACGCTCCTCGTCGGAACCCTATGCCATGCTCTGTGCCCGCACCATGCGCGAAAGACTGGGCGCGACCTGGGGCCTGGCCGAGACCGGCGCCTCGGGGCCGACCGGCAACAGCTATGGCGACGATGCGGGCCATACCTGCCTCGCCGTGACCGGCCCGGTGGAGCGGGTTATTACGTTAGAGACCGGCAGCAATGACCGGGAAGCCAATATGTGGATCTTCGCCAAGGCGGCGCTGGATCTGTTGCAAGACTGTATCAACGAAGAGGGTTGAGTACCATGGACTTCAATATTCCCAAGGACATACAAGATAAAATTGAGGAATTAGATCAATTCATCGAGCGGGAGATCAAACCCCTCGAAAAGGAGAACATGCAGTTCTTCGACCACCGGCGGGAGAATGCCCGCACGGATTGGGATAATGACGGCCAGCCCACCAAGGAATGGGAAAAACTGCTGCGCGAAATGAAGGACCGCGCCGATGCGGCGGGGCATTTGCGCTTTGGCCTGCCCAAGGAAATTGGCGGCCAGGACGGCTCTAATCTGGCCATGGCGATGATCCGGGAACATCTGGCGCACAAGGGCCTGGGCCTGCACAACGATCTGCAGAACGAATCTTCCATTGTCGGTAATTTCCCGCTGGTCATCATGATGTGGCGCTTTGGCACCGATGCCCAGAAGGAGGAATTCCTCCCCGCCCTGATAACCGGAGGGCGGCGGGTCGGTTTTGGCCTGACCGAGTTGAACCACGGCTCAGACGCGACCTATATGGAGACTTCCGCCGTAAAGGATGGCGACCATTGGGTGATCAACGGCAACAAGCGCTTCAATTCAGGTATTCACGAGGCGACCCACGATCTGGTCTTCGCCCGGACTTCCGGAAAACCGGGCGAGGGCCTGGGCATTACGGCCTTTCTGGTGCCGGTGACGGCGCCGGGCTTTGAAGTGGTGAAGATGGACTGGACCTTCAACATGCCCTCGGACCACGGCATCGTGGCCATCAAGGATGTGCGCCTGCCCATCGATACGGAATCCTATCTCGGTGACGAGGGCGACGGCCTGATCGTGGCGCAGACATTCCTGCACGAAAACCGCATCCGCCAGGCGGCCTCGTCCCTGGGCGCGGCGCAGTTCTGTATTGACGAGGCGGTGGCCTATTCGAAGCAGCGCACTACCTGGGGCAAACCGTTGTCCACCAACCAGGCCATTCAGTTCCCTCTGACGGAACTGCATACAGAGGCCGAAATGGTTCGAAATCTGGTCTACAAGACCGCCTGGAACCTGGATCAGAAGAACCATATGGCGGTCACCGATCAGGTCTCCATGGCCAATTACCGGGCCAACCGGTTGGTTTGGGAGGCCTCCGACCGTGCCATGCAGGTGTTCGGCGGCGAGGGTTATACCCGCAATCAGCCGTTCGAGCATATCTACCGCCATCACCGCCGCTATCGCATCACCGAAGGGGCGGAGGAAATCCAGATCCGCAAGATCGCCGGCCATCTGTTCGGCTTCCTGGGCAAGAACCGCTAGCGCCGGTTTGGGTCACGTGGGTTGTCAGAAATGAATTCGGTGCCGGAATTACCCCGCTCTGTCCACGTTCGGACGGAAGGGGATGATTTCCCGGTGCAGGCTCGCGCGGTGGTGATCGGCGCCGATGTCCTGGTTTATATCTGGGGCGGCGAGCGTCCGCATATTGGCGCGGTCGCGGCTTCGCAGCCGCGGCCGTCCCTGGCGGATCCGTCGAAAATTTCCGCCACGGCGTCCGTGCTGACCTATCCCGGCCATAAGGAGGACGAAATCGTCAAACCGGTGGCCGAGGCGCTATCAGCCGCCTGCAACACCAATGTCGTCGTGACGGCTGGCATTCATTGGGACGACCTAGGCCCGACCGACATCGATACCATCCGGGCCCGGATCGGCGAAATCACCGAAAAGCTAATCGTTGGCCTGCGTTCGAAGTGATGGCGCGCGCCTTTCGCCGTCGCCTTGGTCGAAGACGAACCGCCGCAACGCCAATTAGGCGCTTCGCTACTCGGCTGCTTGTGCGTGGGCCTGGGCTAACGGAACATACGTGAAGACCTTCGAAACGATCTGCCAGCGGCCATCGATCTTCAAGAAATTCAGATAATCCGTGAACATTTTCGGCCCGATGGCGATGTTGACCGTTACCAGGGCGCACTCGGGGCCGGATTTATCGATCGAAAGGATGCGGTCTTGCCGTTGGTAGTTCTCCGACGCGCCGGACGGGCGGCCCGCGACCCGGGCGTAGACCGTTTCCATGTCGTCGTCCTGCAACGGCCCGTCGCTGGCCGTAATCAAATGGCAGCAAGGGTGAAAGACCGTTTTCAACATCTCTACATCGCCATTGTAGAAACCATCGAAATAGGCCCGCATGGCTTGGGTGAGTTCGTCGTAACTGCTGTCCATTGTACTCTCCTGATGTGCTGGTTGCGGTAAATTAGTACGGCATTCCAATGATCGCAATGTGGTATTACCAGATCGATGGGTTTGCAGTCGCCATGGCGGAGTAAAGCCAAGGACCATGTTCGTTTTGAATTGACGGGATAGAAGGAATTATTCATGAGCCGGATCGCTATTGCGGGTTTTTTGCACGAGACCAATACCTTCGCGCCGCAAAAGGCTGACTGGGACGATTTTGTCCGGGCCGAGAGTTTTCCCGGCCTGAGCCTGGGCGGAGAGATCCTGGAAGTGATGCCCGGCAAGAACATTGCCATCGCGGGCTTCATCGCCGAGGCCCAGGGCCTGGGCCACGAAATGGCGCCCATGGCCTGGTGCTGCGCCATACCGTCGGCCCATGTCACCGAGCATGCCTTTGAAACCTACATGGCCATGTTGCTGCAGGGCCTGGAAGACGTAGCCCCGTATGATGCGGTTTATCTTGATCTGCACGGCGCCATGGTCTGTGAGCATACCGAGGACGGCGAAGGCGAATTGCTGCGCCGCGTGCGGGCCCATCTGGGTCCCGACATGCCCCTGGTGGTCAGCTTGGACCTGCATTCGAACACTACGCGGGCGATGTTCGACAATTGTGACGGCCTGATCGCCTATCGCACCTATCCTCATGTGGACATGGCGGATACGGGCAGCCGCGCCGCCCGCTATCTTGATGCTCTGCTGGCCGATCCGGGGCAATTGCCCGCCAAGGCCCACCGCGCCGTACCGTTTCTGATGCCCCTGACAGGCCAATGCACCATGGCCGAGCCGGCGTTGGGTACTTACGCGAAACTGGCGGCGCTGGAGGCAGAGGCGGGCGTGCGCTCGATCTCATTCACGCCGGGCTTTCCGCCCGCCGACATTTGGGATTGCGGGCCGGTTGTTGTGGCCTATGGCGATGACCAGGAAGCCGCTGACCGCGCGGCCGATGCCTTGTACGAGGCGATATTGTCCAACGAAGCCGCCTTTCAGGTGCCGCGCCTGTTGCCGGGCGAGGCGGTCTCCCAGGCCATCGTTTCCAACTCTCACAAACCCTATGTTCTGGCGGATGTGCAGGACAATTGCGGTGCCGGGGCCACATCGGATACCACGGGTCTGCTCCGGGCATTGGTGGAGCAAGGCGCCGACCGCGCCGTCGTTGGCGTCTTGGTCGATCCAGAGGTCGCGGCACAAGCCCATGCGGCGGGGCAGGGGGCCGAGATCGACGTCGCCCTGGGCGGTAAGGTTTACACCGATGGCGACCCACCGTTCGAGGGCCGCTTCAAGGTGGTGGCCCTGGGCAAT
>CAYWYB010000360.1:0-5066 GCA_964462145.1 uncultured Rhodospirillaceae bacterium
TTGCTCTATCTTAAAGAGTCTGAGCACATTTAGACTAAATGTGCTCGGGGCATCATATAGCGCTTTGGAAAGGCCCACCATGAGTAACGATCCGATTTACCTGCGGAAAAACGGCGAGATCGCCGAGATTGTCCTGAACCGTCCGGAAAAACTGAACGCCCTGAACGCCGAGGTCTGGCAGGGTATTATCGATCTGTTCGGCCAGGCCGGGGCCGACCGTGAAATCAAGGTGGTGATCCTGCGCTCCAGCGCGCCGCGCGCCTTTGCCGCCGGGGCCGATATTTCCGAATTTCCCATCGTCCATGCCACGGCGGAAAGCGCCGGCGCCTATCACGACAAAATCCGCGGCGCCTATGATGCCATCCATGCCCTGAACAAACCGACCATCGCCATGATCCGCGGCGTCTGTTTCGGCGGCGGCTGCGCCATCGCCCTGAACTGCGACCTGCGCTACATCGATCCCACGGCGCATTTCTGCATTCCCCCGGCACGCCTGGGCATCGCCTATAGCCTGTTGGAAACCAAACGCCTGTCGGACCTGATCGGGCCGTCCCGGGCCAAGGAAATGCTGATGGGCGCCAAGGTGATCAAGGCCGAGGAAGCGGTCAATATCGGCCTGGCCACCCGCCTGTTCGAAGCCGAGGAACTGGAAGCCGGCACCAACGAGTTCGCGCAAAATCTATGCGGTCTGTCGCAATTCACCATCCGCGCGGTGAAGACCATGGTTGAGGAAATCAGTGAAGGCGCGGTGGACGAAACCGAAACCTCGAAACGCCTGCGCGGAGAGGGCTTCCAGGGCGCCGACTATATCGAGGGCCGGGACGCCTTCCTGGAAAAGCGCAAGGCGAAGTTCACTTACTCGTAACCAGGCGGAGCTTGAAACCCGACAATCTCGTTCGAGACCAAACGGCAGAATTCGATCGCCGTCTTGTCCTCACCCTCCGCCGCGACGGCCTGCAGACCCAGGGGCAGGCCCTCGGGGCTCAGTCCGGCGGGGGAGACGGTGGAGGGCAGGTAGACCATGTTGGGATAGCCGGCCCAGAACATCTGGTCCACGCCGCGCTGTTGTTTGCCGTTCACGGTGATCATGCGGTCATGGCGTTCGCCGGCCTGATCATGGGGCCAGGCGGCGGATGCGGCGGCGGGGCAGAGCAGGATATCCCACTCCTGGAAGAAATCCGCCCAGGCCTGGCGCATGAAGGTGCGTTCATTATCGAGGTTCAGCCAATCCCGGTGCGGCAGTAACACGCCGCGCGCCATGCGGTTAAGGTAGCTGTCATTATCAACGGCGGGATCGGTGCCCACGGTTTCGAAATAGGCCATTTGCTCCGCCGTGGCGCCGCGCGATGTGGCAGCCCGCAACAGCAGAATATACAGCTCGAACGCCCGGGCGGTATCGATAGCGGGGCGCGCGGTGTCACTGACCGTGGCGCCCGCGTTCGATAGCGCATCGGCGACAGCTTGCAGACAATCCTGATAGGACTGCTCCACCTCCGCCGCCGGATCGCTCAACATCACAGCCACCTTGAAATCTTTTAGGGCGGTCTTGCGCGGCCCCGGCAGGTTTAGTTGCCAGGCGGTCGAGGTGATCCGGTTGGGTCCGGCCACGATGTCCATTGACAGGGCCAGATCCTCGGCACTACGCGCCAGGGGACCAACAGCCGCGATATCGAGCGGGCTGTAGTTGCCGGGCAAGGCCTGGCCGTCACCGGGCACGATGCCGTAGGTCGGTTTGTGCCCGAAGACGCCGCAATAATGCGCCGGGTTGCGGATCGAGGCGCCGATATCGCTGCCCGCATCCAGGCCGGTCAGACCGGCGGCCAGGGCGGCAGCCGAACCGCCTGACGACCCCCCCGGTGTCAGGCCCAGATCCCAGGGATTGTTGGTGGTGCCGTAAATTTCGTTGAAGGATTGCCAATCCGCCAGATTGATCGGCACGTTGGTCTTGCCGAATATATTGGCGCCAGCGCCCAGCAGCCGGTCCACGTATAAGGCGTTGCTATCGGCAATATTGTCCTTGTGATCGGGCCGCCCCCATGTGGTCGGGCTGCCGGCGATGTTGAAGGATTCCTTTATGGTCATGGGCAGGCCGTGCAGCGGCCCCCAATCCTCGCCCTTGGCCAAGGCCGCGTCCGCCGCCTCGGCCCGCGCCCTGGCGCCTTCCACATCCATCCAGATGATCGCATTCAGTTGCGGATTGTATTTTTCCACCCGGCCCAGGAAATGATCCAACAGCTCGACCGCGCTGATCTCGCGATCCTTTATCCTGGCCGCCAGTTCGGTGGCGGTGGCGAAATGCAGCTCTGACATTAAGGTTTACTCCAGCTCGATGGTTCCCGGCGGCTTCGAAGTTACATCATAGACCACCCGGTTGATGCCGCGCACCTCGTTGATGATGCGGGTGGCGGTGCGGCCCAGGAATTCATGATCAAATGGATAATAGTCCGCCGTCATGCCGTCGGTGGAGGTCACCGCGCGCAGGGCGCAGATGTAATCATAGGTGCGTTGATCGCCCATCACGCCGACGGTGCGCACAGGCAGGATGGCGGCGAAGGCTTGCCAGATGGCGTCGTACAGGCCGGCCTTGCGGATCTCGTCCAGATAAATGGCATCGGCCCGGCGCAGTATGGCCAGCTTGTCGGCGCTGATCTCACCTGGGCAGCGGATCGCCAGGCCGGGGCCCGGAAACGGATGCCGGCCCACAAGGCTTTCGGGCAAACCAAGGGTACGGCCCAGGTCGCGGACCTCGTCCTTGAACAGTTCCCGCAGTGGTTCGACCAGCTCCATATTCATGCGCTCGGGCAGACCGCCCACGTTATGGTGCGATTTGATCGTCGCCGAGGGTCCGCCGGATGGCGAGACGGACTCGATCACGTCCGGATACAATGTACCCTGAGCCAGAAAATCGGCGCCGCCGATGCGGTTCGCCTCTTCCTCGAAGACATCAATAAAGGTCGCGCCGATGATCTTGCGCTTTTGCTCCGGATCGCTGACCCCGTCCAGTTTTTCCAGAAACAGATCCGAGGCGTCCCGGTGCACCAGGGACAGGTTGTAATGTTCCTTGAACAGAGAGACGACTTCCTCGGCCTCGCCCTCGCGCAACAGGCCGTGATCGACAAAAACGCAGGTCAGCTGATCGCCAATGGCTTCGTGCAGCAGGATCGCCACGACGGATGAATCCACGCCGCCCGAAAGGCCGCAAATAACCTTGCCACTCCCCACCTGGGCCTTGACCCGCGCCTCGGCCTCAAGGCGGAAGGTGGCCATGCTCCAACTGCCCTTGCAGCCCGCCACATTGTGGGTGAAATTGCGCAACAGGGCGGTGCCGTCCGGAGTATGGATGACTTCCGGGTGAAACTGCACGCCGTAAAAATGCCGGGTATCGTCGGCGATGATGGCAAAGGGACAATTGTCCGAGGTGCCCACGACGCGAAAGCCCGGCGGCAGGTCAATGACCCGGTCACCATGGCTCATCCAGACCTGATGCCGCTGTTCAGTCTGCCACAGGCCATGGAACAAGGCGCAGTCATCGTTGATTTCAACAAATGCGCGGCCGAATTCCTGATGGTCGGAGGCCTCAACCCGGCCGCCCAGCTGCTCGCACATGGCCTGCTGGCCATAGCAGATGCCCAGCACAGGGATGCCCATCTCGAACAGGCTTTGCGGTGCCCGCGGCGTATCGCTTTCCGTGGCCGAAGACGGCCCGCCCGAAAGGATAACCCCGTTGGGCCGGGAGGCGGCAAGGGCCTCTTCGCCCTTGAAATAGGGTACGATTTCACAATAAACGCCGCTCTCGCGCAGACGGCGGGCGATCAATTGCGTGACCTGACTGCCAAAATCGAGGATCAGGATGCTTTCCGTCGAAGATTTGTTCATAGGCGCAGCTTTACGACGCGCCTGGGCCCCGGCGCAAGGGCCTTTCGCGGGGCTGCGGTGAAGTGCCCTATTTTGGCCGGTAGGCGGCGACGGCAGCTTTCAAATCGTCATATTCCTGACAGCCAAAAAAACAGATTCGATCCAACGCCGCCAGATGTTCCTTGGCCTTATCCAGATTACCCACCGCTAAATAGGCCTCGCCCACATACTCGTGTGCGCCCCGATGTTGCGGGTTCATTTGCAAGGCAATGGCGTAATATTCAAAGGCTTTGTCGTATTGTTGCAAACCGCGATGGGCAAAGCCGAGGTAATTGTACGTGTCGGCGGTAGCGGTTTTCGCCGCTATGTCGCGCTGAAACAAATTGATCGCGCCGCGCCAATCCTTGTCGGCAATAGCCTTGCGCGCCGCCGGGCCCCAAGGGCTGTCCTTTTTCGTCTCTTCGTCACTGCCCGCCGCCAATGCCGCTCCGGATATCAGCGTCAGCGCCATTAGACACGCCATGAAACATTTCATGATCAATCCCCATTTCTTTAGCGGCTATTCCGGACCATAGCCAAGGGGCCATTCAAGCGCACATCAAGTTTCCGCGCGCCGCTCCAGGATGGCGACGAAAAAGCCATCGGTGCCGTGCGTTGCCGGCGTCAGATGCAGGTAGGGATCATCACTGGGGCATTCGGTCCCCAGAGTTTCTTGCCAAACACCGCCGATGGGCAAAACCTCGAATTCGGGCCGCTCGTCTAGGAAGCTTTCGATCTGGTCTTCATTTTCTTCCATCAGGATCGAACAGGTGGCATAGATCAGGCGGCCGCCGGGTTTAACAAGAGGTACCGCGCGGCGCAGAATTTCGCCCTGAGTGGCGCCGTATTGGGCCAGTTTTTCGGGCGTCAGGCGCCATTTGCTTTCGGGATTGCGGCGCCAGGCGCCGGAACCGCTGCACGGTACATCCAACAATACCCGGTCCGCCTTGCCGTCCAGCGCGGCCAAGGCGGCGATGGCGGCGGCGTCGGCCAGGGCATGCACCTGAATATTCCGCGCCCCGGCCCGTTGCAGGCGCGCCCGCAAGGGGCGCAGCCGTTGCGGCGCGCTGTCGAAGGCGAAAATCTGCCCCTTGTTTTCCATTTGTGCCGCCAGGCAGAGGCTCTTTCCCCCGGCGCCGGCGCAATAATCAATGACCTGCTGGCCTGGCTGG
>CAYWYB010000361.1:0-5065 GCA_964462145.1 uncultured Rhodospirillaceae bacterium
GCGGGTGGCTCGGCGATTCGATGAATATCGAAAATGATCCTAGAGAAATCCCTATTTCGGCATGCCCGCCATGTCGACCGGCGGATAATAGTAGTCATCGCCCAGGGCATTGACCCGTTCCCAGAATTCCGGACCTGCCGCCAGGCCCATATCGTTGACCGCCGCCGCCTGGCGCCAGATGTTCCACGATGCCGGATGCAAGCGCGAGGCTTCCGCCAGATGTTCCTGGCCCTCTTCCGCACGCCCCTGGCGCAACAGATATTGGCCCAGCCGGAAATGGCAATGCGCCTGGGCAATATCGGCATTCGGCACCAACGTATGGGCGCGGGCCTGCGTCTCGTCAAAGGTATGGCCGCTGTCCGCTCCCGAAAGCACCCAGTCGCGTACCGCATTGACATAGGTGGCCTTGGCTGACGCCGCCGTGGCCGCTTTGTCCTCGGGCACGGTCATGGTTTCGAAATCCAGGGAACGGAAGGCCTCGAATGCGCCGGCGTTCTCCGCCGGGCGGACAATGCGGCCCGTTTCATCGATCCAGACCGCCTGGGGCACGTTGACCATGTTGTACAGCTCTGCCAACGAATGGTCCCGGTCGATCAGGGCCGGATAAGTCGGTGCCGCGGCTTCGATCCAGGGCCGGGCCGCATCCGCCCGGCTGTCCATGGCCACGGCAATGATTACGAAGTCTTGTTCTTGCAGGCCGTTGTAGAGCTCTTGCCACACGGACAAGTCATTACGGCAGCCTCACCATGAAGCCCAGGTGGCCAACAGCACTTTCTTGCCGCGATGGTCCGACAGGCTGTGCGCCGTGCCGTCCAGGTCCGGCAGTGAAAAATCCGGTGCCTGTAGCGACCGCAGGCTTGCCGCGCGATTGTCGGCGCCTTCGCCCAGGGCCCAGATATCGCCATCCCGGCTGTGCGCCGCCGGCATGCCCAGATGCTCCCAGAACGCCGCCAGGTTGACCTTGTCCCCCGTGCTGAATTCCGGTTCTCGGCCCCTTGGCGCGGGAACGCAGACATCACCCCGGCACAATCCATCCGGCTGCAGCGACCAGCCCGTGGCTGCCGCCGCTTCGTCCGCGTCGAGCCACAGACCCTCCTCTGATCCCGCGCTTACGCTGAATTCACCTAGTTCAGAAAGTAATGTTGTCATTGTTCAATTCCCCCATCGAACAAATTGAGATTTAGTCCCCGATCATCTCCCGCATGGCCGCCTTGCGGTCCTCGCTGCTGGTAAAGCCTTCCGTCTTTTGGCACAGCGCTTCGGTCTGGGCCATGATCTCGTCATCGGAAAGGCTCAGATCAAAGGGCACGCCCACGGGCTGCGGGATGTACCAGGGCGTATGGGCATAGATCTCGATATAATTGTCTTCCGGATCGTTGAAATAGAACGACCAGGCATTGCCATGGGTGACCATGCGCTTGATCTCCAGGCCCTCGGCCTCAATCCGATCGCGCATGCTGCGCATCTCGTCCAGAGATTGCACCAGGAAGGAAATCTGCTGCGCCATATTGGCGGAGGCCTGTTCGGAATCCGCGCCGACCATGACGAATTGGTGGTGCTCGCCTGGATCGGCGGACATGAAAACCATGTCCAGGTGGAAATCCGGCGGACCGCCCTCGTCGGTGACGGTCAGGCCAAAGATCTCCGAATAGAAGCGGCGCATTTTGGCCAGGTCGTTAACGTAGATGCCAACATGAGTGAGTTGCGGTTTGACCATCCCAATTTCCCCCAAAATAGGTCGGTGTGGCTATTTTTGCGGCGCCCGCAGATAGCTGTCGGTGCCGTCGATCCAATCCTGACGCGGTGGGGCAAATAGTTCAATCACTTCCGCGTCCGCCAGAACTTCCGCTGAATGGGGCATGTCGCCGGGGATGACTAGAATTTCGCCGGCACCGATATGGTGCTGTTCCTCGCCGTCCTCGCCAAAGCGGAAATCCATTTCACCCGCCAGCAAAAAGGTGATCTGTTCATTGGGATGCTGATGCTTCGGCACCGAGGTGCCGGCGCCCAGGCTGATCCGTGCCATCATCATCTGGCTGCCCCAGACCAGCCGCCGGCTCATCCCCTCGCCGACCTGTTCCAGCTCTACCTCATCCAGAACCAGCTTTTGCACACCCGTATCCGCCGCCATGTTTCGTCTCCCAGTTTGCTTTATTGGCCAATATCATAACCCCTGACGCGCCCGCCGCAACAGGGCGCCGGCAATCGCCATGTTGAGCAGATTGAAGATCACCGCGTTGATAAAGGCCATGCGATACGATCCGGTCAAATCATACAACAGCCCTGCCAGCCAACCGCCCAAGGCCATGCCCAAAAGCGTCATGGACAAGACGAAGGCGATGCGCCAGCCGGCCTGGCCCGGCACGAAATAGCGCCGCACGATGATGGCGTAGGACGGCACGATGCCGCCCTGGCTCAGGCCGAACAGGGCCGCCATCAGGTAAAGGCTGCTCAGCGACTCGGCAAACATGAAGCCGAACAGCATCAATGCCTGCAGGCTGCTGCCCAGCAACAAAGTTTCCAGGCCGCCGATATGGTCGGAAATCCAGCCGAAGACCAGGCGGCTGACGATGCCCGTGGCCAGCATCAGGGCCAGCATTTCTGCGCCACGCTGGGCCGCATGGCCAAGATCCGTGGCATGGGCGACAATATGCGCCTGAGGCATGGCCATGGCGAGGCAGCAGGCGATACCCGCGATGGCCAGCAAACCGTGCAGCCGGTTGGGGGTCAGGCCAAGGGGGTGGTCCGTACCCGCATCTGTTTCCGCCGCTGCCGCCAAGACTGCCGGCGGCCGGCGCTGCAGCATCAGACAAAGGGGCGGCATCACGATACCGCAGAACAGGCCGATCCCGGTATAGGTGGCGCGCCAGTCGGTCGCGTCGATATAGTGCTGTATGACGGGTGGCCAGAGTACGCCAGCCAGATAGTTGCCGCTGGCCACGATGGCCACGGCAATACCGCGGCGGCGGTGGAACCACAGGGTCGTGTCGGCCACCAGAGGCGCGAACAGGGCGGCGTTGCCCAGCATGCCGACCATCAGGCCCTGGGCCAGATACAATTGCCAAAGGCTGTCCGCCTGGGCCGCCATTATAAAGCCGAGTGCCAGCATCAGCGTGCCGAACAGGCAGGGCCACATCACCCCGACCCTGTCGGACCAGCGGCCCATCATAATGCCGCCAATGCCAAAGCCGATCATGGTCACGGCATAGGCGATGGCGGCGTCGGAGCGGCTGGCCCCGAATTCAGCGGCGACCGGCTTTAGAGCGACGACGATGGCATACATACCCACTGTGCCGATGGTCATGAGCGTCAGGGCGGCGGCCAGGCGGAGATAGGCGTAAAGTGGCTCGCGCTCCGCCGCGCCGCTAACAGTGGAGGCATCAACGGCCATGCTGGATCAAACTTTCTATATGGCGGGGTATTTATCCGTGGCGTTATTGCAGTGCATACCCTTGCTTGGGTTTCCACTATTATGATTAGCCACGCCGAAGTTCAAGCACGTTGGATAGGCCATGTTTCATTCCGCCGCGCAAATTATCTGGACAATTGCCAGTCCTCTGAACCTGACCCTGATCCTGTTGCTTCTGGGGACGTTGTTATTATGGTCCCGTTGGCGGCGGCTAGGCGCCTGGTTGCTCAGTGCCCTTGCCCTCGTGCTGCTGGCCATCGCGGTCCTGCCAGTCGGGGCATGGGTGCTGGTGCCGCTGGAACGGCAATTCCCGGTTTTCGAGGACGCCGCCGAAGCACCCGTCAGCGGAATTATTCTATTGTCGGGGGCTGCCGTTGACCTTGGGATCTCCCGGCAAGTAGGTCATGCGGTGCCGGGCCATGCGGCGGACCGGTTGGTGGAATTTATGCGCCTGGCGCGGGCCTACCCCAAGGCCAGGTTGCTGATCTGCGGCGGCAATGCGGGTAGGGGCGGGGTCCGTGAGGGCCCGCTGATCGCTGAATATCTAATTAGCCGGGGTTTTCCGCGCAGCCGCCTCATGGTCGAGAATGCCTCCATTGATACCTATGAAAATGCCGTGCTGGGGCGAAAACTGGCCCAGCCAAAGACCGGTGAGAAATGGCTATTGGTGACGTCGGTTTGGCATATGCCACGGGCCATGGCGGCGTTTCGCGGCCAGAACTGGCCGGTTGTTGCCGCCCCGCCGATGCCAATGAAGGGCGGCTCCGGCGGTTTCGCTCTACGTTTCAGGCTAGGCGACGGTCTTCGTCAGGTTAGAACCGCACTGCACGAATATCTAGGTTTGTTGGCTTATCGCCTGAATGGCCGCAGCCAGACCCTGTGGCCGGCGCCCTGATGGTCTAGCCGTGATAAATCCCAGCCGCCAGGGATGCTTCCGCCGGCGCCACGGTCAGGCAATCGAACTTGGCGCTCTTGATGCGGCGGCATAGCTCGCTGGCCTGGCGTTCGTTCATACCGTGCAGGCGGGCCCGGTAGAAAACCGCGCGATCATTTTCGATGGTCTCGATCGAAACCTTGGCCCGGCTCAATAAATCGGGCAAAGCTCCGGACAATTTGCGCAGATGCTGCTGTACCGACGCTACATGATTGAAGGCGCCGATCTGTACCGACCATGCAATACCGAATTGCGGCGCGCGCTTGCTGCTAGCGATTTTGTCGGCCAGGTTGCTCCTCCCGGCCGTCCGCAGGGGTTTCTGCCGGGGCAGGGGAACATGGCCAAAGCCATCCCTGCGGCCGCGTGGCCGGACAAAATTTTTCGGCAGGCCTTTTTCGTCGCTCCGCTGCAATCTGTTGAAACCGTTGGTCAACAGTTTGCGCATGCGCTGATCGCGGCTCTCGGCCGAGCGGCCGCCAAACAGCACGCCCACCAGGCGGCCTTCGCCGCGGCTGGCCGAGGCGACAAGATTGAAGCCGGAGGCACGGATATAACCGGTCTTGATGCCGTCAACGCCTTGGAGGTTGCCAATCAGATTGTTGTGGTTGCGGTAGGTTTTGCCCCGGTAGCGGAACGACGTCTTGGAGAAATAGTCAAAATGCCTTGGGAAATCGCGGCGTATGGCCAGGGCCAGGCGCGCCATGTCCCGCGCCGTGGAAAGC
>CAYWYB010000362.1:0-5049 GCA_964462145.1 uncultured Rhodospirillaceae bacterium
GGTCGGGATGCCAAGGCCCTCGATATCCGCATCGGCGATGCCGCGGAACAGGTCCTTGTCCAGGCGCCAGCCCATCATGGTGTAGGTGAAATCTCCCACCGGATGCCCCAACGTGGCCAATTCCCAGTCCAGCAGGGCGACAACCTTGGGCTCGGTAGGATGGAAAACCATGTTGTCCATGCGGAAATCGCCATGGATCAGCGTTGTTTCATCACCGCTGGGAATGTTCTTGGGCAACCAGTCGATCAGGCGGTCCATTTCCGGGATCGTATCCATTTCGGATATCCGGTAGGTCTTGCTCCACCGATGGATCTGCCGTTCACGGTATTCGCCGACCTTGCCGAAATCGCCCAGGCCGATGGCGTTGTAGTCAACCGTATGCAAGGCGGCCATGGCCTCGTTCATGGAACGGTAGATCTGGCCGCGTTCCTCGCGGCTCATCTCGGGCAGGGTGGAATCCCACAGAATGCGGCCCTGCACCATTTCCATGATGTAGAACATGGTGCCGATGACGCTTTCGTCCTCGCACAGGCAATAGGTCCTGGGCGCCGGTACGTCCGTGTCCGCCAGGGCAGTGATAACGCGGTATTCCCGGTCCACCGCATGGGCCGAGGGCAGCAAAACCCCCGGCGGCTTGCGGCGCAGCACGTATGATTGGCCCCCGGCATCAATGCGGTAGGTGGGATTGGACTGGCCGCCCTTGAACTGGCTCAAGGCGATCTCGCCGGAGAAACCCTCCACATGCTCCTGCATATAGGATTGCAGCCGGGCCACGTCGATTTTGTGCTGTTCCAGGACCTCCTGGGTGCCGGCGAATTGTGATTGAAGGTCGCTCATGACTATGGGCCTCCCGCCCCGCTTTACAATATGACCCCAGTCTAGAGCATGATGGGGATAGGTTCACACAGTTTGAGGGGAAAAAATTTGCGCCGTTGGCGGCAAGCGCAGCGGCGTGTTAGCCTTGCTCTCCCATTCAGGGACCGGATGTGTGCGTATGGCCGTAGCGGAACAGACAACGCTCGACGCCGGCGGCCGGGTCGCCCTGTTGGCGGCCTGTGTGCTGGTTGTCTTCCTGCTCGCCATGACCATCACCATCGCCAACGTCTCACTGCCGCAGATTCAGGGCTCCCTATCGGCGACCCGGGACCAGGTCGCCTGGGTAGTGACCTCCTATCTGGTGGCCAACGCCGTCGGGCTGCCGGCGACCGGCTGGTTGAACGACCGTTTTGGCTCGCGCCGTCTGATCGTCGTCTCGACATTCGGTTTTTCCCTCGCGACACTGGCCTGCGCCCTGGCGCCGAACCTGGAAACACTGGTGCTGTTTCGCGCCATTCAGGGCACGTTCGGGGCACCATTGACGCCTTTGACCATGGCCCTGGTCATGGCCTCGTACCCGCGTGAAAAGCACGGCGTGATAACCTCGATCTTTGGCATCGGCGTGACCATCGGGCCCATGATAGGTCCCTGGCTGGGCGGCATCCTGACCGAGGAGTACGGCTGGCGCTCGGTATTCTTTTTCTGCCTGCCGTTTGCCACCGTCGCCTGTCTGGCGGTGCTGGTCGTGATCCCCCACGATAAACCGGCAGGGCGCAGCCGTCTGGATCTGCGCGGCTTCATCTTTTTGTCCATCGCCATCGCCTGCTTCCAATTGATGGTCGATCGGGGCGAGCGCAATGACTGGTTCGACTCGGTGGAAATCACCCTTGAATGCCTGGCCGGCGTTGCCTGCCTGTATCTCTTCGTGGTCCATAGCCTGACCTGGCGCCAGCCCTACATAGATTTACGGGTCCTGGCCAACCGCGATCTCGTCGTGGGCCTGTTGTTGGTCGCGGCGTTCGGGATGTTGAGCTATTCGCCCCTGGTACTGCTGCCCAACCTGCTGCAGCAACTGCGCGGCTATCCCGAGGATACCATCGGCGTTCTGTTGGCGATCCGAGGCCTAGGTATGATGCTCGGCTTCGTCACCCTGCTTTGGGGTTCGCGTTACGATCCGCGCATATGGCTGACCTTGGGTTTTGGTGCGCAGATCTGGACCGGCTGGGAGATGGCCTGCTTCGATATAAACGTGACCTATTTCCAGCTGGCCTGGACCGGTTTCGTCTCCGGTCTGGGCATCGGCTTTGTCTGGGTGCCCTTGCTGGTAATCAACATGGGCGCGGTATCGCCGGATAAGTTCCCGCTGGTCAGTTCGCTGTTTCATCTGCTGCGCCTGTTCGGCAGTTCGGTGCATATCTCGCTGTCCGTGGCGGTGGCGCTCAGAACCTCGAAAATTTCCTACGCCGAGATCGCCGAGCGGGTACAGCCGGGCCGCCCGGCGCTGTGGAACCTGGAAACGGCGGCACCCAGCGTGCAACAGGCCCTGCCCATGGCGCACGAGATCGGCCGCCAGGCCCAAATGATCGGCTATTTGAATGCTTTTTTGTTCTTCGCCCTGACCGCCCTTGTCGCCATGCCCCTGATCCTGGCCGTGCGCCCGCCCCGGCCGCAATAGTTTGGCATGGAAAGAATGTAGGGCTTTTCGGGTGCGGGCTCTAACGCGCTTCCCTTGACGCAAAACCCCGCTCTGGTAAGTTAACAGCGAATACAAGATGCAATAACTGTGTGGGCTGGCGTTGTCTTTGGCATTGCCGGCCCCGTGAAGGGAAGAGCGAATGGTAGGTATTACAGCGTACGGCGGCTATGTGCCCAGGCGGCGGCTGCCGAGAAGCGTCATTTTGGAGAATGTGAGCTGGTTTAATGGCGCCCTCAAGGCGTACAGCAAGGGCGAGCGCTCCATGTGCAATTGGGACGAGGACGCCCTGACCATGGCGGTCGAGGCATCCCGCGATTGCCTGGACAAGGCCCGGCCCGACGACATCAAGGCGATTTATCTGGCCTCGACCACATTGCCGTTTACGGACCGGCAGAATTCAGGCGTTCTGGGCACCGCCCTGAACCTGGGCCAGAACATGATGACCATGGACATCACCTCCTCCCAGCGGGCCGCGACATCCGGCCTGATCAACGCCTTGAGCGTCGTTCAGGGCACCGGCGGCAGCGCGCTGTTCGCCACGGGCGAACACCGCCGCAGCCAGACCGCGAACACCAACGAATTGATGTTCGGCGACGGCGGCGCGGCCCTGTTGCTGGGCAACGACGATGTGGTGGCTGAATACGTCGGGGCCGGCCAGGTGGCGGTGGATTTCGTCGATCATTATCGCGGCCAAAACGCGGACTTCGACTATAACTGGGAAGAACGCTGGATCCGCGACGAAGGTTACATGAAGATCGTGCCCGATGCGGTTCAGGCCGCCCTGGATAATACGGGGGTCAGCGCCGGCGACATCAACCATTTCGTCATGCCCGGCACCATCCGCAACATCGCGGGCATGGTGGCCAAGGCCTGCGGCATCAACGCCGACGCGGCCCGCGACAATCTGCACAACGTGATGGGCGAGGCGGGGACGTCCCATGCCCTGGTCATGCTGGTGGATTGCCTGCAGGACGCCAAGCCGGGCGAAAACGTCATGGTGGTTGGCTGGGGTCAGGGCTGTGACGCCTTGATTTTCCGCACCACCGATAAACTGTCGAGCATGTCCAACCGCAAGGGCATCAAGGGCCACCTGGCCCACCGCAAGGAAGAAACCAACTACAACAAGTTCCTGGCCTTCAACAATCTGGTGGAACAGGATGGCGGCCTGCGTTCGGAGACGGACAAGCAGACCGCATTGACCACGTTGTACCGAAACAAGGAAATGGTTATCGGTTTCGTTGGCGGCAAGTGCGAGCAATGCGGCACCGTGCAATATCCGAAAGCCCGGATTTGCGTGAACCCCAATTGCGGCGCCATCAATACCCAGGAAGATCACCGGATGTCGGAGACCTCCGCGATGATCCAGTCCTGGACCGCTGATAACCTGACCTACGCGCCGGACCCGCCCCACCATTTCGGCATGGTCACCTTTGGCGAAGGCGGCCGCATGATGGCCGACTTCACCGACGTTGACGAAGGCGGCGTGGCGGTCGGCGATGAATTCCGCATGGTGTTCCGCATCAAGGCGGCCGACGAAAAACGCAATTTCAACAAATATTACTGGAAAGCAGCGCCGAAGATTTAGGCGGTATAAGGAGAAAGAAAAATGGCCTCAGGTATTAGAGATAAAGTCGCTATTCTTGGCATGGGTTGCTCGAAATTCGGAGAGCGCTGGGATTGCGATGCCGAAGATTTGATTGTCGAAGCCTATCAGGAAGCCCTGGTCGACGCTGGCATCGAGACCAGCCAGATCGATGCGGCCTGGTTCGCCACCGCGATCGAGGAAGTCCATGTTGGCAAATCCGGCGTGCCGCTTTCGGTGGCCCTGCGTCTGCCCAACATCCCCGTGACCCGGGTCGAGAACTTCTGCGCCTCGGGCACGGAAGCCTTCCGCGGCGCCGTTTACGCCGTTGCCTCCGGTGCCGCCGATATCGCCTTGGCGGTAGGTGTGGAAAAATTGAAGGACACCGGTTATGGCGGCCTGCCGCAACGCGGCTCCGGTCCCTTGAACGACATGATCAAGAATAATGGCTCCGCGCCCGGCGGTTTCGCCCAGTTGGCGACCGCTTATTCCGAAAAGCATGGCGTTGACATGGATACCGTGAAGAAGGCCATCGGCTCGATCTCGGTGAAAAGCCACGCCAACGGCGCCAAGAACCCCAAGGCCCATCTGCAAAAAGAGATCCCCTTGGACACGGTGCTGAACGCACCGATGATCGCAGCCCCCTTGGGCCTGTTCGATTGCTGCGGCGTCTCCGACGGCTCCGCCGCCGCCATCGTGACCACGCCGGAAATTGCCAAGGCGTTGGGCAAGACCGACCGGATCACCGTCAAGGCCCTGCAGCTGGCGGTGTCGAATGGCCAGGAATCAGGCCATAACTCCTGGGACGGCAGCTACTTCCTGACCACCCGCAAGGCCTCCGAGCGGGCCTATAAAGAGGCAGGCATCGAGAAGCCACGGGATCAGATCTCTATGTTCGAGTGCCATGACTGCTTCTCGATCACCGAGATGGTGACCATGGAAGATCTGTATATCT
>CAYWYB010000363.1:0-5018 GCA_964462145.1 uncultured Rhodospirillaceae bacterium
TGTGCGAAGCTGAAAGCACCACGCCCAGGTCCGCCCGCAGGCTGCGGGTCAACAGGGCAACGGCGGGCGTGGGCATGGGGCCGACCAGAATGACATCCATACCGACGGAGGTGAAACCGGCGGTCAGGGCCGGCTCCAGCATATAGCCTGACAGGCGGGTGTCCTTGCCGACCACGACCCGGTGGCGATGCTCGCCACGGGTGAACTGCAATCCCGCTGCCATGCCGGCCCGGACCGCGATTTCCGCCGTCATGGGCCAGGTATTGGCGGTACCGCGAATGCCGTCGGTGCCAAAAAATTCGCGCTCCATGCGCCCCTCACTTACCGATCATTTGTTGCTATCCCTTATAGCAAAGGGACTTGAAAATCGCCATCGTCTGCGCCGTTTCGGATACATCATGAACGCGCAGAACCGCGGCCCCCTGTTGCGCTGCCCACATCGCCGCGGCCAATGATCCGCTCAACAACTCTTCCGTCGCCGTGCTGCCGACCAGTTTTCCGACAAAAGATTTGCGCGAGGCGCCAATCAGTACTGGGCAGCCCAAGGCGTGAAAATGCGCCATGCCGCGCAACAACGCCACGCTCTGTTCTGGATTCTTGGCAAAACCAAGGCCGGGATCAATCAGCAAATTTTCCCGCACCATTCCGGCGGCCAGGCAAGCCTCGATCCGGGCCGAAAGGTCGTCGAACACATCCATGATCAAATCGTCGTAGTGGGTCAATGAACGCATGGTTTCCGGTGTGCCCCGGCTGTGCATCAGGACCACGGGCACCGCTAGCTTGGCGGCGCGGTCGAGGCTGTCGGGGCTATAGCGCAACGCGGTGACATCGTTGATCATCCGCGCCCCCGCCATGACCGCCGCCGTCATTACCTCTGCCTTGCGGGTGTCCACAGATACCATCAGGCCGTCGCCGGCCAGGGCCTCAATCACCGGGATTATACGGGCGATTTCCTCGGCCACGGGTACCTCCGTGGCGCCGGGCCGGGTCGATTCCCCGCCAACATCAAGGATTGCCGCACCCGCCGCCGCCAGGGCCCGGCCATGGGCGATGGCCGCCTCCGCATCCAGACGTCCGCCATCATGAAAACTGTCCGGCGTAACATTGACGATGCCCATGATCAGCGGCCCGGATTCATATTGCGACTGATGGCAGCCGGCAATCGCCGGGCGCGCGGCGCGCAACCGGGCCAAAGCCGCCGGTGCCGTGTGTTCCGCCTCGCTTATGCTGATGCTTTCGCCGGGTATGCCGCGGCCAAACAGGCGGCATTGATCAAAATACAGGGGACCGCCCGCAAACGGCAGGCCCGCGCCGGCTTGATTCAGGACAGGCGCCAGATACAGCGCTCCGGCAACGTTTGTTTCCGGGGACAGGGCGGGGCCGGCGTTAAGAGCCAGGTTGAGGTTCCGGCTCCATACCGCCGGGACCATCCGGCTTTTTCGGCTTGCTGGAAGGCGGCACCGAGGTTGCCGTGGAGCTGTCCTGCGGCGGCTCGAACTCGTCCGGGCGGTCGATATCTTCACCGCGCAACAGTTGGTTGACCTCGTCGCCGCTCAAGGTCTCATATTCCAAAAGCGCCTTGGCGACGGCATGCAGCTTGTCCAGGTTCTCGGTCAGGACCTCGGTCGCCAATGCTTCCGCCTCTTCGGCGAAGCGGCGGATTTCCTCGTCTATGACTTTCGCCGTGGCGTCCGAGAGATTCTTGGTTTGGGTCACCGAATGGCCCAGAAAGACTTCCTGCTCGTTGCCGGAATAGGCCAGCGGCCCCAGTTTGTCTGACATGCCCCATTCGGTAACCATGCGCCGGGCCCACGATGTCGCCTGCTGGATATCCTGGCCGGCGCCCGTGGTCACGTCCTCCGGCCCATAAATCAGGGTTTCGGCCACCCGGCCGCCAAAAGTCATGGCCAGGCGGGCGCAAATTTCGCTTTTCTTGTAACCGTACTTGTCGGTCTCGGGCAGGTTCATGGTGACGCCCAGGGCGCGGCCACGGGGGATGATCGTGACCTTGTGCAGGGGATCATTGCCTTTCACCAACAGGCCTACCAGGGCATGGCCCGCTTCGTGATAGGCGGTCAGTTCCTTTTCGTCCTCGGTCATCACCATGGAGCGGCGTTCCGCGCCCATCATGACCTTGTCCTTGGCTTCCTCGAACTCCTGCATGGTGACCACGCGGCGGTTCTTGCGGGCCGCGAGCAGCGCCGCTTCATTCACCAGATTGGCCAGATCGGCACCGGAGAAACCCGGTGTGCCCCGCGCTATGGTGCGGCTGTCCACATCCGGCGCCATGGGCACCTTGCGCATATGCACCTTCAGGATCTTGTCCCGGCCAATGATGTCCGGGTTCGGCACCACGACCTGACGGTCAAAGCGGCCGGGACGCAACAGGGCGGGGTCGAGGACGTCGGGGCGGTTGGTGGCGGCGACGAGGATCACGCCTTCATTGGCTTCGAAGCCATCCATTTCCACCAGCAGCTGGTTCAAGGTCTGTTCGCGTTCGTCATTGCCGCCGCCCAGGCCGGCGCCACGATGGCGGCCAACCGCATCAATTTCATCAATGAAGATGATGCAGGGGGCGTTTTTCTTGGCCTGCTCGAACATATCGCGGACACGGGAGGCGCCGACGCCAACGAACATTTCCACGAAGTCGGAACCCGAAATGGTGAAGAACGGCACATTGGCCTCGCCCGCGATGGCGCGCGCCAACAGGGTCTTACCGGTGCCGGGAGGGCCGACCAACAGGGCGCCTTTGGGAATGCGGCCGCCCAGGCGCTGGAATTTCTGCGGATCCTTCAGGAACTCGACAATTTCCTCCAGCTCTTCCTTGGCCTCGTCAATGCCGGCCACATCGTCAAAGGTGACCCGGCCCGAACGTTCGGTCAGCAACCGGGCCTTGGATTTGCCGAAGCCCATGGCCTTGCCGCCGCCCGACTGCATCTGGCGCATGAAAAAGATCCAGACGCCGATCAACAGCAGCATTGGGAACCAGTTCAGCAGAATGGCGAACAGGGTCGGCGTGCCTTCTTCGTCCGGCGCGGCGGAAATGGTTACGCCTGCCTGGTTCAATTTTCGCACCAGATCAGGATCATTGGGAGCATAGGAATTAAAGGGCGTGCCGCCGGTATAATGGCCGCTGATCGTGTTGCCCTGAATGGTGACGTCGCGGACCTGGCCGCTTTCCACTTCGGAAATGAATTGCGAGTACGCCAAGTTGGTCGCGGTGCCGCGCGTGCCGGGGCCCTGGAACAGGTTAAACAACGCCAGTACCAAAAGGGCAATGATCACCCAGAGGGCGATATTACGACTAAAATTGCTCACCTATGTATCCTTCTCCGGCGGCGCCTCGGACAGTCCGATATTTCCAATGTCCCATCAAAAGGGATGAACTCATTACACCATTATGGCCGGTTTCCATAAAGATAATGCTAAGATCTCCTTAAACAAGCACCAATCCTTCTGCTTGCAGGGGTCTAAGGGGCGAAAAACGCGCTGAAAAGCGAATTTTTTGGGCCCAGCGCGGCGCATCCGCATTCAAGACCAAGTTCAAATGGGGCACGGCCAGGATTTCATCCCCCAGCCACAATGCCGGCAAACCGAGGCGAACGGGAGCTGGCGGCGTGCCGGGCAGGACCATTTGTGCCCGCCCCTGCATCCGCCGCATTTGCCGCCAGCCCTCCTGGCCCAAGGCGCCAACGGATAGAGCGCCGCCCTGCCGTGCGGGCCATGTACCGCTCAGGCGCCAATCGAAGCGGTCCCATCGGCCCCTTTTCCGCCCGCCCATCTTTTCCGGGCCCGGCAAACGGCCCGTCTCACGGCAAATAAGCAAGCCCTCCGCCGTTGGCAAAATGCGGCTGCCGGCCAAGGTTCGCCCGGTCAGCGATTGCCGCTGCGTCACGTCGCTGGCCAAGCGGTCCAGCCGTTCCCGGCGGGGGCGGTAGCTGCCGCCGCCGACACAGCGCAGAATGTCGCCCAGCAGGGGCGCCAGCAAGGCACTGTTCAGGCCCCGGCATGGCCCCGGATCAAAGCGGCAGAACCCGGCGGGATGCAGACGAATAGTCCGCGCCGCCAAATCCGCCATGGCGCCGCCCAGTTGCCGCCGGGTGCACGCCGCCTCCCGCGCCAGGGAGAGCATGGACAGGGTTTCGTGCTCGTCGTTGGCTAAACGCCGCCGGACGCGGACACGGGCGAATGCCTCGTCCTGGTTCGAAGGGTCCTCCAGCCAGGCCTGGCCGGCCGCGGTCAACGTCTGCACCAGGTCAGCATGACGCTGACGCAAGAGCGGCCGCAACAGGCGTACGCCGCCCAGCGCGCGGATGGCCGGGATGCCGGCCAGCCCTTCGATGCCGCTGCCGTGTTCAAGGCGCAATGCCAGGGTTTCCGCCTGATCATCGCCATGGTGGGCGGTCAACAGATGCAGGATGCCCCGGCGCCGGCAGTATTGCCCTAACAGCCCATAGCGGGCCTGGCGGGCGGCGGCCTGAATGCCACTGCAAGGCTTAGCGCCCCGCCATCTGAGGGTGTGATGGGGAATGCCTTTGTCCGACAGCCAGGCGCGCACCTGGCGGGCCTCCGCTCTCGCCGCCGGGCGCAGGCCGTGATCCACGGTCAGGGCAGTGACGCTGCCGCCCCGCTGCCCGGCCCAGGCCTGCGCCAAGAGGGCCAGGGCCATGCTATCGGCGCCACCCGATACCGCCACGGCAAGTTCCGGCGCCGCCTCGAACGGCCCCAAGGCCGCCATTGCGTCCGCGAAGTCATCGTTGCTGATCGCCGGCATGGTTGCTGGATGCCCTTCCTTTATACCAAGGTGCGGGGGCTCAGTTACAACCCGCCAGCCGCACCTCCCGCTGCAGGCGTTTTTCCACCTGGGCACGAAGGTTGGAGAACAGCTTGCGCATTTCCAGGAAGGTCGAGCAGGCCTCTTCCTTCTGATCCAGCTTGCCCAATGTGATGCCCAGTTTCAGCCAGGTATCCGGCGCCTTGTTGCTTTTTGGATAGCGGTCAATGCCGGTCAGAAAAGT
>CAYWYB010000364.1:0-5006 GCA_964462145.1 uncultured Rhodospirillaceae bacterium
AAGATGTGGATAACCAATTCACCCATCGCCGATTACTGCATCATTTTTTGCCAGACCGACCCGGAGCGGGCGGCGGCGCGCAAGGGCGGCATCTCGGCCTTTCTGGTGCCGACCAGTTCGCCCGGTTTCGAGATCGAGAGCATTATCCGCATGCATGGCGCGGTCGGTGGCAACGAGGCGCAATTGGTCTTCGAAGATCTTCGTGTGGAGCCGTACCAATTGGTCGGCGAGTTGCATGACGGCTTCAAAAACGCGGTCTTCGGCGTCTCCATGGGGCGTATCTATAACTCTGCCCGGGCGCTTGGTCTGGCCCGGTGGTCTGTGGATCTGGCCCTGGATTATGCGACACAGCGGCAGGCATTCGGCAAGCCGATCTCGGAATACCAAGGGGTCACCTTTCCGTTGGCGGAATCGGCCATGGAACTGCATGCTTCCCACCTGATGGGCCTGAACGTGGCGCAGCTGCTGGACCGCGGCGAGCCGGCGATCAAGGAATTATCCATGACCAAGGCCTATGCGGTCGAGGTCGGCGCCCGCGCCATTGACCGGGCCATACAGGTGCATGGCGCCATGGGCTTCACCAACGAGGTCGGCCTGGCCGAAGCCTATAACGTGGTGCGTCTGGTCAACGTGGCGGACGGCACCAACGAAATCCTGCGCCGCACGATCGTCCACCGCCTGTTAGGTGGCGACCGGGAGGTCTAGGCGTATCGTGTCCCAGTAATTGCCTACTCGGCCGCGTTCACCCGTCCGAAGGCGGCTTCCATTTCGCGACGGATGATGACGGCGGGGTCGCTGTCGTCGATGGCGGCGTCGGTCCAAGTCAATAGTTCGCCCTCGGCGATATCACGGGTCAGGGGCACATCGCCGGCCAGGCCTAATGGCAAGCCGCCCATGGCCAGGGATCTGTCCGCCGGGACCTGTTTGCCCCAGACCATGAAGCCGCCCTCGCCATCCAACATCTCGCCCTTTTTCAGGTTCCGCTTGGCCGTCGCCACTACATCGGAGCGGAAGCCGTTTGGTGCGCCCGTTGGCTCATTGCGGAGCGCGGCGGAGGCGACGGAAATGCCCAGCTCCAGGCCGATCATGTGGGTGGGACGGTACAGGGCCGCGTATTGTCCGCTGGCATCGGGCAGCATGTTGTATTCGCGGAAACATTGCCGGGCATAGTCGGTCTCGCCCTCGATCACCACAAAGGTGCCCATGGCCAGATGATTGGGTACATCCGATCCGTCGCGATACAGCGATGAAACAACCTCGGTCGTGCCATCCTGGCTCAGGCTGGCGCCCGGATTGCAGATGTCCGCCAGTTCGAAGCGCGTGGCGGCGGGAAAGCTCAGGCCGTCCGCCTGGGGCGTCAAACCGGTGGCATTGCAAACGGCGGTCATCTCGATGCCCGACTTGGTGCCGTCCAGGAAGGAATTGAACATTTTCAGGTTGATCGAGCCCGGATCGATCTCGAGATATTCCGTCAGCACATCCGATACGGTGTCCGGCGTCAATTGATGATAGTCCGGGTGATAGCGTGTGCCCTTGCCGGCGCAGACCACCTTGAAGCCGCAGGCCCGGGCCCAATCCACATGCTCCGTGATCAGGGCCGGCTGGTCGCCCCAGGCCAGACTGTAAACCACGCCGGCCTGTTCCGCCTTGCGCGCCAACAGGGGCCCCGCGACCACGTCGGCCTCCACATTGACCATGATTACGTGTTTGCCGTTGTCGATGGCGGCCAGGCAGTGGCGGATACCGATGCGCGGATCGCCGGTGGCATCGATCAGGACTTCCAGACCAGGGTGCGCGATCAGGGCCATGGCATCGTCGCCGATATGGGTGGCTTGGGAGGCCATGGCGGCATCCAGGGACGGGGCGGAAATTTGTTCATCGGACCAGCCGATTTGCCGGCAATTTTCCGCCGCCCGCGCCACATCCAGATCGGCGATACCCAGAATATGCAGCCCCGTGGTCAGGCGCGCCTGGGCCAGGAACATGGAGCCGAACTTGCCCGCACCGATGATACCGGCCCGAACCGGATTGCCTGCTTCCGCCCGCGCCGCCAGTAATCTTGCCAAATTCATCGTGATTTTCCCTAAATTGCGCTGCCGGCACTCAAGCATGAACCGATCGCGCCGACAAAGGACAAAATAGCGCACCTTTACGACACTTTAGGGGCAGCCAACCTTTGACAGGGGCGAGCGGTTGGCTAGTATAGCGGCCACACACCTAAAGGCCGGAAGCACGAGGAAATGTAACGATGGCAGCCGGAAACCGTCCACTTTCACCACATCTGCAAGTCTACCGCTGGCAGATCTCCATGGCGCTCTCGATCCTGCACCGGATCAGCGGCGTCGGCCTGGCCCTGGGCCTGTTACTGCTGACCTGGTGGTTGGCGGCGGCTGCCAGCGGGCCGGAATATTTCAACTCCGTACACGCCATCATGGGCTCGGTCATTGGCCGGGTATTGTTGTTCGGCTTCACCGTGTCGCTGTATTTCCACCTCTTTAACGGCATCCGCCATCTGGTCTGGGACGCGGGTTATGGCTTTGAACTCGATGTCATGCGGAAATCCGGCTGGGTTGTCGTGGTTATCTCCGTCGTGATGACGCTGCTGACCTTCATGGTCGGTTATGGGAGTGCATGAGTATGAGCCAAGGTAGCCTGAGAACACCCCTGGCCCGCGTGCGCGGGCTCGGCTCCGCCAAGGGCGGCACCCATCATTTCTGGATCCAGCGGCTGACCGCCATCGCCCTGGTGCCGTTGAGCATTTGGTTCGCGTTTTCCGTCGCCTCGCTGGCGACGGCGGATGCGCCGGCGATCACGGCCTGGATGCAATCGCCATTGCGCGCGACGCTGATGCTCAGCTTCCTCCTCGCCGGTTTCTGGCATATGAAACTAGGCCTGCAGGTAGTGATCGAGGATTACATCCACACCGAATGGACCAAGGTGACCTGCCTGATCCTGAATAATCTTATTTCCATCTTCCTCACCGTGGCGGCGACGCTGGCGGTGCTTAAAATGTTGTTAGGGGGCTGATCTATGTCGCAGGCTTATGCGATCGAAGACCACACCTATGATGTAGTGGTGGTTGGCGCCGGCGGCTCGGGCCTTCGCGCGACCATGGGTGCGGCCCAGGCCGGCCTGAAAACGGCTTGTATTTCAAAGGTTTTTCCAACCCGCAGCCACACCGTGGCTGCACAGGGCGGCATCGCTGCCGCCTTGGGCAATATGGGCGAAGACGACTGGCGCTGGCACATGTACGATACCGTCAAGGGCTCGGACTGGCTGGGCGATCAGGACGCCATCGAATACATGTGCCGGGAAGCACCCCGCGCGGTGCTGGAGCTGGAACATATGGGCCTGCCGTTCTCGCGCACGCCCGAGGGCAAGATCTATCAGCGCGCCTTTGGCGGCATGACGACGAATTTCGGCGAGGGCATTGCGCAACGTACTTGCGCCGCCGCCGACCGGACCGGCCATGCCATCCTGCATACCCTGTATCAGCAGTCCCTGCGCTATGACACGGACTTCTTTATCGAGTATTTCGCGCTTGATCTGATCATGGACGCCGATGGCGTCTGCCGCGGCGTCATGGCCTGGGATCTGGAGACTGGCGTCATGCACCGTTTCCGGGCCCATATGGTTATTCTGGCCACGGGCGGTTACGGGCGCACGTATTTCTCCTGCACCTCGGCACACACCTGTACGGGCGATGGCAATGCCATGATGCTGCGCGCCGGTCTGCCGTTGCAGGATATGGAGTTCGTGCAATTCCATCCCACCGGTATCTATGGTTCCGGTTGCCTAATTACCGAAGGTGTGCGCGGCGAAGGCGGCTTCCTGGTCAATTCCGAGGGCGAACGCTTCATGGAACGCTATGCGCCCTCGGCCAAGGATCTGGCCAGCCGAGATGTGGTCAGCCGTTCCATGACCATCGAAATCCGCGAAGGGCGCGGCATTGGCGCCAACAACGATCACATCGTCCTGCATCTGGATCATCTGGATCCGGCGGTGATCGAGGAACGCCTGCCCGGTATCTCGGAATCGGCGCGTATTTTCGCCGGCGTCGATGTGACGAAAGAGCCGGTCCCCGTCATCCCCACCGTGCATTACAACATGGGCGGCATTCAGACCAACTATCATGGCGAGGTCGTGACCCTGAAGGGCGACGACCCGGATGCCATCGTGCCCGGCCTGATGGCCCTGGGCGAGGCGGCCTGTGTCTCGGTGCATGGCGCCAACCGGCTGGGTTCGAACTCGCTGATCGATCTGGTGGTGTTCGGCCGCGCCGCTGGTCTGCGCGCGGCGGAAATCGTCACGCCGGGCGCGCCGCATCCTGATCTGCCGACCTCCCTGGACGACAGCGTCATGGGGCATTTCGACAAGATTCGTCATGCCAAGGGCGGTACTTCCACGGCGACGATCCGCGACAAGATGCAGCGCATCATGCAGTCCAACTGTGCTGTCTTCCGTACCGGCGAGGTGTTGGAAGAGGGCCAGAAGCTGATCGACGAGGTCTGGGAGATGATGCCGGATCTGGGCGTCACCGATCGTTCGTTGATCTGGAATTCCGATCTGGTCGAGAGCCTGGAGCTGGATAATCTGATGCGCCAGGCGGTGGTCACCATGCATGCGGCGGCCAACCGGACGGAAAGCCGTGGCGGCCATGCCCGCGAGGACTATCCCGACCGCGACGACGACAATTGGATGAAGCATACGCTGACCTGGTTTGGTGACGACGGCAAGGTGAAGATCGATTACCGCCCCGTGCATGACTACACCCTGACGGATGATGTGCAGTACTTCCCGCCCAAGGCGCGGGTTTATTGAGGATACGGATATGGTCGAGTTCAACTTACCCGCCAATTCCAAGGTCAAGGGCGGCACGACGCACAAGGCGCCGGCCGGGGCCAAGAATGTGCGCAGCTTTCAAATCTACCGCTATGATCCCGACAGCGGCGAAAATCCCCGCGTCGATACCTATGAAATCGACATGGACGATTGCGGCCCCATGG
>CAYWYB010000365.1:0-4988 GCA_964462145.1 uncultured Rhodospirillaceae bacterium
CGGCCACCCACGGGATCATACTCCCAAAGGCGCCCTGGGGGTGGCCGGGCGGGGGAGTGGGCTGGCGATGCACATTGAAAATACCCTAGGTTTTAGGCTCCAAAGCCCTGGCTTCGATCTCGTTCCATTCGGACAGGCCCATCAGTTCGCTAAGGTCTTCCAAGGACATCATGGCGCGTTCGCTCGCCGTGCCCAGATGGCCATTCGCCAAAAGATCGCCATAGACCGCCATCTGCGCCTGCAGCGCCACCCCCATGCCGGTCAGGGCATAAAGCACCAGCTTGACGCCGATCTCGTCAAACTGATCGCGACTCAACATGCTTTCGGGCCATTCGGCGACGCCGCCGACCATGGCCAGGGGACCGTTGATTTCGGCACAGACCCGGCGCAGTTCGTCCACCTCGAACGGCTCTGCGATCATGGCCATATCGGCGCCGGCCTCGAAATAGGCGTTCAGGCGCGCGATCACATCATCGACGCCATGTTCCGCCTTGGCATCGGTACGGGCGATGATGACGAAATCCGGATCCTGCCGGGCCGCCGTGGCGGCGTTCAGGCGGGCCACCATCTCTGCCATGGGGACAACGCGGCGCCCGGCCATGCCGCCACAACGTTTCGGCAGGGCCTGATCCTCGATATGAATGCCGGCGATCCCGGCGCGCTCGAAATCCCGCACGGTTCGGTGAATATTGGTCATACCTCCATATCCGGTATCGGCATCGGAAAGCACCGGGATCGGCACGGCATTAGCGATGTTGGCCGCATGGCTGACGATTTCAGCCTGGCTGGCGAGGCCGATGTCCGGCATGCCCAAAATCGATGCCTCCATGCCGAAGCCCGTCAGATACACCGCGCCATGGCCCAGCGCATGGGCGACGCGGGCCGAAGCGCCGTCATAAGCGCCGGGGATCTGCAATGTACCGGGAACAGCGAGCAATTGGCGTAACCGCGTGGTTGGTTTCATGCTTTAGAATCCTCTCTAGAAATTTGCCTAGAAATTCAATCCACCCACCCGTAATTCGAGCGGACGCAGGAATTATTGACTGGAACAGTCGATAATTACCAGGACTAGCGCCATTGCGGCGCTCAGCATTAGTGGCGCTTGAACGCAATTCAAAGGGTCACCCGCGTGGCGGGCAGTCACGGACGCGGGTGTAGATCAGAAACGTCAGCACCGCCATGACGGAAATAAATCCGAACGCCGCCCGGTAGCCATCCGGGCTGGCCGTGCCGGCGGCGGTGACCGCGATGCTGCCGATCAGGCCGCCGACCGCCATCTGCATCGCCGCGATGGCGATCATGATACCCGTATTGACCGTGGTCAGGCCGCGCCCGATCAGATGATCCGGCACCATGGCCCGGCCATGGGCCATCAGCACGGTCGGAAAACCACAAACCAGCCCTAACAGAGCCAGCAAAATGGTCACGGTGGTCAGGCTTGGCGCCTCCGGCAGGGCCAGGGTCCCCATGATTGCCGCAATCGAGGCGGCCCCGGCTAGCACCAGATACTTCAGGGTGTTGAAAACGCGGGAGGCTTGGCCATACAGGAAATGCCCGGCGACGCCGGAAAATGCCATGAAGATCAGCACCCCGCCCCGTTCCGTTTCATTCAGGCCATGCACATCATTCAGATACGGCCCGCCCCAGATGCCCAGGATGGTGTTGCCCGCCGACAGCGCGATGCCGCCCGAAGTGATGACCAGAATGCCCGGCGTGCGCATCACCGCCCAGGAACCGGCGAGGACGGCCCGCAGGTTCTCTTGACGCTCGGGCTTGGCCGCGGCATCGACGCCCGGGGGCTGGTCGCGCAAGGTCACGACCGCCAGCAGGGCAAACGCGGCCATGACGATACCGATCCAAAGAAAACTGTCGCGCCAACCGATCATGGTGACCAGAAACGCCAGGGGAATGGTGGCCAGAAAGGTTCCCAGCATGGAAAAGCTGTTCAGGTTGGAGCCGATGGGAGTGAAGCGGTGGGCTGGGTAGAAGCGCGCGACAATCAAAAAGGCGCCGGAGAAAATGCCGGCGCAACCGCCGCCCATCATGACCCGGGCCAGCAACATCACCGGCCCCGACGGCGAGAGTGCGAACAACAAGGTGCCCAGCACCGTGACCAGGAACAGACCGCAGATCGTCAGACGGGGCCCGAAACGGTCCAGCAGCAGGCCGGTGGGTATTTGCAGCAGGGCATAGCTGAGAAAAAAGGCCGAGGCGATGGCGCCCAACATGGCTGGCGTCAGGCCCAAATCAGCGGCCAGTTCCGGCGCCAGCACGCCCATGGAAGAGCGGACAAAGATGTTGGCAAGACCCAGGCCATACAGCGCCGCCATCATCGGCAACAAGGTCGATACTCTCACGGCAATTCCCTGCGGTAGCATAACGCAACAAGTGGCGCGCGTTATCCTTATACCAATGAAACTCTACCGCATCAAAACAGCCGATCCGAGAGGCATCGCTTTTATACACTTAAATATTGTGTAATCTTCCATTACAATCCTTATGATTGTTAAAAATGATATGAATTATATAATATTGTCCTGGAGGAATGGTCATGAGTTCATACAAACGCAATCCCGATGCAGCCTGCGCAAACGCGATAGTTCGGGGAATAGACGAAGCAAACAAGAAATATGCACGTTGGTCAGGAGGCGATTGGCTGAACGATGCAGGTATCGAGTGTTTGATGTCGGCAACCGTCGCCGAAGCTATTCACGATGCACTTCCAAAATCGCGGCTAGTTCACCTTGAGGGGAAATTCGGGTTCTTTTACGGCGGCATTGAGGCCGAAAGGCGGCGAGCCGATATCTTAATCACAGATGTTGATAACGAGCCAATACACCATGTTGAGCTTAAAAGAACGCTCAATAGGGACGGGATAGAACATGATCTTGAGAAATGCCAAGATGTCTTCGATTTTTCTGATGATTTGAAATCAGCTCATTTCGGCTCGTTTGTGTGCTGGTACGAATCGGCGCAAAAGGGCTCACTCGAAGCGGAGATCAAAAAACAAAAATCCAAAATTAACGAGATCGCAGAAAAAACTCTGCACAAATCCATCGCAACGAGTTGGCGGAGCAAGCGGATCGACACAACGGTTTGGGAGACTCAAAAATGGGAAGCTGCGGCGCTCGTCTTAACCATGACAAGGAAATAGACCCTAACGGGATCGTTAGTCCATCGGTCCGGACAGGCGCACTCTAAAGAGACATCCCCGGAGGCCGAAGCCGCATCACTCGGTGATGTCGTCCCACAATTCCTTGGCTTTCTTGAAAAAGCCTTCGCTTTCGGGGCTGGTGCCGCCGTCGCCTAGCGAGGCCTGGAACTGCGCCAGCAGATCCCGCTGTTCCTTGGACAGGTTGACCGGGGTCTCGACCATGGCCTGAACATACATATCGCCCTGGCCGCGTCCGCGCATATGGGGCATGCCCTTGCCGCGCAGGCGGAACTGCCGGCCTGTCTGGGTGCCTTCGGGCAGGGAAACAGCGACCCGGCCGCCATCCAGGGTGGGCACGTCAATATCACCGCCCAGGGCAGCGGTGGTCATGGCGATGGGCACCCGGCAATAGATGTTGGCGCCGTCGCGCTGGAACACTTCATGGGCCAGCAGGGAGAGGAAAATGTACAGATCGCCCGGCGGGCCGCCGCGCAGCCCAGCCTCACCCTCGCCGCTAAGGCGGATGCGGGTGCCGTCTTCCACGCCCTTGGGAATGTTGACCGAAAGGGTCTTGTCCTTTTCCACCCGGCCCGCGCCCGAACAGCTTTTGCAGGGATGGGCGATAACCCGGCCCACACCGCCGCAATTGGGGCAGGTCCGTTCAATGGTGAAAAAGCCCGATTGGGCCCGCACCTTGCCATGGCCCTGACAGGTGCCGCAGGTGCTGGGTTGCGAGCCGGCCTCGGCCCCGGTTCCCTCGCAGCCATCGCAGACTGATGTCGTCGGAATGGTGATCTTGGCGGCCTTACCGTTGAAGGCCTCCTCCAACGTGATATCCATGTTATAGCGCAGATCGGCGCCGCGGTTGTTGCCGCCGCGTTGTTGCCGACCCCCGCCGCCGCCCATGAACTCGCCGAACAGGTCGTCGAAAACGTCGGCGAAGGAGGAGCCGAAACCGCCTTCAAAGCCACCGCCCCCGGCCCCGCCCTGAAAGGCGGCATGGCCAAAGCGGTCATAGGCATCGCGCTTTTCCTCGTCCGAGAGGATATCGTAGGCTTGGGAAATTTCCTTAAACTTGGCCTCGGCTTCGGCATCGCCCTGATTGCGGTCGGGATGATACTTCATGGCCAGTTTGCGGTAGGCCTTTTTCAAATCGCCTTCGCTGGCCTGGCGGTCGACGCCAAGCAGCTCATAAAAATCCTGTTCAGCCACCCCTACAGCCTCCCAAACCGCAACTCGTACATGCGTACCGATACAGCGAAACGCGGCCCCATTTCTGGGACCGCGCCGCTATCTTACCTAGACAGGCTGTCATCTAGCCGGCCTGATCAGGCGGAGGTGCTTTTCTTGTCGTCGTCGTCGACTTCCTCGAAGTCCGCATCGACCACGTCATCAGCGTCCGCGGCATCGGGGCCATCGGCACCGGCGGCCTCCGGGTCATCGCCCTCGGCATCCTGTTGCGCCTGATAGGCCATCTCGCCCAGCTTCATGGAAGCCTGCATCAAGGCTTCGCTCTTTTCCTTGACGGCCTCCATGTCGTCACCTTCCAGGGCCGTGCGCAACTCGGCCACGGCGGCCTCGATCGCGGTCTTCTCTTCCTCGGGGACCTTGTCGCCCAGGTCGGCCAGGCTTTTCTCGGTCGCATGGATCAGGGCATCGGCATGGTTTCTGGCCTCGGCCTCTTCCCGGCGTTTCAGATCTTCCTCGGCATGGGACTCGGCGTCATTCACCATTGTCTCGATCTCGTCGTCGGACAGACCGCCCGAAGCCTGGATGCGGATCTGCTGTTCCTTGCCCGTCGCCTTGTCCTTGGCCGAGACGTTGACGATGCCGT
>CAYWYB010000366.1:0-4985 GCA_964462145.1 uncultured Rhodospirillaceae bacterium
GAGATGAACACCCGCCTGCAGGTGGAGCATCCGGTGACCGAGATGATCACCGGCCAGGACCTGGTGGAATGGCAGTTGCGTGTCGCCGCCGGTGAAGCCCTGCCCATGAGCCAGGATGAACTGGTAATCGACGGCCATGCGGTCGAGGCGCGGGTCTATTCGGAAAACCCGCAAAAGAAATTCCTGCCCGCCACCGGCACCCTGCACCGCTTGCGCCCGCCCAAGGAAGGCCCGCATCTGCGTGTCGATACCGGCGTGCGCGAGGGCGACGAGGTCTCCATGTACTACGACCCGATGATTGCCAAGTTGATCGTCTGGGACCGGGACCGGGCATCGGCCCTGCGCCGCTTGCACGATGCGTTGGAGCGTTACGAGATTGCCGGCGTGATCACCAACGTCAATTTCCTGGCCGCCGTCGCGGCCCATCCCGCTTTTGCCGCCGGCGAGTTGGAAACCGGTTTTATCGACAAGCACAAGGATGATTTGATCCCGGCCCCTGGCGCGGTGCCGGATCAGGCCCTGGCCCTGGCCTGTCTGGACCTGCTGTTGGCCCGCCAGGGCCATGCGGCCCCCGCCGACCCTCATTCGCCCTGGGCCCAGGTCGATGGCTGGCGCCTGAATGATCAGGGTCACGATGAACTGAGTTTCCGCGATGCGGGCGATGGTGATGATATCGTCGTCACAGTGCACTATCCCGAGGCCGGCGGTTACCGGCTGGGCTTGCCTGGGGGCGAAATGCTGGCCAGTGGTGAAGTGGACGCGGGCGGGACCTTGTGGGCCGATCTGGATGGTTTGCGTGTCTCGGCCGCCGTGGTTCATGATGGCGATAGGGTGACGATCCTGTCCGGTGGCCGGGCCCACCGTATTGAGCGTATGGACCCGATGGCTTTGCGGGATATTGATCTTGATGAAGGCGGCAAGGTGACCGCGCCGCTGCCGGGCAAGATCGTGCAGGTTCAGGTCGAGGTGGGGGGCAGTGTTAGCAAAGGCGATCCGCTGTTGATCCTGGAAGCCATGAAGATGGAACACACCATCACCGCGCCACGTGACGCGGTGATTGCGGCCTTGCCCTTCGGCCCTGGGGAACAGGTCGAGGAAGGCGCGGAATTGGTAATGTTCGAGGTTTCAGCCGAGACTTAGCGGCTATTGTGTGCTGACGCTGGCCGGTTTGATGTTGCCTTGATTAAGCGCAACGGTCTGGGTCTTCTTGCGCAGTTTCACCAGTAGCCCGGAGACTTTGCCGCCGCTGCTGCGGATCACGGAGGTGAATTCCGAACGTTGCGCCATGGCGAGCGAGACGCCCTCGACCATGATGTCGATAACCCGCCAGCCGCCGTCGCGTAACTTCAGGCGCCAGTCCAACTGGATGATAGGGGCATTGTGGGGCTCGATTTTGCTGCTGACCACGGCGCCATCGCTGCCATCGGCGCGATGGCCGGTAACTGTCAGGCCGGCGCTGCCGTAGTTACCCAGACGGCGGCCATAGACGGCGACCAGGTAATCCTCGAACAACTGTACGAATTCTTCCCGCTGCGCGGTATCGGCCCGCCGCCAATAGCGGCCCAGGACAAAACGGCTGACCGTGGGCAGGTCAAAATCACGGCGTAGTAATTGGCGAAAAGCATGGGCCCGGTTGGGAGGGGTTATATTATCGTCGGTCAAGACTGCATGCACGTCAGCGGCAAGGGCGCGCAAAAACTTCTGCGGATCCGTTTCCGCAGCCCGCGCGGGCAGCGCGAAAGCCGTGCTGGTGATGACCAAACTGAGGCAAAGGCACGCCAGGCGACGTGTGAACTGCTTGCCCATATCAATAACCCTCTTCTTGTAGTGCGGCGGCGATCCTCGCCGGCGCTTGTCTACAAGTTCTCATGCAAAATTGCGGCCAACTTGTGGCGAAAAGTAGTCTGAACGGCGCTAATCCATTGACGATATTGGGGAATTATTAAATTTTCGGAAACTCTGGTGGTAAAGATTTGGTCATAATTCAATGAATTTCATAAGGGAAAGGGGTATATCGGCACATTATTCGCCGCCGCCTGTCCCAAAATGGGAAATATTTGCGATAAGATGGCAACCATTCGTTAACCCGGCGCTGCCATCGTGGTGTTCATGAAAGTGATACCGGGCAACGCGGCGCAAACGGCTCTCGAGGGGCTATCGCGCTCCCGCGCGCAGGCGGCAACGGCCTCACAACGCATCGCGGCCGGCCCGGTGGAGGCCGAGGATATCGTCAGCTTGAAGATTGCTGAGCTTGCCTTTAAGGCCAATGGCGCCGTTCTGGGTGCTGCTAAACGTATGGAAGAACGTTTGTTGGATATTTTGGCCTGAAGGCCGCTATATCGCCGCGCCTAGGTATTAACTCCTAGGTATTAACTCCGCGCCGCCAGCATGTTCCGCACTATTTTGGCCAAATTCGTTTGTGTCCGTGGTTGCCGCCAATAGCCGCTCTTTTCGCCACTGTCTTGCCATTGCACGCGGATGGGTGCGCCGTCCGCTGCCGCGTAAATGTTTGAATAGGCGCTTTCCGGGTTGTAGAGGATGGTGATTTGCGAAAGAAAAAGCCCTGCCTCCAATAGCTGATCAATGATCAGGGGAAAGCCGTTGGTGTGGTTTGCCACCAAAGTCACCCGTAGGCTCGGCAATTCATAGGGTACGACCTCGTAGCGTTTGATTTGGTTGAGCATATTCGCCATCAGATCACCGCCAAAGGTAACGGGCGCGTCGTCTGTCAGCCGCAGCCCGAGTTCGAGCAGGAACCAGGATAGGACCGAATGATAGGACCGGTCGGTCGGATAAATGTGCCCCAGATAGCCGAATTTCCGGGGGTTGGTAATGTAGACGCCCGTGCAGGTCGCGACACCGAAAGTGACGGCGATCTGGCCGGGTTCATTGCGGGCGAATTCATTGATGTCAACGCGGACGTTGTTGGCTGATGTCAAATCCGCTGCCTGGGCGGCCAAAACGCCGGCGTCTGAACGCTTAAAAATTCGGCTGATATAATGGTCCCGATGTTTCTTGAAATGCTCGGTCAGCACTTCAGCCTCGTCGATCTCGGCGATGATGATCCAAGTGGCGCCCGAGAATGAAAATTTCTCAAATGAACTGAGAACCCGAACGCCGCGGTAATCCTCGATCACCTGGCTGCCGTGATTGCTGATGCGGGCGGCGCGCGGGGCTTGGGTATCCACACGCTGCCGCAGAACGGAATTGCCGGGCACCAAACGGGACTGGGTAATCATCAGATTGTCCTGGTTGGTCAGATAGACTTCGCCGGTTCTGCCCAGGGATTCGTAATTTGCCAACGAAGCATTGACGGCGTTGATGGCGAATTGAAACACCAGCCAGCCGCTTCCGGCTTTATCATTATCAAGGCGGGTAATGAAAAATGCAGCGGCTTCATTCGATGGAGGATAGAAATGATAATCTACGAATTCTGTATTGTGATTGTTGTTTAATGAGCGGGATAATTTAGTTTTTGATAATTCGCCTTGAAATATATTTTTTTATAATCAGATTCTTGTTTTATAGTATGAAAAATTAAACCATCGTTATTTATAAATAAAATATCATAAAAGTCACCGTAATTTTTGACAAAATGACTATCGATAGATAAGGTCTTTTCATTAGATATTTGTCTTTTATTTCTGTTTGAAGAGAAAATTTCCAATAAAACAGGATCATCCCGCGCTATTTCTGTTTTTGTTTTTAGCTTATGGAGGAAATCCGAGATCGTATTTTTTCTGTCATCGCGAATATCCTCCAATAATTTGAACTTCTGTTCCATGAAGTCATTTGACGGCTGCTCGGAACAGCCTGCGGTAAGGCTGAAAAGAAGCAGGCCGAGGATCAATCTCGAGAATTTCCGCAACATCTATGGTTCCAATAATTGGCAGGGCGAATATCCTGGCGGCAAATCGAGCTGAAATAACCCGGTCGCCTAGCCCCAGGGCATACCTTATCAAAACATGCCCGGGCCGTTAATATTAGACTGATCTTAGCTAGCCCGAGCGGCGCGCTTTAGCCATGATGCGGCCAAGATAACGCTAAATGGTTTCTGGTGTATCAAGCCATGGCGGAGGCGTCAGGCAATGCCGAACATTCCGATAGCAGCCGATTTACGGTTCTATTATGCCGCGGCGCTGGCTCCGGCGAATCCTTTGGGGACGCCGGCCTTGGCGATCGCGCCCAACAGGGGTTCGTTGGGCAGGCCGGCCGCGACAATTTCGCGTACCGCGACCAGCGCGTCAATGTCGACGCCGGTTTTCAGGCCCATGGCCTCTAGCATGAAGACCAGATCATCCATCACGATATTGCCGCTGGCCCCCGGTGCGAAGGGACAGCCGCCCAGACCGGCCAGGGAGGCGTCGAACTGGCGTACGCCCTCTTCCAGAGCGGCATGCACATTGGCCAGGCCCAGGCCCCTCGTGTCGTGAAAATGCGCGCTTAACAACACATCATCACCCAGATGGCGGCGCAAAAGGCGATAGACATCCCGGACCTGGGTCGGATTGGCATAGCCAACGGTGTCGGAAACGGCCAATTCATCGGCCCCCAGTTCCAAGGCCTTTTCGGCGATGCGGACGATTTCGCCCGGATCGATCTGGCCCTCGATCGTGCAGCCCAAGGCCGTGGCCAGACCGACGCCGAGGGTGACTTTTTGGTTCTCTGGCGTGGAATTACGCAGCTCGGCGATCTGGCGGAACTGCTCCAACGACTCTTCCCGGCTGCAGCGCACATTGGCCTGGTTGTGGCTCTCGGAAATGGACAGGACGAAGCTCAACTTGTGGACCCCGGTGGCAAAGCCACGCTGGGCGCCGCGCAGGTTCGGCACCAAGGCCGAGACCTTCAGGCCTTCAAGGCTCAGGGCGTCGTCGATAACCTCTTCGCAATCGACGAATTGTCCCGAGACACTGGGGGGCACGAAGGAGCAAACCTCGATCTCCGGCACCCCGGCAGCGGTTTCGCCTCTGATCCAGGCCTTTTTC
>CAYWYB010000367.1:0-4982 GCA_964462145.1 uncultured Rhodospirillaceae bacterium
GTATCGAAAGTTAATGCCTTGATACCCTGCATTGGAATGTCCTCAGTCAAAGGGCCGCAACAGATCGCGGCTGATCACCACGTTCTGTATTTCCGTACTGCCGTCAATGTATTGCGCCATCTTGGCGCAGGCCAGATGGCGGGCCAGGGGGAAATCATGCTTGTAGCCGTCCGCTCCCATGGCCTGCATGCATTGCGCGATGCCGGTCAGGGCGGCGCGGGTGGCGAATTTCTTGGCGTGCGCCGCCGGGATCGCCGCCGGTTCCCCCGCATCAATGGCGTCCAGCGCCGCATAGGCCATCAGGCGCGAGGCATGTAGGTCCGTCGCCACGTCCGCCAACTGCCATTGCATGCCCTGGAAGTCGATAATCCGCTGGCCAAAGGCACGGCGTTTGGCGGTGTAGGCCAGGGCCACCTCCAGACTGTTGGCCATCATGCCGCTACACATGGCCGCTACATTGGCGCGGGCCAGATCGATGCCGGCCATGGCGCCCTTGAAGCCGTCGCCGGGGGCATACAGCATGGCATCGTCCGACACCCGGCAATCCTCGAAGCGAAAGCCGCCAGTGCCCATGACGTGGGCGCCCATGGTGGAATAGGGCGCCTCGCGGATCACGCCGGGCAGATCCGCCTCGACCATGAAGGTGGCAATGCCGCGCCAGCCTTTCGAGGCATCGGTCTGGGCATAGACGCTGAGCAGATCGGCGGTGGCCGCCGACGTGATCCAGGCCTTGGCGCCATTCAGGATCCAGCCATCGCCGTCCTTTCGTGCCGTGGTCGTCACATTGGCGGCGTCCGAGCCGCTTTGCGGTTCCGTCAGCAGGAACGCGCCCAGGCACTCGCCGGATAACATGGGCGGCAGATAGCGCTGTTTCTGCGCATCCGTGCCGCCGGTGGCGATGGCGTTCATGAAATTGTTGTGCACGATCATCAGAAAGGCATAGCCCATGTCGGCCATGGACAATTGCTCCATAACCCGCGCCATGCCTGCTTTTGACATGCCCTGGCCGCCCAGGCTTTCGTCCAGCAACATGCCGGTCAGGCCGGCCTTGGCGGCGGGGCGGATGCCATCGTCGGGCATGGTGCGCTCAAGCTCCCACCGGGCCGCATTCGGGGCGATGGTGTTGGTGGCAAAATCGGTCGCCGCCGCGATCATCCGTTGTTCCGAGGGGCTAAGCGCGCTATCCATGATGTACTCCACTGTGGGGCTGTTTTATCGTGCCAGAAAAGAGGACAGACTAGCACCATGCTTCTTGCCATTGAAGGCATAGACGGCGCCGGCAAGGGAACCCTGTGCCGGGAACTGCTGGCCCGCGCCGAAGCCGCCGGCATCCGGGCCGCCACGCTGTCCTTTCCGCGCTATGAACAGACGCAGTTTTCCGATCTGATCGGGCGTTATCTGCGTGGCGAGATGGGCGAGATAGACCAGGTGCCCGTTCGCTATACGGCCCTGTTGTACGGCGGTGACCGTTTCGAGAGCCGGGACCAGTTGCTGGACCTGATCGCGGCCCACGATCTGGTGATCCTGGACCGTTATGTCGCCTCCAATATCGCCTATAACGCGGCCAAGGTGGCCGAAGACGAGCGTGCCGAACTGATCGCCTGGATCGAACAGCTAGAGTATGACCTCTTTGCTCTGCCGCGCCCGGACCTGACGCTGCTGCTGGCGACCTCCACCGATCTGGCGGACCGCCTGGTCGGTCAGAAAGCCGCGCGCAGCTATACTGAAGACACCCGCGACCTGCACGAAGCCAACCGCGATTTCCTCTCCATCGTGGCGGATGTCTACGGCGGTCTGGCAGAGGCGGGCGGCGATCGCTGGCTGCGGGTCGAACCCCTGGACAAGGACGGCAAGCTGCGCCCGCCAGCCGATATCGCGGCGACGGTCTGGCGGCATCCCGGTTTGTCTGCTTTAGGGTAGGTCCAGGTTGACGATCACGGCGGCGGAGGCGATCACCGCGACGTCGCCGATGGCTTCGTCGGGCACATCCAGACCGCCCTTGACCACATTCACCGTGACCGTGCCATAGGGCAGGGCGGCCTGCACCGCATCCTGGTCCACTTCATCGGGTTGCTGCACGCCGATGGTGACGTCCACGAACATGGCGGTCTTGGGATCGACCCCAAGGGTGGAGAGCATGGTGAGAGAGGAATGATGCAGGGCATCGTCCACCGCGCGCAAGGCGGCCTTGGTGTAGTTGCCGCCGTGCAGATCGTTGCCGGCACCCATTTCCAATATGACGCGTTTTTTTGTCATGCCGATGCTCCCCTACGCCACATCCAGATATACGACGGCGGCGGCATGGGCCAAAAGGGTGGCGTCCGTACCTTCCATATTCGGGATTTTCAGCCCGCCTTCGACCACGTCGACCGTGCCGGTGCCATGGGGCAGAACCGCCAATACGGCTGCCTTATCCACCTGTTCCGGCTGGGGCACGCCGATGGTCACCGCCACCTGCATGGAATCCACATCCAGGTCCAGCGCCTTCGCCACGGTCAACGAGTTATGCCACAGCGCATCCCTAAGGGCGCGGACAGCCGCCTTGGTCGGATCCGTGCCGCGAATATCGGTGCCCATGCCGATCTCCAACACCATACGTTTCATCGCCATGTCGAAATTACTCCGTTTCCATGATTCGGTGAATTCTAGTGCATTGATTGGGAATGGAGAAGCATATGGCGTTGCGCGGGCAATGCCGTTATACGGGCCGAATGAGCGATCCCAACATCATTAGTGCGCTGTAATGCCCTCCATGGAGCCGTTTCCCGCCGCCGTGTACAGCCCACTGCGCGGTATTGCTTACATGTGCCTGGCGGCCGCGATGCTGCCTTTCATGAATGCCTGCGCCAAATTTTTGGGCAGCGAGATCGGCGGTGATTTTCCCACCGCACAAATTGTCTGGGCCCGCTATGCGGGGCACTTGCTGTTCATCGTCATCGCCTTCATGTCGACGCGCGGGCCGCGGCTGTTCGCGACACGGAGCCCCGGCACCCAGGTCTTTCGCTCGCTTTTGTTATTGACCTCGACCGTGCTGTATTTCGCGGCCCTGCAATTTCTGCCTCTGGCCATGGCGGCGGCGATCAACTTCACGGCACCGTTCATCGTTATCGCTCTGTCCGTGCCCGTGCTGGGGGAGCGCGTGGACAGGGGCCGCTGGCTGGCGGTGATCATTGGCTTTGTCGGTACCTTGATCATTATCCGGCCGGGTATGGACACGCCGCATTGGAGCGTGATGCTGGTGATCGGCTGCGCCATTTCCTACGCTTTGTTCCAGGTGATGACGCGCAAATTGGCGGGCCAGGATGACCAGGCCACGACCATCGCCTACACCGCCATTGTCGGTACGATCGCCTCATCAATCGTTCTACCGTTCGATTGGCGGATGCCGGCGGCCTGGGATCAATGGCTGGCATTCATATCGATCGGGTTTTTTGGCGGCTTTGGACATTATTTTGCCATTTTGGCCTATCGCTATGCTCAGGCATCGCAAGTTGCGCCCCTGATCTATGGTCAGTTGATCGGCTCGGTCATCATCGGCTTTTTCATGTTCGGTGAAGTGCCCGATGCCATGACCTGGCTGGGCGCGGCGATCATCGTTGCCTCTGGCCTGTTCGTTGTTTACTGGAGCGGCAGGAGCAAAGCGTCGTAATATCCGGCCGAGAAAAATCTGGGACGGAATTTTAAATATGGCTGATTTGCGAATTTTTTCATACACGCCGAACCCGCGCATCTGGAAGGCAACCATCGCGGCCCGTCTGTGCGGGGTGGAGCTGGACCTGCGCGGCGCCAAACCGGGCGAATTGGCCGAATGGCTGTGGGATTTCGATGCCCGCCCCTTGACGGACGAGGACCGCCAGCCCGGCAATGCCTTTGCCCGGCAAAGCCGAACCGGCTTTGCCGGACAGCTCTACAAGACAGATGCTTTCCTGGCTGCGCATCCGTTTGGCACGGTTCCGGCGGCGTTTAGTCCCGACGGCCAAGTGGGTATATTTGAATCCAACAGCATCGCACGCACGGTGGCGCGCCTGCGCCGCCATGGCCCGGAACTGTATGGTGATGATCCTTACGATGCGGCGCGGATCGACAGTTTTCTGGATGTCAGCCTGGTGTTTGCCCGCGATGGGCAGAACTATCTCCTGGCCCTGAACGGCGGCACCATCGACGCCCATATTCATGGCCAGGCCTCCAAGGCCTTCGAAACCTATTTGAGCGGCATGAATGCCGCCTTGTCATCAGGGCGGGGCTTCCTGGTCGGCGATGATTTAACCTTGGCCGATATCGTCTTCGCGGCGGAGCTGTGTTCATTTGCCCGGGAAGCGGTGCATTTGCAGCCGCTGGCGGCAAGGGACCTGCCGGAAATCTTCCATCAAGGGGTGGCCGCCGATTTTCCAGCCGCTTTGGAGCATTTTACAACACTTTGCGCCCATGAAGCGTTTGCCCCGGACATCGCACCCTTCATGGAAAAAATTAACAAACGGCGCGCGGCCGCAGACTAGCCGCGATACGCTCTAATGCCTCGACTGCGTCGGCGGCGCTTCCACCGCCAGATCGATATCATCCTCGGCGCTCATGGCGCCGGTGGATGCGGCGGCAAGGATCTCGCCGGCCGTGGAACCGGCCGAGGTCGCTGCGTAGGCGGCGAATTCCAGTAGGGTCAGGGCCATGCATTTCGGGCAGATATTCTCCTGAATCATGGCCGTCATCAGGTCACCGCCGACCGATTTATCGATCAACTGACGGATTTCTTCTTCGCACTCGTCGGCATGTTTGAAATCGTCGTCTTCCATGATAGCCCGCCCCAGTTTGAATTGGTTTCAGCCAGTGGGGAGCATAGCAGACAAGCGGGCTCGGAAATATCTAGAACTGAACTGTATTTTGGGCCTTGGCGTGCCATTACCGCCAAATCGGCCGTCCCGATCCTGGCAGGCCGTAGTCGGCCCATTTTTCGCTGACATCGGCGATCACTTCGTCGCTCATGCGCA
>CAYWYB010000368.1:0-4971 GCA_964462145.1 uncultured Rhodospirillaceae bacterium
CCGCCCCCATTCATTTCATTTGGATAGTTGACGCGTGAATCACTTCGCTCGGCTGACCGTCGTGGAGCGAAGGGTGGAATTTATCGCGGGGGCTATAATTGCTTCGACGACGAACTTTGCAATCGGTGCCGCACCACTGAATTCTTTGATATCATGCCTTGGATATCGCCATGGGTGCCGGTATGGACCGTGAATGACAAATTGAAAACGACACAGCTTAAAACGACACAGAGGAGGACCAAGAATGTCGCTTAAAGGAACCAAGACCGAACAGAATTTGAAGGATGCCTTCGCCGGCGAAAGCCAGGCCAACCGGCGCTACCTGTATTTCGCGCAAAAGGCAGATGTCGAGGGCTACAATGATGTCGCCACTGTATTCCGCTCCACCGCGGAAGGCGAGACCGGCCATGCCCACGGCCATCTGGAATTCCTGGAAGAAACCGGCGATCCCGCGACCGGCGAGCCCATCGGCACCACCGCGCTCAACCTGAAGGCCGCCGTGGCCGGCGAGACCCATGAGTACACCGATATGTACCCTGGTATGACCCGGACCGCGCGGGAAGAAGGCTTCGACGAAATCGCCGACTGGTTCGAGACCCTGGCCAAGGCCGAAAAAAGCCATGCCGGCCGTTTCCAGAAAGCTCTCGACACGCTCGACGACTAGGACATTTCAAACTGGCCATTGGCGGCTAGTTAAGCAAATGCTACGAGGAAGGGGGTGCCAAGCGGTTCCCCCTTCTTTTCGGTCCGAATAAATTGTTAGAATTGTTCCAAACTGCGCAGTCGAGAGGTGTTGGTTATGAGTAAGGAAGGCAGTCTTGAGGCCCCGACCCGCCATCCCATTCCCTGGACGCAGCCGGATTTCCTCGATGACGGCAAGATCGACGAGGAACTGCGCCGGATCTTTGATATCTGCCACGGCTGCCGGCGCTGCTTCAATCTGTGCGATTCCTTTCCCCGCCTGTTTGATCTGATCGACGACAGCCCGTCCGGCGAACTGGACACGGTGCCGTCCAGCGAATTCAAGGCCGTGGTCGATGCCTGCACCTTCTGCGACATGTGCTACATGACCAAGTGCCCCTATGTGCCGCCGCACGAGTTCGACCTGGATTTCCCCCATTTGATGCTGCGCTACCGCGCCGCCGAACATGCCAAGGGCCAGGTTGGCTTTCAGCGCAAACAACTGGCCCAGACCGACCGCAACGGCAAATGGGCCGCCAAGGTTTCGGGCCTGGCCAATTGGGCCACGGCGGAAGGCAACCACGGCATGCGCAACATGCTGGGCGATCTGGCCGGCATCCATCCCGGCGCCGCCCTGCCGAAATATCATGGCCAAACCTTCGCCGACCGGGCCGGCGAAATTCCCAGCCTGAACACCAACGCTCCCGGCCATGGCCGCAAGGCGGTGATCTATGCCACCTGCTTCGCCAACTATAACGAACCGGCCATGGGCATGGCCGCGCGTTCGGTGCTGGCGCACAACGGCGTCGTCACGGAAGTGGTCTATCCATCCTGCTGCGGCATGCCCCTGTGGGAACAGGGCGACCTGGAGGCGGTGGCGGAGAACGCCAGAAAAGTCGCCGGCGAAATGGCGGAATGGATCGAGGGGGGCCATGCCATCATCGCCCTGGTGCCGTCCTGCGCCCTGATGCTGAAAAGCGAATGGCCGCTGCTGCTGCCCGATGACGAGGCGGTGCAGCGCCTGGCCGCGAACACCTACGACATTACCGAATACATGGTGGCCCTGGCCAAGGAAGACGGCCTGGCGGATGGCCTGGCGCCGTTGGGCGGCAACGTGACATTGCATATGGCCTGCCATGCCCGGGCCCAGAACATGGGCCAGAAAGGCGCCGAGATGCTGCGCCTGATCCCGGAGACGGAGGTAACGGTGGTCGAACGCTGCTCGGGCCATGGCGGTGCCTGGGGCATCATGAAGGACAATTTCGAGGTGGCGTTGAAAGTCGGCAAACCTGCCGCCCGTCAGGCCTTGAAGGCGGCGCCGGGCGAGGCCGACTGGGTGGTCTCCGAATGCCCCTTGGCCGCCACCCATCTGCGCCAGGGCATGGAACAATTGGCCCCGGAACCCGAAGCGGTGCCGCGCACCGTGCCCCATCCCATCATCTTGCTGGCCCAGGCTTATGGTCTGGCGGCGGACGAAAGTTAAGTATCATGAGCGCCAAACACAGCATCAGCCGCGACGACATTATTCCGCTGGAGATTTACGGCCCCGAACGCGCGGAACGGCGCCGCGCCGTCATCGCCTACAAGCGCCCCCGGCGCCTTGAAGTCGGCCCCTTCGCGGCGTTTTATTTCGAGAACCACACCACCATGCTGTCGCAGATACAAGAGATGCTGTGGATCGAAAAAGGCGGCGATGAGCAATTGGCCGACGAACTGGCCGCCTACAACCCGTTGATCCCGCAAGGCCAGGAATTGGTCGCAACCCTGATGTTCGAGATCGCCGACGAAACCCGCCGCGACACCATCCTCACCACACTGGGCGGCATCGAGGATATGGTCAGCCTGGAGGTCGATGGCCAGAAAGTCATGGCGGTGGCGGATGTCGAAGACGGCATCGAACGGACCAGATCGGACGGCAAGACATCTTCGGTGCATTTCCTGCACTTCCCCTTTGAGGCCGCGCAAATCGCCGCCTTCCGCCAGCCCAACGCCCGCATCATCGCCGCCATCGAGCACCCATCCTACGGCCACATGGCCATCCTGCCCGAAGCTACACGAGAGGCGCTAGCCGGGGATTTTGATTAGGCCGTTTTGCCTCACTTGCCCATGTATGCCAGTCTCTGCGCCACGTTGACCGCATAGATAAAGGCAGGCGAGGGGTAAATGGCGAATTTTGTTCTTATTCATGGCTCGTTTCAGGGCAGCTGGGTCTGGCAACCAACAGTGAAGCTGTTGCGCGATGCCGGACACACCGTGCATGCGCCGACCATGGATGGCTGTGCCGAGCGGCGCCATGGCCTGCATGGCGGCATTACTGCCACCACCATGGCCCAGGAAGTCGCTGATCTGTTGTTCTATGAGGATCTGGAAGACGTCATTTTCGCCACCACTTCGTCGGGCGGCATCGTCATGTCCAAGATGGCCGAAATGGTGCCCGATAAAATCAAGCGCCTGGTTTATATCGATGCCCTGGCGCCGCAACCAGGCGAAACCGTCAAAGACATCGTCATCGTTGCCCCGAACCAGCCGCCCAACGACGAGACCGAATTTGCCGCCGGGCCGAACCGTCAGGGCATGGCCGAGCGTCTGTTCGCCGATCTGGAACCGGCACTGAAGGAATGGGCCCTGGACCGGGCCACCCTGCACCCCAAGGCCGGCAACGCCGCCGATCTGGACAAGTTCTGGGCCCAATCATGGCCGGCCACGGTGGTCTATTGCACCGGCAGCGTAAATCCATCCGAGGCGCACCAGCGGCGCACGGCTGATAAGCTGGCCGCGGACTGGATCGAACTGGACGCGGGCCATTACCCCATGTTGAGCCACCCAGACGAGATGACCCGGCTGCTTTTGGCGGAAGCGGCGAAGTAGCTACTCCGCCGCGTCGGCCGCCCCAGACGCTGTGCTCGTATCCAGCCATTCCGGCCGGTCGCCGCCCAGAACCGGGGTTGGCCGAGTCCAATGGGGCGCGGTCTCGGAAAAATTCAGCACCGGGCCCACGTGGCGAAGGGGGCCGTCAGCTGTTTGCGAGTCCACATGCATCTTCGCCAACTCGTCATCCGACAGGTCCATGTCCGGCTGCACGGCGCCGGTCTTGCCCTGGCGATAGATGAACATGCCTGATTGGCACAGCGAGACGCGGACGTGATAACTGCCGCCTTCCCGCGCCCGGCGGGCCAGGGCCAATAAAATGCCATAAGCGCCCAAATAGCCGGTGGTGTAATCGCAGGCCGCGGCCGGCAATAATGCCGGCCCGTCCTCGCCGCCTTCGTGGCAGATGCCGGTCATGGTCTGGGCCACCTGCTCCCAGCCGGCGCGGTGGCTGAACGGGCCGTCGGCGCCATAGCAACTGATCGACAGATAGACGATACCGGGGCGGGCTTCCGCCAGATCCTCGGGGCTGAAGCCCAGGCCCTGCAACATGCCCGGGCGGTAACCTTGGGAGAAGACATCGGCGTCTTTCACCAACGCCTTCAATTGCGCGGCGTCGTCGGCGTCCTTCAGGTTCAGATAGAAGCTGCGTTTGCCATGGGAGGTGTCCATGACATGTTCCTTGATCTGGGGCAGATGCTCTGCCGTGACCATCAATACATCGGCGCCGTTCTCGGCCAGAGTGCGGCCGGCGATGGGGCCCGCCAGAATGCGCGTCAGATCAAGGGCGCGGATGCCGCTGAGGGGGCGGTCGCCTTCGGGGAAGGGTTCGGGATCGCTGTCGCCAATCTTGAAAATTTCCACGATAGGCTTCGCCGCCAAGGCCTGGCCGTGCGGCGTCGCCAGCCATTCCTCGTTGGAGCGCACCATGCCGCCGCAGGTTCGCGCCTCGTCGATCGCGGCTTCCAGATCAAGCGCATCCCATTTCGCCACCGCCGCCGCCACGGATTCCGGATTGGGCTCGGCCCCCAGCAGTTCCAGGTTCTTTTTTTGCAAATGGGGCAGGCCGAAATGGGGCAGAACCCAGCGCCCGTCCTTGGTCGGCCAGGGCTGGGTGATCTTGATCATGTCGTTGTGGCCGCGATTGACGATGTTCTCCCAACCGCCCTTCGGGTGAGGCCGCTGCATATAGGTCGTGCTGCGCAACGCGGCGGCCGCCCGGCGCACGTCGATCGCGGTCTGTTGCCGGCGGCCGGTCTTCAGCTCCCAGATGTCGGTGACCGCGACGCCGATACCGGCCAACACCGCGGCGCAGGTTTCGCCGATCTTGAACTTGGTCGAGAACACCGGATCGGCGCCCGTGATCGAGACCTCGTCCGCCGCCGGCATCCCCTTACCGCGCGCTTCCATGACTTCTTCGAA
>CAYWYB010000369.1:0-4968 GCA_964462145.1 uncultured Rhodospirillaceae bacterium
CCGGGCGGCCTGCGCCCCACATTGCAAGCAGGCCGCCCGGCGCTTCATCAGAGATACCTAACCTCAAGGTCACCGCTGCAATCATGGCAAGCGGTGGCCTCTTTTTTTTTGACCGCCGGCTTGATCCATCCGCCCGGCGAGGGTAAGCAGGTTGATCCTTTCGCCTCGTAAATGTAAGCATGGTGACCATGAAAATAGTAGCTCCCCTTCTCGTTTCCTCCGTTCTGATCCTTACCTTGTCAGCCTGCGGCAGCAGCCCCCTGCTGCGCGACGATTACATGGGGAAAAAGGTAGTGGAACCACAGTTGCTGCCCCAGCGGGTCGAGCGGGATCTATATGGCAATCCCATATTGCAGCCCAAATCACGCTCGTGGGCCGGCTTCTGGCCAAGCAAAAGATAGCGGCGGCAATCTGGCAGCATGGGAGCACGCGGCCTTGACCCCCCCCCAAGAGAACCCGGAAAAACACTTTACGAACCAGCGGCGCCAGCCGCCTCCGATGATCTTATGAAGCGCCATGCCGCCCGATAGCGATGGCCACAGCACCATTGAGACCGGTGTTGAAATCGGGGTCGATATCGGCGGCACCTTCACGGACGTGGTCTGCCGCCGCCCGGGCCAAGCAAGCCAGATTCTGAAACTGCCCACTACCCGCGACGATCCCGGCATCGCCGTCCTGGAGGCCGTGCGCCGGTTGGAACTAATGGGCGCCCTACAGGGTGCCCAGGTCAGCCGCTTTGTTCACGGCTCCACCGTCGCCACCAACGCGGTGCTGGAACGCAAGGGCGCCCGCGTCGGGCTGCTGACCAGTATGGGCTTCCGCGACGTGCTGGAAATTGGCCGGCAGTTCCGCCAGGCCCTGTACGAGGTTCGCCTGAGGCCCGAAACACCAGGCTTCCTGGCCCCACGCGCCTTTCGCTTGGAGATCCCCGAGCGAATTGACGCCAAGGGGCAAATCGTAACGCCCCTGGACGAGGCCGCGCTGTTACAGGCAGTCGATGATCTGGTGGCCAGGGGCGCCCAGGCCATCGCCATTGTATTTCTGTTTGCCTTTCTGAACCCGGTCCATGAACAGCGCGCGGCGGCTCTGATCCGGCAACGCCATCCGGGCCTCGCGCTCTCGCTTTCAGCCGAGATCGACCCCGCGTTCCGTGAATACGAACGCACGGCGGTAACCACGTTTGATGCCTATATCAAACCCGTCGTCGATGGCTATCTGGATCGACTGCAGGGCGGCCTGAGCCAGGCAGGCGTGGCGGCGCCGTTGCAGATCATGCAGTCGCGCGGCGGTCTGGCGGGCACCGAGGTGGCGCGGGAGCGGCCCGTTCGCCTGTTTCTTTCCGGCCCCGCCGCCGGCGTCATGGGAGCCCGCAATATCGGCGCCAGAGAGGATCTTGGCGATCTGATCAGCATCGATATCGGCGGCACCACCTGCGACATCGCCCTGATCGAACGGGGCGAACCAACAGTACGCACGGAAGGCGCCATTGACGGCTATCCGGTGCGCGTCTCGATGATTGATATCAACCCGATCGGTGCAGGCGGTGGCTCCATCGCCTGGCTGGATGGCGCCGGCGGCCTGCGGGTCGGCCCACGCTCGGCCGGTTCGGAACCCGGTCCAGCCTGTTACGGCAAAGGCGGCACAGCGGCCACTGTGACAGATGCTTCGTTGCTGTTAGGCTATCTCGATCCTGACTATTTCGCGGCCGGCAGCGTCGTTCTGGATGTGGATCTGGCCCGTACCGCCATCACCGAAACCGTCGCCAAGCCCTTGGGCCTGGGGGTGGCGGAGGCGGCCCTGGGTATTCACCGGGTTCTGAACGCCCAAATGGCCGAGGGCATCCGCGCCATCACCGTGCGCCGGGGGCACGATCCACGCGGCTTTTCCCTTGTCGCCCTGGGCGGCGCGGGGCCGCTGCACGCCATAGCATTGGCCGAGGAACTTGGTATTCGCCGGGTCCTGGTACCACCGCACCCCGGCGTACTGTCGGCCCAGGGTCTGCTGGATGCAAGAGTTGAACACGAGGTAACCATGGCATTTGGCCATGACCTGGCCAAGCTGACCCCGTCAGATTTGAGCGAGGCCTATCAGGGTCTTGATGTCCAAGCCCAGGCGCTGATGGCCCGCGAGAACATCAAACCCGGCGATTGCACGGTGCGCCACCACGCCGACGTCTGTTTCGTGGGCCAGTCCTATCATTTGAGCGTGCCCGTGGATCTGGCCGGCGCCGATCCCCTGGCCGCCATCTACGAGGCGTTCCTGGAAACCCACGACCGCATTAACGGCCATCGTTTCGAGGCCCCCGCCAGAATAGTCAATCTGCGTACGGTGCATCTGGCGGCCAAGTCAGGCGCTGGTGAAGAACCGGCGCGGCCGCCTGATGGCGGCGAAATGATAAAGGCCCACCGCGCGGTACATATGCCCGGCGGCGCCGGCGCGCTCGAGGCACCTATCCTCGACCGTGCCGCCATGGCAACCGGCACAAAGGTCTCGGGCCCGGCCATCATCGAACAGGCGGATACGACAACTCTTTTGACCGCGAATTGGACAGCCAGGGTGGCGGAGTCGCGAACCCTGATCCTTGAAAAAGCCGAAGATGGTGCGCCATGACGAAGACGGACCCGGTGACGCTCGAGGTTCTGCGCAACAAGCTGGACGGCATCGCCAACGAGATGCAATCGACCCTGCTACGTAGTTCCTTTTCGCCCATCGTCAAGGAAGGCCTGGATGCCTCGGCCTGCCTGTTTTCCATTTCCGGCGAGACCCTAGCGCAGTCGATTTCCATCCCCATCCATCTGGCCACCCTGATCCCGGTAATCGAGACCTTCCTGGAATATTTCCCATTGAACAGTCTCGCCGCCGATGATCTTCTGGTGATGAACGATCCCTACCTGGGCGGCACCCATTTGCCTGACCTGGCCGTCGCCATGCCGATCATGCATCAAGGCCGCGCAATAGCCATCGCCGCCGCCATGACCCACCACCAGGACGTGGGCGGCATGGCACCGGGCTCGGTGCCGACCAACGCGACGGAAATTTTTCAGGAAGGCATCCGCATACCGCCCCTGAAATTGCGCGATAACGGCGTCATGAACGAAACCTTCGTGGCCATGATGCGCCAGAACGTGCGCATGCCGGACGCCTTCATGGGCGATCTGAATGCACAGATTGCCGCCTGCACGGTAGGAGCACGACGGCTGGACGAAGTTGCCGGGAAATATGGCGCGGAAACGTTGTTGCACGTCTTCGACGAATTGCTGGACCGCTCGGAGCAGATGACACGGGAGTCACTCCGGGCCATACCGAACGGCACGTACGGCTATACAGATTATCTCGACAACGATGGTATCGAGCTGGATACGCCGATCCCCATAAAGGTATTGGTGCAGGTCGAGGATGGCCGCTTAAGCTGCAGCTTCGAGGGCACCGCGGCGCAAGTGCGCGGGCCCTTCAATTGCGTACCCTCCGGCACCGCCGCCGCGGCGCTGTTTGCCGTCCGCGCCATTACGGATCCCGAAATTCCCACCAATGGCGGCTGCTTTCGCCCCGTCAGCCTAACCCTGCCCGAAGGCAGCCTGGTCAATCCAAGGCCGCCCGCGCCGGTCAACTCCCGCACCGCCACGATCAAGCGGATTACCGGTTGCATCCTGGGCGCCCTGAAGGATGTCCTGCCCGCGCGTATCCCTGCGGATTCGGGCGGCGAATTGTTGATCCTGTCGTTCGGCGGGCAGCGCGAGGACGGCTCGACCTTCGTGGTCGGCGATCTGATCGCCTCGGGCAGCGGCGCCTCGAACCTGGGCGACGGTGTCGACATGATAGAGACCGACGCCACCAATTGCATGAACCTGCCGGTGGAGGCCCTGGAACTGGATGCCCCGATCCGAGTGCATCATTTCGGCCTGTTACCGGGTTCGGGTGGGGCCGGGCAATTTCGCGGCGGCCTGGGCTGCCGCCGGGAGTACGAAATCATGGCCGGCGAGGTTACCGTTACCTATCGTGGCGAGCGCCATGACCATGCCGCCCAGGGTAGTTTGGGCGGCGAAGCCGGCGGCCTCGCCTCGGCCCGGATTCTGCGGGCCGGGGGCGGGGAAGAAAGCATTCCATCAAAGCAGGTGACAAGGCTGTATCCCGGCGACCGCTTGCGCATCGAGACAGCCGGCGGCGGCGGCTATGGCCCAGTCGAGGAACGCAGCCAGGATGCCCGCGCCGAAGACGCCGCCAATGGCAAGACACTAGGTGGATAACTTTTCCCTGTTTTCACCAATTGGCAGTGGCCTCAAGGACTTAGTTGTTCGAATCGTATAATTAATATCCACAGCAGATTTATTAAGAGTTTCTTTACAATAGGTTGGTTAACGTAAGCCCGGTAACAGTTTATTGCGCCACTAACCTGCTTTTTACATTGGGAATTTCGGCATGTTTTTTCGTCGGTCTGAAAGGCAAAATACCCTGAGCGAGGGCGATACTTACCAGCGCCGCGTCGCTCATGATCTGGTTGAAACTGCGCGCGTCAATGGTGTGACCACGGGACCCCATGGCATCCGCCATGTCACGTTCCAGGTTTCCACGCCGGGTCTGGATAGTCTGGGCGATCAGCGCATCCTCGCCGCTGATGTTTTCTCAAGCATGTATCAACCGGCCTGACAATCCACAACCGGCCGCGCCGGGCCGGTTGCTTTTCCCGAACTTCTGTAATCGCCGCGGATGGCGTTGTCCCGTCCGCGGCTTTTTTGTGTCCGGCCCGCCCATACAAAGTAGTATGCTCTGGCCGACGAAGAGGACGGGCGGTTTGCCGACACGCAAGCAGTCGGAGATCCCAGTTCCGCTTGCAACCGCACAAACCTACGACGAGGCATTACTTAGCGCGCTCACGTCAATCCGGCCCAAATGGCTGACGATCATCGGTCGCAGAGAATTAGCCCGCATTATTCATGGCGGCCACCTGGTTTGAACAGGACGCGCGGTATC
>CAYWYB010000370.1:0-4898 GCA_964462145.1 uncultured Rhodospirillaceae bacterium
ATCCAGGGTGCTTTCGACGCCAAATGCCGCGATGGGCGAGCCCGGCGCGCGATAGGCCGCCGCCTTGGGTCGGTTGACGACAACGTCATAGGCCGTGGTCGTGACATTGGCCAGATCATAGCGGGAAAAGGCGCACATGGCCGCGCCGATCACCGGTGCGCCAGGAAAGGCGCCGCCGCCGAATTTCAGCTCCGCCGTGGCGCCGGTGATGGTGCCGTCCTTCTTGGCACCGATTTTCACCTTCATGATCGAGCAGGCCGTGGGGCCGGAGGCCTTCAGCACCTCGACCCGAGACATCACCATCCGTACCGGCAGCGCGCATTTGCGCGACAGGGCCAGGGCGACGGGTTCCACATACACGACGGTCTTGCCGCCAAAGGCGCCGCCCATTTCAGACGCGGTGACGGTCAGATCCGCCTGCTTCATGCCCAGCAGCTTGGCCGTCGCCGCGCGGACCACGAAATGGCCCTGTGTCGAGCAGAAAATCTCGGCCTGGCCGTCCTGTTTATGGTGCGCGATACAGGCGTGCGGCTCGATATAACCTTGATGCACAGTCTCGGTGGTGAAATCCATTTCGACCACTTCGTCGGCCTCGGCAAAGCCGGCCTCCGCATCACCCACCGAGAACTCACCGAATTTGGCGATGTTCGAAGGTTTTTTGGGCTCCGGGTCCATGCCGCGGGTAATCTGGTCTTCATGCAACAGGGGAGCATCGGGGGCCAGGGCCGCGGCCACGCTGGTGACAGGGGTCAGCACTTCGTAATCAACCTCAATCAGCTTCAAGGCCTGATCCGCGATCGAGGCGGAGGTTGCCGCCACCGCCGCCACCGCATGGCCGTCGTACAGCGCCTTTTCCCGCGCCATGATGTTGCGGGTAATGTGGTGCATGTTCTGCTGTACCCGGTCGGGGCCCACATAGACCGAAGGTTGATCGGGAAAATCAGCCGAAGTGACAACCGCCTTCACGCCGGCCAGGGCCTCGGCCTTGGATGTATCAATGCCACGAATGCGGGCATGGGCGTGGGGGCTGCGCAGAATTCGACCGACCAGCATGCCTGGCAGTTTGAGATCGGCGCCGAACAGAGCCCTGCCGGTAACCTTGTCTAATCCGTCGGGCCTGATCGGACTCGTACCAATCCATTTGAACTGCTGGCTGTTGTCGTTCATTTCTTGCTTACCCCTGATATTCCGGATCATGATGCCGGTTCATGATGAATGCTGCATGGATAATAGGGCCCCTGTCCCCGGTAACACAAGCAAGCATGAGTAAAATCAGTTCCAACGACGGCTGGATATGTCTAGGCTTGTTGTTGGTCTGAGATATTCCAATTGTTTGAGGTTCGATTATGAGCGATGCCCCTCTTGGCCAAACGATGCTTGGTCAATCCATACAACGGCGGGAGGATCATGGCTTCCTGACGGGCGCGGCGAAATATACCGCCGATATCAACCAGGATGGGCAATTGCATGGCGCGGTTTTACGCTCGCCCCATGCCCATGCCCTGATTACCGCCATGGACACTGGCGCGGCCGCCGCCTTGCCCGGCGTCCTCGGCGTCTACACAGCCGCCGATCTGGCCGGCGACGGCATCGGCCCCCTGCCCTGCGCCGCCCCGGCCGTGGTGGCGACGGTTGAACCCATCATCGTGCCGCCCCGTCCCGCCCTGGCCGAAAACCGCGTGCGTCATGTGGGCGATCCGGTGGCCTTTGTCGTGGCGGAAAGCCACGAGGCGGCGCTTGATGCCTTGGAGTTGATCGAGGTCGACTACGGCGATTTGCCCGCCGTGACCGGCAGCCTGGCGGCGCTGGCACCCGACGCACCGCAGATCTGGGCCGAGGCACCGGGTAATCTGTCCTATGTATTTGAAAAGGGCGACCGGGCAGCGACGGATGCCGCCTTCACCGGCGCGGCCCATGTGGTCGAACTCGATATCGTCAACAACCGGGTCTCCGCCGCACCAACGGAACCGCGCGCCGCCATCGGCAGTTATGACCAAGGCACCGACACACTGAATTTGCTGGTCACCGGGCAAGGCGTGCACGGTATTCGTGCCCAGTTGGCCAACGCGGTCTTCAAGGTGGCGGAGGATAAACTGAACGTCGCGGCACCTTACGTTGGCGGCGGTTTCGGCCTGAAGAATTTCGTTTATCCCGAATACGTCTTGCTGTTGTGGGCCGCGCGGCGCCTGGGCCGGCCCGTCAAATGGGTCGCAGAACGCAGCGAGGATTTCCTATCCTCCGCCCAGGGCCGCGACATTCACGCCAAAGCCCGCCTGGCGCTGGATGCGGACGGCCGTTTCCTCGCCCTATCCGCCTCCACCACCGCCGACATGGGTGCCTATCTGTCATCCTTTGGACCGGGGGTGTCCACCAATGCCGCCTCCACCGCCATGGGCGGGGTCTATGCCATTCCTCATGTCTTTCTGGAAGTGCGCGGCGCCTTTACCAACACCGTGCCCGTGGATGCATATCGCGGCGCCGGTAAGCCGGAGTCCAACTACATCATCGAACGGCTGATTGAGGCGGCGGCGGTGCAAACAGGCATCGATGGCGTACAACTGCGCCTGCTTAATGTCATCGATAGCTATCCCTATACCTCGTCGTTGGGGATCGAAATCGACACCGGCGATTTCAAGGGCAACTTGGAAGAGGCGGTTCGTCTCGCTGACCGTAGCGGCTTCGAGGCGCGGCGGGCCGCGGCTGCGAAGGAGGGCAAGCTGCTGGGTTTAGGCATTGCCTGTTTCCTGGAGACCGCGCGCGGGGCGCCCTCGGAAGGCGCAGAAGTCAAATTCCTGGCCGACGGCACGGTGGAATTGCGCCTGGGCACGGAATCCAATGGCCAGGGCCACGAAACCGCATACAGCCAGATCGCTGCCGACCGCTTTGGCCTGCCCTTGGACAGTTTTCGCTATATCCAGGCCGATACCGCCCTGGTCCGCGCCGGCAACGGCCACGGCGGCGCCCGCTCCATGCACATGGGCGGCAGCGCCCTGGTTGCGGCAATCGAGGCGGCCCTGGCCAAGGCCCGGCCCGTCGCGGCGCAGATGCTGCAAGCAGATGCGGACGCGCTGGAATTCACGGACGGCGTATTTCACGTGCCTGACTCTGGCCGCTCAGTCTCGCTACTGGAAGTGGCGGCCGCCGCGCGGGATCCGAAAATGGCCGGCGAAAGCCTGGATAGTTACGAGAGGCGCGAGGATGCGCCCTTCACCCTGCCCAGCGGCAGCCATGTGGCCGAGGTTGAGATCGACCGGGATACCGGCGCCATACGCCTGGCGCGTTATCTGATGGTCGATGACTATGGCGCCATGATCAACCCGCGCCTGACCGAAGGCCAGGTCCAAGGCGGCGTCACCCAGGGTATCGGCCAGGCCATGTGGGAGGAAGTCGCCTACGACCCCGAGACGGCACAACTGCTCAGTGGCACCCTGATGGATTACACCGTGCCCCGCGCCTCGCACCTGCCGCCGTTCGAGGTGCATTTCCGGCAAACCCCGACCTTGAACAACCCACTGGGGGTCAAGGGCTCGGGCCAGGCGGGCTGCATTGGCGCGCCGCAGACCATCATGTCGGCGGTGCTGGATGCCCTGAAGCCCCTGGGCATTACCGACATCGACATGCCCGCCACATCGGAACGCCTGTGGCGCGCAATCAGGGATGCAACATCGTAATAATTAATGGTCTTTGCCAGAATCTAAGGTGAATTTTCCTTTGACCGCGACCTAGCGATCCAGCGCAGGAACACGCGCACCTGTTCTTCGCTGTATCCCAGCAGTCGGCCCGTCTCGAACTCGTCCTGATCTGTCCACTTTCGCCTGCCCACATGAATTTCCATGTTTAGGGCGTGCAGTTTTTCAATTCTCCAAGCTTCCCTCGGCAACGCGTAATAAACCACGCGCATTGGCCGCGGCAGATCTGGGGGTTGGAAGATCTCTTCCCGCTTAACAAAAGTGCCCGCTTGCACATGCGGTTCGAATTCGGCTTCTGGCCAATCGAAGCTCGACGGAATGACATCCGAAAACATCGCCAGTGGCTTTTCGCCGGCCAGCATCAGTTCAAGTTCCCGGAATTCATGGGGTCCGATGCCGTCGGGCAGGTCTAGCTCATCGTCCATGGCCCGGATTATCCTGCCTTAACGTTCGGTGGTATAAGCCGCATCGAAGAACGCGACTTCCAATTCGACCGCGCGATTGAAGATATCCTGCACGGTCTGCCGCTCGCCGTCCGAAAGCATCGGGCCGATACGGTCCATTTCCGAGGCCATCCACATAACAAAGGCCTCGAAACCCGGATCGGTGTGCAGATCGATCCATTCCTTGAGATAAAACCGCGCCGGCGCCTGATCGGCGACGGATTTGGCCCAACTCAAATAAACCCACTCCACCGGCAACAGCGCCGCCAGCACGTTGGCGTATGTCGCCCTCTCTCCGCCCAGCATGATCTGGCGGAAGCCACGCACCACCGCATGATCGAAGGGCTGGCGCCAGTCCGCCTCCGCCACGCCCATGGCGGCGAAGGAACGCAGGAAATAGTCGTCCTCGTCGCCGGTCAGAACGCCCAGAAAACCCGCATATTGTCGTTTTTCCACCATGCTGGGAGCCGTCGTGACGGCCTGGCCCACGTGCGCCACCAGGATATCGAGAAACGCATAATCAAGGATCAGATAGCGGGCGTAATCCGCTTCCGCGATGGTGTCATTGGCCAGCTCGGCCACAAAACGGTGCTTGGTCGCGGCGCGCCAATCCGCCTCGCAGCCGGCACGCAACTGTTCTGAAAAGGTCTGATTCATCGGCTAACCTCACTACATATTTGCGGTCATAGTCAATCGGCACTATGATCGCCCTTCACTGCGGGGGGAGCCGCCATGGCGGCTGAGAGGTTCCTAGACCCAATACGGT
>CAYWYB010000371.1:0-1443 GCA_964462145.1 uncultured Rhodospirillaceae bacterium
GGGGCGGCGGAAGTCGCCACGGCGTCAGAGGGGCAAACGGAAGAGCCGCCGGCACTGCCGCTGACCTTGGAGGAGCGCGTTCCGGCTCCGAAACCACCCCAGGCAGAGCCCGAGCCCATGGCGCCCATGGCCTTGGGAAACCAACGCAAGGCCGATGTCAGCATGGCCGAGGGCCCCTTCATGGCGCCACCCCCGAGCCGGCCCGAGAAGGACCGCAGCCCGCTGCATCAACCCGACCCGTTGGCTGAAGCGGAAGCCTTGAACCCGGCCGAGCAGCCCGCCAAGCGTAAAATCCGGGGTTTCTCGCTGTTCCGGCGGAAGCAGGCGCCGAAAGCAGTAGAACCTGCCGCTCCGGCACCGCGGCAGCCGAGGTTGGAGCAACCAAGCCCGCAACGGATGCGGCAGGCGCTGGCGTCGGATGCTCCGTCTGACGCGCCCGCTGATGTCGTCGCCGATGTAGCGGGGGAACCGGCCCCGCCCGTCATGCCGGAATATGTCGAACCGGCCCAGACGGTGACGCCTGAACCGGAAGCGCCGGAGCAAAGCCTACCAACCGAGCCGGCGCAACCGTTGGCGCCGCCACAGACCGAGGAGGATTTGTTGGAAATCCCTTCATTCCTGCGCCGCCAGGCTAACTAGAGGCAGCTAGGAACAGCATCGGCGCCGATCTGATATGCCGAAAAGGTTAATCAGATTGGCGCCGTAACGAAATGTAATACAGTTTGATTTGAGCATCTTGGGAGCGCTTGCTAATAACATCATCCAAGATGCTCTTTTTTAAGGGAGATTCTGTTTTACGCAACTGCCCCCTCCAGAACGCCTGCGGGGATGTGGAAATGGAATTTCCACTTAGCTTTAAGTTTAACTTAATTGGGCATCGGCGCGCGAGACTAAGAATCGGTTGGGACGGATAGAAGACGTGGCCAGTAAACAGCAACATACGCTGAAAAATGCAATCAATTGTTCCGGTGTGGCACTGCATAGCGGTATCAAGGTCGCCATGTGCCTGCGTCCCGCGCCGGCGGATACTGGCATCGTCTTTCACCGCACTGATTTGGCGGCTGGTGCCAAGGATATGGCCGCGGACACGACAGTTGATGTGGACGCCGACCTGCCGGCCCGTTGGGATACGGTCAGCGATACGGTTATGTCGACAACGGTACAAAATGCCGCCGGTGTAAAAGTCGCCACGATCGAGCATTTGATGGCCGCGCTTGCCGGTTGTGGTATCGATAATGTCAGGGTGGAACTGGATGGTCCGGAAGTTCCGATCATGGATGGTTCTTCGGCGCCGTTTGTTTTCCTGATCGAATGCGCCGGCCTGCAGCCGCAGCAAACCCGCCGCCGCTGTGTTCGGGTTCTGCGCCGGGTCGAGATCGAGGATGGCGACCGCCGCGCCGCGCTGTTGCCCTCAAGCGGTTTCACCGTGGCACTGGAGATTGA
>CAYWYB010000371.1:1453-4898 GCA_964462145.1 uncultured Rhodospirillaceae bacterium
ATCGCCGAGAAAGCCGGATATTTCGACCTGCATAATGGCGGCTTCAAACGGGATATCTGCCGCGCCCGGACCTTTGGCTTCGAACGCGAGGTCAGCCGCCTGATGGAACTGGGGCTGGCCCAGGGCGGCTCCCTGGACAATGCCGTGGTGGTTGGTCAGGACGATGAAATCTTGAACGAGGGCGGTCTCCGCTATGGCGACGAATTCGTCCGCCACAAAGTATTGGATTGCGTCGGTGATCTTTACCTCGCGGGCGGGCCGATCCTAGGCCATTTCGCGGGTCAGCGCACCGGCCATACCTCCAACAACCAAATTCTGCGCAAGCTGTTTTCCGATTCCGCCAATTGGGAATACACCTACGAAGTGCCGCAGCCATCCACGGCCCCGATCCAGGCCTGGGCACAACCGATGTCGGCCATGGCCGACGATGGCGCGGTCGTCGCCGCGAGCGCATAGCGTACTTTCAGGCGTCACGGGACGCCGTTATATTATCATCTCCGTTTAAGATCTCGGGTTAGGTTGGCATAGTCTCGTGCCGATTTGCCTGTCGTCATGAATATTTGCCCTCAATCCCGCTAGGAGTTTTCCCTTGCCTTTAAGTGATCCGGCGCCGCGCGCCCTCTCGCACACGCGTAATCTTGAATTGAAAGCCTACGAGCGCCAGGACGGCCTGTGGGACATCGAAGGCCATATTACCGATATCAAGGAAGACGACTATTCCATGCTGGATAGCGAACGCACGGCGGACCAGCCGGTGCACGATATGTGGCTGCGCCTGACCGTCGATACGGATCTGGTGGTGCGCCAGGCCGAGGCGCAGATGGATGTGGGCGCCCATGGCCCCTGTCACCTTGCGGCGCCCAACTATAGCCGCCTGGAAGGGCTGAAAATGGGGCCGGGCTGGAACCGTGCCATTCGTGAGCGTCTGGGCGGCGTTGTCGGCTGTACTCATCTGAACGAGATGCTGGCGCAAATGGCGACAACCGCCATGCAGTCCCTGTTTGAAGTCGTGGAGAACATGGAAGACAAAGGCGACGGCAAACTGTTCCTCAGCCCCGGTCTGCGCAACTCGTGCTATGCCTACGCCCTGAACAGCACCTATGTCCGCGATTATTTCCCGGATTACTACCAGGCAGATGGTTGATTTCGGGTACGGTCAGGCCTGAGACACGCCCTAGGGCCGCTCGGGCCGGATCGCATGAACCAGATAGTTCACGCCGGTATCCCTGGATAGGCGCCATTCATCCTGGCGGGGCCAATAGCGCATGCCGGTAATATCGCGCGGCTCGGCGCCGGCACGGCGCAGATGCCGACCCAATTCGGCGGGTTTGCGGAAACGGCTCCAATCATGGGTGCCCGCGGGCAGCCAGCCCAGGATATATTCCGCGCCCAGGATGGCCTCCAAATAGGATCTGGCCGTGCGGTTCAGGGTCGCCAGCAAAAGGGCGCCGCCCGGACGGGTCAGTTCGACGCAGGTGGCCATGAAGCCGGCGACATCGGCCACATGCTCGATCACCTCCATACTGACCACGACATCGAAGCGTGCACCCGTGGCCGCCAGATCCTCCGCCGCCATGGCGCGATAGTCTACTTCCAGGCCAACGGCGGCGGCGTGGGTGCGGGCGGCGGCGATGTTTTCGGCGGCGGCATCAATGCCGACGACGGTCGCGCCCATGCGCGCGAAAGGCTCGGACAGCAAGCCGCCGCCACAGCCCACATCCAGCAATTTCAGGCCTTTCAGGGGGCGCAGGTCCGTGGGGTCCAGTGAAAATTGCTCGCACAGCCTCTCGCGGCTATATCGCAGGCGGGGCGGGTTCAGGCGATGCAGCGGCGCCATTGCGCCGTCCGCGTCCCACCATTCCGCCGCCAATTGGGCAAAACGGTCAACTTCGACCGGGTCTATGCTGCTCGCCTGTGCCATGACGGCCCTTTTTGCTATATTCGGCATGCTGGTCCGGGACACTAGCATACTTTCGAAATTGCATTTCGATACCATATGTTTGCCATGATACAAGGATAAAGGGGGACACAATGGCGATCGCGAATGAGGCGCTGGTACTAGACTTGGTGGAATGGGTTGCCGTTCAACCCCGCCCCTATGAAGAGGTCATGTCGGCATGGCGCACATCATGCCCGCGCCTGCCCATATGGGAGGACGCGGTAGAACAAAAGTTGCTATGCCGCGAAAATCAGGATGGTTTGGGGGCCATGGTGCGGGTAACCCCGGCGGGTCTTGCATTTTTGTCGGCTTCGGGGCGCCCGGGGGCGCCATTGCGGCCCTGAAACACACTCTTTTGCGCCTAACTCGTCCCCTCACTTGTAAGAATCCTGACCTTTGAGTATGTATAGCCGCGCCAGCGGCGGCAAAGAGCCGCGCGGCGAGGGAATAGTGGGCGGCGACTGTTGTTAGTGGCCGCCAGGTGAGGTTATGGCACGAATAGTAATGAAATTTGGCGGCACGTCCGTGGCTGACGTGGAGCGCCTGCGTCACGTCGCGGACCGTGTGGCCAGGATCGCGGGCGAGGGCAATCAGATCGCGGTGGTGCTGTCCGCCATGGCGGGAACCACAAATCAGCTGATTGAGTGGACCCGGGAAATGAGCAGCCTGCATGATGCGCGGGAATACGACGCCGTGGTCTCCACGGGCGAACAGGTCACCATCGGCTTGCTGGCCATGGCATTGCAGGAAAGGGGCGTATCGGCCCGTTCCTGGCAGGGCTGGCAGGTTCCCATCCGTACGGACGACGTACATGGCAGCGCCCGCATCGTGGATATCGATGGAGCGGATATAATTCAGCGCATGGAGGCAGGTGAAGTTGCCGTGGTCGCCGGTTTTCAGGGGATTTCACCTAGAAACCGCATCGCCACGCTGGGGCGTAGCGGCTCCGACACCACCGCTGTGGCCCTGGCCGCCGCCTTGGGCGCGGATCGATGCGATATCTACACGGATGTGGACGGGGTCTACACCGCCGATCCCCGTATCGTGACGGCGGCGCAAAAACTTGATAGAATAACTTACGAGGAAATGCTGGAAATGGCGTCCCAAGGCGCCAAGGTGTTGCAAACCCGATCGGTCGAATTGGCCATGAACCACCGGGTGCGGGTGCAGGTGCTCTCCAGCTTCAATGATACTCCCGGTACGTTAGTTGTTGATGAGGATGAAATCGTGGAACAAGCGGTGGTCAGTGGTATTACTTATGCCTCCGACGAGGCAAAGGTAACCTTGTTGCATGTATCTGACCGGCCCGGCGTGGCCGCGGCCATATTCGGCCCGCTGGCGGATGCCAACATAAACGTCGATATGATCGTACAAAGTGCCTCGCCCGACGGCACCACGACGGATATGACCTTTACCGTTGCTCGGGGCGACTTGCCGCGTGTTGAAAGCGTCTTGGCCCAGCATCGAGAGGCCATTGGATTTCAGCAGATCATGGCGGACGGGGAT
>CAYWYB010000372.1:0-4875 GCA_964462145.1 uncultured Rhodospirillaceae bacterium
ACCCCTGCGCCGGAAATTGAGCGACGTGGTGATCCAGGTGGTGGATTTTCCCGATGACGAGACCATGCGCCAGATGTCCTTGCGCTCGCCGTACGATTTGCTGGGCATGTATCACGGCATCAATTTGCAGCAAAAAAGCATCGCTCTGGTGCCCGACGACATGGATATGATCTTCCTCTACCGCCGGCCCTTGCTGGACTACTGGATCGAAAGCGGGGAAGACCTGAGCGATCTGGTGCGTCATGTCCTGATCCATGAAATCGGCCATCATTTCGGTTTTTCCGATGCTGACATGGCGGCCATAGAAGATTTGGGCGAAGACTCCAACCATTAATCCTCTCATGAATCGCCTTGCGCCAGGGGATATTCGGCCTCCAGAGTATAGATTGCGCCATCCCGCGACAGGTGGGAGGAGAATAAACAAAATCGGTCCACGGTGAAGGGGGGTGAAGCATATTCGCTGTAGCGGGCGGCATAGCCTTCGGCTTCCATCGGGTCGAGGCCGGGCAGACGGGCCAGGGTGACGTGAGGGTGATAGCGCCGGCGTTCCGGTTGCAGGCCGATGGTGGTTAAACCGTACTGGATCTTGCCGTGCAAATGCCGCAGCGCGGTGTCGTCTTCCACGCCGGCCCACAGCACGCGGGCCAGCTTCCGTTCGGTGAAAAATCCGGTTCGCCGCAAGGTCAGAGAGAAAGCCGGCGCTGAAATCTGATACAGCACGTCGTCGATATCGCGGGCCATGGCGCCATCGACATCGCCGATGAAACGCAGGGTCAGATGCAACTGCTCGCGCTCGCGCCAGCGGGCATCGTCAACGCCGCCGCACATGGCGGTCAGGGTATCCTTAATAGGCTCCGGCAACTGGATCGCCACGAACAGACGCACGCTGTTACTCTCCCGCTTATTTGTCCAACAGCTCTAGCACATGCGGGGTCATGGCATCGACAATGACCTGAACGCCGGCCGCATTGGGGTGCAAACCATCGGGCTGGTTCAAGGCCGCCTGTGCCGCCACGCCCGCCAGGAAGAATGGATATAGCGCGACGCCGTGCTTTTTGGCGAGATCGGGATACAGGCTGTTGTAATCCCTGGCATAATCGGGGCCCAGGTTCGGCGGCGCCAGCATGCCCGCCAGCAGCACGGTGATTTTGCGTTTGCCCAATTCGGTCAGCATGGCGTCCAGATTGCGGCGGGTCTCGGCCGGATCGACCCCGCGCAGCCCGTCGTTGGCGCCCAGTTCCAGTATCACCAGATCAACCTGCCCCGACAGGGTCCAGGCCAGCCTGGCCCGTCCGCCGGCGGTGGTGTCGCCTGATACGCTGCCGTTTTTGACCTGTACATCCCGGCCCTGCGCGCGCAAAGCCGCCTGCAGCCGGGCGACGAAGGCATCCGCCGCGGGCAGGCCATGGCCGGCGGTCAGGCTGTCACCAAATGTAAGCACTACTTTTTGCCGGGCCTGGGCGGCGCCGGCAGCGAATATTAAGGCCAGCAACAGCGCCAGAAATGGGGCCGCAACCTTGACAAGCCGCGTGACGTAGCCATCTGCCATGGATATCCTACGGCTGGATTGGGGACGTATAGTGGATTCTGACAACATGATGATCGACCTGAACGATGTGCATCTGACCTTGCCGAGCGAGGCCGGGCCGGTGGATATCTTACGCGGTGTCAGCCTGTCTGTCGCCAAGGGTGAGGCGGTCGGTCTGGTCGGCCCGTCGGGTTCCGGCAAATCCACCCTGATGGCCATCATGGCGGGTCTGGAACGGCCCAGCCGTGGCCGGGTCAATATCGGCGGACAGGGCCTGCACGATATGGGGGAGGATGCCCTGGCGCGCTTTCGCCGTGATCATGTGGGCATCGTCTTTCAGTCCTTTCACCTGATTCCGACCATGACTGCGCTGGAAAATGTCGCCATGCCGCTGGAATTCGCTGGCGGATCCGACGCCTTTGCCGGCGCCGAGGCGGCCCTGGCCGAGGTCGGGCTGGAACATCGCCTGCGCCACTATCCGGCGCAATTGTCGGGCGGCGAGCAACAGCGCGTGGCCCTGGCCCGCGCCGTGGTCGGCAACCCCTCGCTGTTGCTGGCGGATGAACCCACGGGCAATCTGGATGGTGCCACCGGCGCGGCGATCATCGATTTGATGTTCCGCCTGCACCAGGCGGTCAACAGCACTCTGATCCTGATCACCCATGACCAGGCCCTGGCGCAACGCTGCGACCGCATCGTCCATATGCGCGACGGTTTGCTGGATACAGCGGAGTTCGAGGCGGCAGACTAGCATGCTGGCCCTGACCATCGCCCGGCGGGAGTTGCGTGGCGGTCTGCGCGGCTTTCGTATCTTTCTGCTCTGTGTGACCCTGGGCGTCGGCGCCATCGCCGGGGTCGGCTCCTTGTCCGATGCCCTGGTTGACGGCCTGCGCCGGGATGGCCGGCTGTTGCTGGGCGGCGATGTGGAATTGCGCCTCTCCCACCAGCCCGCCAACCAGGCGCAACTGGACTATCTGGAGGCAGCGGGCCGGCTTAGCCGGATAATCGAAATGCGCTCCATGGCCCGGCGCCTGGATAGCCGCGAGCGCGGCTTGATCGAGTTGAAAGGCGTCGACGATCCCTATCCCCTGTATGGCGAGATGCAATTAGAGGGCGGCGGGGATCTTGCCGGCGCCCTCGCCCTGCACGACGGCCTGCCCGGAGCCGTGGCCGAACCGGTGCTGTTGCGGCGCCTTAAGTTGAAAGCAGGCGACCGCGTGCGGGTGGGGGAGGCGACCTATCGCATCGCCGCCGCCATTGTGCGGGAGCCGGATCGGGGCGCGGATTCCTTTGTCCTGGGCCCGCGCCTGCTGGTGGCCAAGGCCTCTCTGGCGGCGACCAAGCTGGTCCGCGAGGGCAGCCAGGTAAAATACCGCTACCGCATCGCCCTGCCGCCCGGCACCGATGTCGTGGCCTGGATCGAAGGACTGAATGCCCGCTTTCCCGATGCCGGCTGGCGCATCCGCGACGTGCGTAATGGCGCACCCGGCCTGCGGCGCTTTATCGACCGTATGCGGCTGTTTCTGACCCTGGTCGGTCTGACCGCCTTGCTGGTCGGGGGGCTTGGCATCGGCAACGCAGTGCGCAGCTTTCTCGATGGCAAGACCGGCACTATCGCTACATTGAAGTGCCTAGGCGCGCCGGCGCGCTTGATCTTTCAGATCTATTTGCTGTTGGTACTGGCCCTGACGGCGGTTGGTATTGCCGTTGGGCTGCTTGTTGGCATCGGCACGCCGATGCTGCTGTCGGATCTGTTGTCGGGGCTATTGCCGTTCCAGGTGCAATTCGGCTTCCACTTGGCCCCGCTGCTGCTGGCCGCGGTGTATGGTTTCCTGACCGCCTTGGCTTTCGCGATCTGGCCCCTGGCGCGGGCCCAGGGGGTGCCGGCGGGCGCGTTGTTCCGCGACTTGGCCGCGCCCATGGTGCAGCGTCCGCCGTGGCGGTATATCGCCCTGGCCGCCTTGACCTTCGCCGTGCTGGCCGGTCTGGCCATCATCACGGTGGAAGAGCGGCGTTTCGCCATCTGGTTCGTCTGCGGCGCGGCTGCCGCCATGGCGGCGTTTCTGGGTGCCGGCCTGGCGATAGTGGATGTGGCCCGGCGCCTGCCCCGCCCGCGGCGTTCGGTATGGCGCCTGGCTCTGACTAACCTGTACCGTCCAGGCGCGGCGACGGTTCCCGTGGTGCGTTCGTTCGGTTTGGGGTTGTCGGTGCTGGTGGCGGTGATCGGTGTCGAGGGCAATATGAACCTGCAGGTGACGGAACGTCTGCCGGATCGCGCGCCGGCCTTCTTTTTTATCGATATCCTGCCCGAACAGGCGAAGAAATTCGATGCCCTGGCCATGGCGGTTCCCGGTGTCGGGGAGGTCGAACGGGTGCCCGCCATGCGCGGCCGCATCGTCAAGGTCAAAGGCATCGACGTGGCCAAGATCAAGGTCGCGCCGCACGCCACCTGGGCGGTGCATGGCGACCGCGGCTTGACCTATGCGGATCTGCCGCCCCCCGGTGCCCGGATTGTAGCCGGGAAATGGTGGCCGGCGGATTATGCGGGCGCGCCTCTGATATCGCTTGATGTCCACATCGCCGAGGGTATGGGCATCGGTGTCGGCGACCGTCTGACCGTCAACGTACTGGGCCGTGAGATTGAGGCGAAAATCGCCAATCTGCGCCATATCGATTGGTCCACTCTGGGCATTAATTTTGTCATCGTCTTCGCTCCCGGCGCCCTGGAGGGCGCACCGCACACTTTCATCGCGACGGCCAAGGCGGATGAGCGGGCGGAACTGCCATTGCAACTGGCGGTAACCGATGCCTATCCCAATATCACCGCGATCCGTATCCGCGAGGCTCTGGAGGCGGTTAATCAGATCCTGCGCAGCATTGGCATCGCCGTTCGCTCCACGGCCACCGTGACCTTGGCCGCCGGTATACTGGTGCTGGCGGGCGCCATCGCGGCCAGTCACCGCCGCCGGGTCTATGATGCGGTGGTCCTGAAGGTGCTGGGTGCGACCAGGGGCCGGGTGTTAGCGACTTATTTTCTGGAATATGCCCTTTTAGGGCTGATAACGGCGCTTTTGGCGGCGGGCGTGGGGACGGCGGCGGCCTATGCGGTGGTGGTGCAGGTCATGGGCATGCCCTGGTATTGGCTGCCCAACGGGGTCGCCATGACGACGCTGATCTGTCTTTTTGTCACCATTGGCGCGGGCATGCTGGGGACATGGCTGGCACTAAGCCAGAAACCGGCGCCCCTTTTACGTAATGAATAGAGCTGCGCAACGAGTAATGTCGTTGCATCCGGAAAAGCCTGGTGAAACTTTGCATAGGGCCTAAAAACCTTGAAATCGAGGCCG
>CAYWYB010000373.1:0-2254 GCA_964462145.1 uncultured Rhodospirillaceae bacterium
CAGGAACTGCCCATGGAGTTCGCCGTGGAAGCACAGAAATTGGTTGGTATCTCACTAGAAGGCAGTGTGGGTTAGGGAAATGGGTAACATGTTGGAAATTAAGGGCCTGCACGCGGATGTGGACGGCAAGGAAATCCTCAAGGGTATCGATCTGAGCATCGGCGAAGGGGAAGTGCATGCCATTATGGGGCCCAATGGCTCGGGCAAAAGCACGCTGTCCTATGTCCTGTCCGGGCGCGACGGCTATGACGTCACCGCCGGCTCGATCACCTATCGGGGCCGGGATTTAAGCGAATTGAATACCGAGGAACGCGCCGCCGAAGGCATCTTCCTGGGCTTTCAATATCCGGTCGAGCTGCCGGGCGTGTCTTCGACTACCTTTCTGAAAACCGCACTGAACGCGGTGCGCCGCCATCGGGGCGAGGAAGAGCTGGACGCGGTGCAGTTCATGAAGCGCCTGCGGGTTCATACGAAGGAGCTCAATATCAGCGACGACATGCTGCGCCGTGGCGTCAATGTGGGCTTTTCGGGCGGCGAGAAAAAACGCAACGAAATCCTGCAAATGGCTTTGCTGGAGCCGTATTTCGCGGTTCTGGATGAAACCGACAGCGGCCTGGATATCGACGCCTTGAAGGTTGTGGCCGAAGGCGTCAACGCCCTGCGCGGGCCGAAACGATCCATGCTGGTGATCACCCATTATCAGCGCCTGCTGGATTATATCGTGCCTGATTATGTGCATGTCCTGGCTCATGGCCGGATCGCCAGGTCTGGCGGCAAGGAACTGGCGCTGGAGTTGGAGGAAAAGGGCTACGGCGAGTTTATCGCCGGGACGGAGGCGGCCTAGGCCATGGGTATGGAAGCCTATCAGGCCGAGCTGGCCGATCATCTGCCGGACGGCGGTCCGGCCTGGCTGGCCGATTTGCGTCAGGCGGCGGCGGAACGGTTTGCCGGCCAGGGCCTGCCGGACCGTAAGGTCGAGGAATGGCGCTATACCAATCTGAAGCCCGTGCAAGGGCAGCTGTTTGCACTGGATGCGGCATCCACCGCCGATGCACCGCAGGCCCTGCTGGAAGGCAGTTACCGGCTGGTCTTCAGCAACGGCGTCCTGCAAAGCGATGCCAATGATCTACCCGGCGGCATCAGGCTGACGGGCATGGCACGGACCATGGGCGAGAACCCGGAATTGTTGGCTGACCATATGGGCCAAATCAACGCCGGACAGGATTTGCCCCTGCCAGCACTGAACCAGGCCTTAAGCCGGGATGGTTACATATTGTCCATCGATCCCGGCGTAAGTGTGGAACGGCCCATCGAGGTCCTGTTCCTGTCCGATGCGGGCAGCTGTTATCCCCGCAATCTGATACTGGCCGGGGCCGGCTCCAGGGCAGTGGTGGTGGAACATTATCTGGGCCGGGGCAAGGGAGACTATTTCGTCAATGCGGTGACGGAAATCCACGCGGCGGCAGGCGCGAATTTGCAACGTTACAAGATCCAGCAGGATGGCGTCGGCGCCAGCCATATCGCCACTGTGGCCGGGCGGTTGGGCGACAATGCCCACCTGGAGAATTTTGATTTGAACATCGGCGGCCAGCTTGTTCGTAGTGAAATCCATATGGCGCTGGCTGGTCAGGGTGCCGAAGCGGCCCTGAACGGGGTTTATCTTTTGCGCGGCAAACAACATTGCGACAACGCCATTCAGATGGATCACGTAGTGGGTGCCACCAACAGCCATCAGGATTACCGCGGCATCCTGGATGATAAGGCGCACGCCGTCTTTCAGGGCAAGATCACCGTGCGGCCTGATGCCCAGGGCATTGAAGGCCATCAATTGAACAAGACCCTGTTGCTGTCGGACGAGGCGGAAATAGACAGCAAGCCGGAATTGCAGATCCTCGCGGACGATGTGAAATGCAGCCACGGCGCCACCGCCGGCGAGCTGGACGAGACCGGCCTGTTTTATCTCCGCTCCCGCGGCATACCCGAGGAAGAGGCCCGGCAATTGCTGATGACCGCCTTTATCGCCGAGACTTTGGCCCACATTGGCCATGACGATGTGCGCCAGATCACGGAACGGCTGGTCGCCGAATGGATGGCGCCATGAACGATCTGGCACAAAATGGCGGCCTGGGCAGCGGCTTCAGCGGCCACAACGTGGAAGGCGGCTTCGATGTGGAGCGCCTCCGCCGGGATTTCCCCATTCTTGGCCGTGAGGTCCATGGCAAGCGCCTGGTCTATTTCGACAGCGGTGACTCGG
>CAYWYB010000373.1:2264-4825 GCA_964462145.1 uncultured Rhodospirillaceae bacterium
GGCGCAAAAACCCTGCTCCGTGATCGATGCCATGACGGAGGTGCTAGAAGAGCAGTACACCAATGTCCATCGCGGCGCGCATTATCTAAGCCAGACCCTGACCGACCGCTATGAAGGCGTACGCGAAACCATTGCGCGCTTTCTAAACGCGCCTTCGGAAAACGAAATCGTCATCACCCGCAACACGACCGAGGCCATTAACCTTGTGGCCGCCACTTATGGCCGGAAGTTTCTCAAAAAAGGCGATGGCGTGCTGATTTCCGATATGGAGCATCACGCCAACATCGTGCCCTGGCAGCTGTTGCGCGACGAAATCGGCATCGAATTGAAGGTCGCGCCCATTGATGACAGGGGCGTGCTGGACATGGATGCCTACGCGGCCCTGCTGGACGGTAATACCAAGCTGGTCGCAATGACCCATTGTTCCAACGTTCTGGGTACCATGCTGCCGGGCAAGGAGATCGTACGCCTGGCCCATGCGCGCGGCATCCCCGTGCTGTTGGACGGCAGCCAGGCGGTGGTTCACAGCACCGTCGATGTGCAGGCGCTGGACGCGGATTTCTATGTCTTCACCGGCCACAAGCTGTATGGCCCCACGGCTATCGGCGTGCTGTACGGCAAGGCCGATCTGTTGGCGCAAATGCCACCCTATCAGGGCGGCGGCGATATGATCGCCACGGTCACCTACGACAAAACCACCTACCAGGAACCGCCCTACCGGTTCGAAGCTGGCACGCCGCCCATTGTCGAGGCCATCGGCCTGGGCGCGGCCATCGACTATGTCTCCGCTATTGGCATGGACAAAATCGCGACCCATGAAAAAGCCTTGCTGGCCTATGCCACGGAACGCCTGACCGCCATGCCCGATATCCGCCTGTTCGGCAGCGCGCCCGAAAAGGCTGCGATATTGTCGTTTGTACAGGACGGCATTCATCCCTTCGATACCGCCGCCACCTTGGACCGGGCCGGCGTCGCCGTGCGCGTGGGGCAGCATTGCGCCGAGCCTCTGATGGCGCGCCTGGGCGTTGACGGCACCGTGCGGGCATCCCTGGCCATGTACAACACCACCGGCGAAATCGACACCATGATTACGGCCCTGGAACGAGCCCGGAGTTTGTTTGGATAATGGTAATAGCAGCCGAAAAACTGGCCCAGTACGACGAGTATGTGGAAGCGCTGGATCTGCTTGATGAAGACAGCCGCTTTGAATACATCATCGATATTGGCAAGCGGGCCGATAAGACGCCCTTTCCGGCTGAATGCATGGATGATGCGCACCTGATGCACGGCTGTATGTCCAAGGTCTGGATCATCCACGAGCGGAATGACGACAACCACATCTTTCGTGGTCAGAGTGATGCCATAATCGTTAAGGGTTTGGTCTCTATGATGACCGGATCGTTCAGCGGTCTGACCAGTGAGGAGCTGGCGGAAATTACATTGGATCATGTGCGCGGGTTGAACCTGGGCGCACTGACCATGCAGCGCCAGGTGGGAATGATGGCGATGTTGAAACATATGCAGAAACTAAGTCAGCGGGCCGACCGGTCCCAAGACACATTACGGGCTGCGGATTAGGAGTTATTAGGATGGATATGTCGGATATGGATCCGCATGGGATGTTCAATCCCTTCAGTCACTTGCACGGGCCGGAACTGGACGAGGACGGCAAGGCGCGCGCAGGTGAACCGTTGGCGGACGGCGTTGCTGTGGCCTCCGAATCAACGGTGATTGATGCCATGCGTGAGGTCTATGACCCGGAAATTCCGGTCAATATTTTCGAGCTGGGTCTGATCTACGACTACAAACTCGATGCCTCGGGCAACGTGGAAATCGCGATGACCCTGACGGCGCCCGGCTGTCCCGTCGCCGGCATACTGCCGGGCCATCTGGCTCGCATCGTGTCCGAGGCCGAAGGGGTGGGTCAGGTCGTGGTCGAACTGGTCTGGGATCCGCCGTGGGATATGTCCATGATGTCGGAAGCCGCCCGCGTCGAATTGGATATGTTTTAAGATTATGGCAAGATAGTGCCGCCTAGTTTGGGGAAACTGGGACTGGCTCTGTTTGGGGAACAGGAAGTATGAACATGGAACGACCACCAGTAATCACGATGACGGACGCGGCCGTTGCCCGCGCCAAGGAATTGATGGCGCGCAGCCAGGGTGACGTTTTGGCCTTGCGCATCGGCGTCAAGACAGGCGGCTGTTCCGGCCTGATGTACGAGGTTGAATACGCCAAGGAAAAGAAACAGTTCGAAGAAGAAGTCGAGACCGATGGCGTCAAGGTGTTCATTGATCCGACCGCCATCATGTTCCTGATCGGGGCGGAAATGGACTTCACCACGGACAAGTTTCAATCCTCGTTTGTCTTCAACAATCCCAATGAATCGGATCGTTGCGGCTGTGGTGAAAGCTTCCGCGTCGCTTGATGCGAAGCCGGCCAAATAACGGGCCAGACATGTGCCCGCCGGTCAATTTTATCCTCATATAAAACGCCTGAAATCGGCGAAATTTGGACAAAATTTTATACCCGGAAGTTTCCGGGCAAGATTTTGTGCGCGC
>CAYWYB010000374.1:0-4821 GCA_964462145.1 uncultured Rhodospirillaceae bacterium
GTGCTAAGAGACAAGCAATCAAAAAGCAATATGCAACATAACAGGGGAGTTTAGTTCAGTGGCACATTCTATTTTAAAATCTTCCACGACCGTCGCGGCCGCCGCGTTTCTGGCCTTCAGCTTCGGCGCCGCTTCGACGGCACAGGCTGGTAAATCCACCTGGAATTTTAATATCTGGGGCGGCAAGCGCGCCTTTACCGCCGGTATCGAATCCTTGAAAGTGGATTTGGAGAAAGCCGGCGGCGGTGATTTCGAACTGAAGATCAATTATGGCGACGCCCTTGGCCCGCGCCGGCAAAACCCGGAGAACATCCGCGTTGGCGCTTTCGAGGCCGGACAGATCTGTGTCGGCTACTATCCGAACAAGCTGCCTTTGCTGTCGGTAATGGAACTGCCGTTCATTCTGCCCATCGATCTGCAAAAGCGGGCAAATGTGGAAATGGAAGTGATGCAGCACCCGGCCATCGTCGCGGAAATGGCCAAACGCTGGAATATGAAATTCTTCGGTCCGGCCTTCCTGCCAGCTTATGAATTCATGGGCAACAAGCGGATCGAGACCACGGCCGACATGAAGGGCGTGAAAATGCGCATTTCCGGCCTGAACGCCAAGGCTTTGCAGGTATTCGGCGCCGTGCCGACCATGGTGACGGCTCCTGACGGCTACAATGCCCTGGACCGCGGCACCATCGACAGCTTCGGCTTCCCCTACAGCTACGCCTTTGGCGCCTACAAGCTGTATGAGGTTTCCAAATATGTGACCGAGGGCATGGGCATGGGCGGCTTCATGTGCCTGCAAACGGTCAACATGGATGCCTGGAACGCAACGCCGGCCGCCGTTCAGAAAGCTCTGCCCGGCGCGCAAAAGAGCGCCATCGCCAATATGATCAAGGCCTATACAACGGCGGACAAGAAATGGATCCCGCTGTTCCACAAACGGCTGGAAGTTGTGAAAATCGCCCCGTCGGTGCGCAACGAACTGATGGCCGGCTCCGGCAAGATCTATGCCGAATGGGCCAAGGGGCAGGATGCCAAGGGCCGTCCCGGCACCGAGATGTTGAAGTTCGTGCAATCCGTCGTCGCCAAGCACACGAAATAGGGCCGCTTGGTACAACGGTTAATTAGGTAATGTCTGAACTTCTGTACGTCGTCATTACCGTCCTGGTGTTGTCCGGTGTCTTGGCACTGGTCACCATCAGGGCGGAATTATTTCTCCGCCTTATCGAAGACCTTCTGACCTATTGTTCGGTCGGCCTGATCCTGTGCGTCATGGTATGGGTCTGTGGCGAGGTTATTGGCCGCTATGTCTTCAATGCGCCATTACCGGGGCATCTGGAAGGCGCGGAGCTGTTGTTGCCGATGATCGTGTTCTTCGGCGTTTCGTACGTGCAGGCGCGCGATGGCCATGTGGGCATGACCTTCGTGGTCGATGCCTTGCCAAAAAGGGTTCGCCGCGTCACTGATATACTCTCGTTGATCGTGTCCTCGTTAACCTGTGCCGCCCTGGCTTATTTCAGCTCGAAAACCGCCTGGCTGGCCTGGACATACGAGGACGTCACCATGTCGCCACCCTATTGGCCAGTCTGGCCGTCAGCGGCGGTCATTCCCCTGGGTTACGGCATGCTGTCGATCCGCATGATCCTGCAGATTCTGCAAAAACTCATGCCGTCCCGCTTCCCGGACCCGATTGTCGAGCATTCAGACTTGCACGTGGCCGAATAATTAAATGCGAACTCTGTAGGATATTATTGCGGTCATGGATCCAATCACCCTTGGCATACTGGCTCTTCTCGCCCTCACCGTAATGCTGGCGTCGGGCATCCGCATCGCGTTTGCCACCGCGATCACCGGCTTTATCGGTTTGTGGATCCTGCGTGGCTATGTCCCCGCCGCCTCCCTGGCCTCGACGATTCCCCAGGGCCACCTCTCGGCCTACACGCTGTTGGTGCTGCCCTTGTTCATCATGATGGGCTTTTTCGCCTTTTATGCCGGCATCACGCGGGATCTGTACTGGGCGGCACGGCAATGGGTTGGGCATTTGCCAGGTGGCTTGGCGATCGCGACGATTTTTGGCTCGGCCGGCTTCGCGGCGGCCTCGGGTGCCTCGACCGCCTCGGCGGCGGTGATGGGACGGATTGCCTTGCCGGAACTGAAAAAGTTCGGTTACGACGACAAGGTCTCGACCGGTTGTGTCGCCGCCGGCGGCACCTTGGCGACGATGATACCGCCGTCAGTGTTGATGGTGATTTATGGCTTTATCGCCGAGGAATCCATTGGCGCCCTGCTGCTGGCCGGCATCCTGCCCGGTTTGCTGGAAGCCTTCAGTTACTCCCTGATGCTGGTCATCCGCTTTAAGATCAATCCCGAACTTGGCCCACCCATCAGAGGCATTACCTGGGGCGACCGCTTCAAGTCCATCAAGGGTGTTTGGGGCATGGTGGTCCTGGTCATTCTGGTTATGGGTACGATCTATACCGGCATCGCCACGCCGACCGAGGCCGCCGGCGTCGGCGCCATGGGTGCCTTGGTACTGGCCATCTTTGGCGGTCTGGATTTCAAGAAATTCCGTGATGCCATGGTCGAAACGGCGCGCTCAACGGCGATGATCTTCGCCATTGTCGCCGGCGTCCTGATTTTCGTGCATTTCCTCGGCTTCACCGGCATGCCGGCGGCGGTTTCGGAAACCATCGTCGGCATGGATGCGCACCCGACCCTGATCCTGGTCGCGATCTTGGCGCTCTACCTGTTCCTGGGCATGTTCCTGGACGGTATCGGCATGTTGCTGCTGACGGTGCCCATCATCCTGCCGACGATCAAGGAATTGGGTATTGATCCCATCGTCTTCGGCGTCCTGGTGGTCAGAATGGTGGAGATCGGCCTGATCACGCCGCCAGTTGGCTTGAACGTCTATATCCTGAAGGGCGTGGCGCCCGGCGTGAAAATGGGCGATATGTTCAAGGGCTGCGGCTGGTTCGTCTTCGTGGATCTGATCAACGTGGCAATCCTGATTGCCTTCCCGTCGATCATCCTGCTGATCCCAAGTACGATGATAAATTAGCTAGGTTGCCTTAAAGCAAGCGGCAAAACCGATCCAATTCGCCCCGTTCGGCCAGATCGTGGTAGATCGCCAGATCTTCCACGCTGTCCACCTCCAGCCAGCCGCCGGCTATTTTGACGCCAAAAATCGGCCAGTCCAGATCGCACAGTTGCTGTAGGAAATCCGTCAGATACATGTTGCCATGGGCCGCGCCGGCGTAACGCGGCAGGCGGGCCATGTCGTCGTGCACCTGGGCCAGCTTGGGCGCCTCGGCCGCGGCGACCTTGATCAAGCCCATGTATTGGCCCTGGATCTGGGCATAATCACTGACCTTTTGGCCAATCTCCAACAGACGGCCACCGGGCCCCAGTATCAGGCTTTCCGCATCCGCCAGGGGATCATCCATGCGGGCCTGCCACAGCGCCCGCCATTCCGTATTGACCGCCACCGAAACGGCGCCAGGTGCCGCCAACAGCGCCTCCAGCACCCGCGCCTCGTAGACAATATCGCTATAGGCGATCAGCACATCGTCCGCGCCGTCCAGGGCTTCGCGGGCGCAGAACAATGAGTGCACCATGTTCGTGGTGGTGAATTCTTGATTGAGGGCGATTTTGCATCCAAAGCCCGCCAATTGGTCGGACCGATAACCGCCCACCAGGACGATGTCTTCGATACCGAGGCCATTCAGCACCGCCAATTGCCGGCTCAGCATCGTCTGCCCGGCCAGCTCGACAAGGCATTTGGGCCGGTCGTCGGTATGAGGCGCCAAGCGCGTGCCCTGCCCCGCCGCCAGAATGATTGCCCGCATGCGCCCTATAACCCCAATACCTGTTTCATATAGGCCAGATCCTCGGCCCGAAACGGGGCTTCCCGCTCGGGGTGCCACATAATGCCATGACAACCGCCGTCCGCATGGACGAAAGCTTCGACATCGCCGCTTTCCGCCTGGGCCAGACAGCTCAGGGACGGCGCCAGACCGTCCAGCGGCAAACAGACATCATGATAGCTGTTGACGGTCCAGGGATTGGGCCAAAATTCAGGCCAATGTTCCGTGCCGCTGACCGAAATCGCATGGCTTACGCCGGCATGGCCTCTGGTCCGCCCCAACTGTCCACCCAAGGCCACATTGATCATCTGCATGCCACGGCAGACCCCCAGCAAAGGTATGCCGCGCGCCCGGCAGGTCGCGATCATATCCCGTTCCAAACGGTCCCGCTCCGGCGCGACATTCTCTGCTTCAGGCGTCTCAGCGATATCATTGCCGCCCGTGAGGACGATGGCGCTTAGTCCCAGTTCGTCGATCAAGTCCGCCGCCGTCGCCCCGCCGTTAGGCAGCGGCACCGCCAGGGCGCCAAGTTCGGCAAACAAGCCATGCCAGCGCTGGTCCAGGGCATCACGCCGTTCGGCGGGTCCGGTACGGCCCTGGATCACCTCGACCCGCTGGGTTAAGCCGATACGCCGCATATGTCACCGCACATGTCGTTGCATGGAACGCTACTGATCGTGCTCATTTTTTTGGAACCGGGATCACTGGCCAGGAATGGCGGAGGGAGGGGGACTCGAACCCCCGCAACGCTATTACACGTTGACGGATTAGCAATCCGTTGCATTACCGCTCTGCCATCCCTCCAGCACGCTGCGTGTCCACCTTCTAACCAGCACTCCAAGTCCTGTCAATGGTCGCTGTATCAGGTAACTGCTTAAGTAAAAAAAGATTTTCGAAACAGCAAACAAAGCCGTTAACCTTTGTGTAATGTTTTGTTAACGCTAAGTTTTTAGCCGATAAC
>CAYWYB010000375.1:0-4802 GCA_964462145.1 uncultured Rhodospirillaceae bacterium
GAGAAGTCATCCATTTCGTTGTTCAGCCGAATACCCGTACCGGCAGCGCCAATGCCGGTGCCGAAGCTGAAGTTCAGGGTATAGGTATTGCTGACCACATTGCCGGCGCCATCCATGACCGAGAAATGCGTGGTCTCGTTGCTTTCGTAGGGCGCCGGGTTGCCATGGCGAATTTGCGCCGAGGGGCGGGCCCGGTCCGAATCGATACGCGCGGCCAGGGAGCGGGCGTAAGCTTTGGATATTAGACCCTTGGTCGGCACCTGCCAGAAATCCGGATCGCCCAGATGCCGGGCCCGGTCCGCATAGGCCAGCTTCATGGCCTCTGCCATGAGATGCAGGCTGTCGGCGCCGTTGTGGCCCAGCTTGGCCATGGGGAATAATTCCAGCATGTTCAGCATCTGGATCAGATGCACGCCGCCCGATGACGGCGGCGGCATGGAGGCGATCTGAAAACCGCGGTAGCTGCCCCGCACCGCCTGCCGCCAGACCGGGCGATAGGCGGCAAGATCTTCCATTGTAATAAGGCCGTCATGGCGCGCCATTTCCCCCGCAATAGCCTTGGCCGTTTCGCCCGTGTAGAAATCCTTGCCGTCGGTCCCTGCGATGCGGCGCAGGCTGGCCGCCAGATCCTTTTGCACCAAAGTCTCGCCGGCCTGATAAAGGCCGCCGCCGGGCTTGTAGAAGATCGCTGCGCTGGCAGGCCATTTCGACAGACGCTTTTGCCGCTTGGCAAGGTTTCGGGCCAGGCTGGGGGTTACCGTCAGGCCTTGCCGCGCCAGCCTTATCGCCGGTGCCATGATCCGTTCCAGAGGCAGGCTGCCATAGCGGCGGTGGGCCGCGATCAGACCGGCCACCGTGCCCGGCACGCCCACCGATTGATGGGAAAAGCGCGCCTTAGCCTTGTCCACATTGCCGGCCTTGTCCAGATACAAATCCTGGTGCGCCTTGGCGGGCGCCATTTCACGGTAGTCCAGGGCGTGTGTTTCATTGCTGGCGGCATGATGCAGCAGCATGAAACCGCCGCCGCCCAGATTACCGGCCCGGGGCAGGGTCACGGCCAGGGTAAAGCCCACGGCCACGGCGGCATCTATGGCGTTGCCGCCCTGGCGCAAAATATCCACGCCCACCCTGGTGGCGCGGGCTTCCTGGCTGGCCACCATGCCGTTGACGGCATGGATGGGATGGTGACGGTCTTTATTGGAGAGAATGGCCGTGCTTTGCGCCTGTACCCCTAATGGGGAAAACAGCAGGAACAGCAGGCAAAGAGCGCGGGTCGCCATTGCAGCCCGTGGCCGTCAGCCGCCGGCGTCGGGGCGGGGAATACCAATCAGGGAAAAGCCGTTGTCCACGTTCATCACTTCGCCGGTCACCGCGCTGGACAGATCGGACAGCAGGTATAGGCCGGAATTGCCGACGGCTTCCAGGTCCAGGTCGTTGGGCAGGGGCGCATGTTCGCCGGCATATTTATGCACGTAACGGCCATCGGCGATCACCGCGCCGGCCAAGGTGCGCATGGGCCCGGCGGAAATGGCGTTGACCCGGACATTGTCCTTGCCCAGATCCTCGGCCAGATAGCGGACCGAGGTTTCCAGCGCCGCCTTGGCCACGCCCATGACGTTGTAGGACGGCATCACCCGATGGGCGCCGAGGAAACTGAGTGTCACCATGGCGCCGCCGTCGCGCATCAGGACCGAGGCCCGGCGCGCCAGATCAGTGAAGGAGAAGCATGATATCGACAGGGTCTGAACGAAATTTTCCCTGGTCGTGTCCACATAGCGACCGCCTAATTCCGCGCGGTCGGAATAGGCAATGGCGTGGACCAGGAAGTCCAGGCCGCCCCAGCGCTCTTCGATGGCGGCAAACAAAGCGTCCAGACTGTCGGCATCGGTGACATCGCAGGGCATCACAAGGTCGCAATCAAGAGATTCAGCAATCGGTCCGACCCGCTTCAGAAAGCTGTCAGCCTGATACGTCAGGGCCAGTTCGGCGCCGGCGCCATGCAGGGCCCTGGCAATGCCGTAGGCAATGGAATGATCATTGGCGATGCCCAGCACCAAGCCTCGCTTGCCGGCCATCAGCTTATTATTGGCGACTTCGGTCATATCCTCCCCCCTTTACTGTCCCGACTTTTCCGGGAATTTTTTCGCTGCCGTGAAATGTACCCGCCGGCTAACCCTCGAACCGGTCAAAGACCAGAGTGGCGTTGGTGCCGCCGAAGCCAAAGCTGTTCGACATCACCGATTGCAGGCCCGCGTTGTCCACTCGTTCGCGGACCACGGGCACGTCCTCGAAGGCCGGGTCCAGATTGTCGATATTGGCCGAGGCGGAGATGAAATCCCCCTGCATCATCAACAGGGAATAGACCGCCTCGTTAACGCCCGCCGCGCCTTGCGCGTGCCCGGTCAGTGACTTGGTCGATGCAATGGGCGGCATCTCTTCGCCGAAAACCTCGCGTACCGCCCGCATTTCCGGCGGGTCGCCGACCGGGGTGCCAGTACCGTGGGCATTGATATAGCCAATGGGCTTCTTGGCCGTAGATAGGGCCTGGCGCATGCTGCGCACGGCGCCGTCGCCCGACGGCTGCACCATGTCGTGACCATCGGAGGTGGCGCCATAGCCCGCCAACTCGGCATAGATTTTCGCGCCCCTGGCCTTGGCGTGCTCCAACTCCTCCAACACCAGCAGGCCGCCGCCGCCGGAAATGACAAAGCCGTCCCGGTCCACGTCGTAGGGACGGGAGGCGCGTTCGGGCGTATCGTTGAAGTTCGAGGACATGGCCCCCATGCCATCGAACAGTACGGACAGGGTCCAATGCAGTTCCTCGCCGCCGCCGGCGAAGACGATGTCCTGTTTGCCGAACTGGATCTGCTCCGCCGCATTGCCAATGCAGTGTGCCGAAGTGGAGCAGGCGGAGGCGATGGAATAGTTCAGGCCCTTGATCTTGAATTGGGTCGCCAGCACGGCGGAGGTGGTGGACGACATACAGCGGGTAACCATGTAAGGCCCAACCCGTTTGGCGCCCTTTTCCCGCGCCGTGTCCGCGGCCCAGACCAGGTTCGAGGTGGATGCTCCACCCGAGCCAACAATGATGCCGGTACGTTCGTTCGAGATATCCGATGGTTCCAGCCCCGAATCCGCGATCGCCTGTTCCATGGCCAGATAATTGAAGGCCGTACCATCGCCCATGAAGCGCAGTGCCTTGCGGTCGATATGTTCGGCCAGATCAATCTTCAGTGTCCCAGCGACCTGGCTGCGGAATTTGTATTCCGCATATTCCGGTGCCGCGACAATGCCCGAACGGCCGGCATGCAGCGAGGCCGAGACTTCTTCCTTGTTATTGCCGATCGAGGAGATAATCCCCAATCCCGTGACAACGACCCTACGCATGGCAACCCCTATAATTACATCCCGCGCCGACCCGGCGGCGGAAAGTTGGATAAACGACTGAATGGCCGGCTAGGTAAACAACTTAAGTGAACAGGGCAACCCGCAAATCCTCGGCTTCATAGATCACTTCGCCGTCCGCCCTTGTGACCGCATCCGCCACGGCCAGCACCAGGCGGCGGTTAACAAGCCGTTTTACGTTGATTTCGAATGATACCAGCTTGACCGTCGGCAGCACCATGTCGGTGAACTTGACCTTGCCGCAGCTCAACGCCCGGCCCTTGCCAGGCAGGCCGTTCCAGCCCATGAAAAAGCCCAATAACTGCCACATCGCATCCAGCCCAAGACAACCGGGCATAACCGGATCGGATTCGAAATGACAGTCGAAAAACCACAGATCCGGCCTGATATCCAGCTCGGCCGTGGCCTGACCCTTGTCAAAGCTGCCGCCGTCCTTGGTAATCGAGGTGATGCGGTCAAACATCAGCATTGGCGGCAACGGCAGCCGTGCATTGCCGGGCCCGAACAGGCGGCCATGGCCGCATTCCAACAACTCGTCCAGGTCATAGCTGGATTTCGGCTCAAAGGTAAAACTATCAGTCACGCGCTAATGCCATCCGCCTGTTTATGAAGCTTGTTTAAACACCTGCCCGAGGAAACGGCCATCTGAAACGTTTCCGCGACGGGGCAGTCTACCTGAATTCCGTCCGGCAACAAACCGAAACAGCGGGAAATACCGGCTGCGCCTGAAATGCAATCAGCGCAAGATAAAATCGGTGGTCTATTGCCGACCCTTGCCATTTTCCAGGATTACATTATGATATGGCATAATTTGATGATGAAAAAATTGGCCGCGTATTAAATACTGGTAATGTAATATTACGTTTAATTTGATGCATCAAAGTATCCTGGCTCATAGCAAGATGCGGGAAACTGGCTGTAATTGCAGCCGGACCTAGCGACGGAAAACGGAACATGCTTGAAACAAGACCAAATGCGGAAGCGGTAAAGAATTTGCGCGCGGTTGGACTGCGCCCGACGCGGCAACGCTTGGCGTTGGCGCGCTTGCTGTTTGGCCAGGGCAACATGCATGTGACGGCGGAGTCCCTTTATGACAACGCCCAGGCAGCGGGTATCAAGGTCAGCCTGGCGACCGTTTACAATACCCTGCATCAATTCACCTCGGCGGGCCTGTTGCGCCAGGTGGTGGTCGATTCTTCACGTTGCTATTTCGACACCAATGTTGACGAGCATCATCATTTCTATTTCGAGGATAGCGGCGAACTCGCCGATATTCCCGATGAACTTATCAAGTCCATGGCGCCGACCGACCTGCCTCCAGGCACGGAGCTCTCCCGCATTGACATCGTCGTGCGACTGCGCAGCACCAGCTAATTTAGGATCATTCTAAAAAAGCT
>CAYWYB010000376.1:0-4780 GCA_964462145.1 uncultured Rhodospirillaceae bacterium
TATTTCCTCGGGCGTTGCCCTGGCCGTCAGCCAGGTGGCCAAGGAAATGAAGGTACTGTTCGTAGACACAATCGCCCAGACTGCGGCGTTAACCGGCGAGCAGGGGCATAAATATGTCATCCGTACGAACACCAATTCCACGGTGATCGGGCGCACGGCAGCCCTGGCCGCATCGAAGCAGCCGGCTTGGAAAAAATATTACTTCATCGGCCCGGACTATGAATGGGGACACCGGGTCAATGCCGATTTCTGGGACTTCCTGCGGACCAAGCGCACGGATGTGGTCAAGCAGGGCGATCTGTGGCCGAAACTGGGTGAGCGGGATTATTCCGCGCACATCACGGCGATGCTGAATGCCAAGCCCGACGCGGTGTTTTCATCGCTCTGGGGCGGCGATCTGATCGCCTTCATCAAGCAGGCCAGCGCTTACGGTTTTTTCGAGAAGATCCAGTATATCTCCACCGGTGGCGGAGATCTGGACCTTCTGAAGCCATTGGGCAAGGAAATGCCTGATGGTGTCCTGGCGACCTATCTCTATGCCTTTGATACCAGCCCGGTGAAAATGGAGCAGAATAAGAAGTTCATCGCCGAATTTAAAAAGCGGGCTGGCTATCTGCCGAAATCCGGTGACATCATCGGCTATGTCTCGACCTATATGATGGCCCAGGCCATGAACAAGGCGGGCAGCGCGGACTCCGATGCCATCGTCGCGGCCATGCGGGGGGCGAAGTTCGATACATTGTTGGGCGATGTTGAAATCCGCAAAATCGATGGGCAGGCGACCTTCGCCTATCATGCCGGATTTACCTACAAAAACCCGAAGTATCCCTTCAAACGGCTGAAGGATGTCACTCGTGCCGAAGGCCTGGAGGTTCTGCGCACCACCCGGCCGGAGGGCTTTGAAGGTACGGTCATGGTGGCCGGCAGCCTGTTTCCCAGCTACCAGATCTTCGTCCTGCTGCCGATCGGCTTCCTAACCATCCTTGGGCTCTATCTGTTCCTGAACCGCACGCCGATCGGGCGCACCGTGCGCGCGGCGACCCAGGATCGGGAGATGATCGGCGCCCTCGGCGTCAATGTGCGGCTGCTCTATACCGGTATCTTTGCCGTCGGCGCCTTCCTGGGCGGACTCGGTGGGGCCGTGCTGGCGCCCATGGGCGCGCTTTATCCGGGCATGGACTTTGACGTCATCATCGAGATTTTCCTGGTCGTCGTCCTCGGCGGGCTGGGGTCCATGGCCGGTACAGCACTGGGCGCATTGATTTATGGCGAATTGAAGTCATTCGGCATTCTTTGGGTGCCGGAACTGGAATCCGTTTTCATCTACGTCCTGATGGCGGTGGTGTTGGTGGCCCGGCCCCAGGGCCTGTTGGGCAAGAAGGTCGAAGGCGGCCATTGATGACAAACCAAGTATTATTTTGTAGAAAAAACAGGGGGTTGTCGTGACAACTTCACAAAATACATCCAGACAGACCGGCCTGCTACAAGGCGTGGATCAAGGCGCGTTTCGGGATCCGGTACTCTGGGGTTTCTTGGCCGCACTGGTGCTGTTGTTCTGGGTGCCGGAATTGATCATCTATATGGAATGGGCGGATTTCTGGATCATTTTCCTGACTGAAGCCTTCATCTGGTCGCTGTTTGCCGTCGCCTTTAATTTGTTGATGGGCTATGGCGGTTTGATCTCGTTCGGCCAGGCCGCTTATCTGGGCATCGGCGGGTATACAGCCGGTCTGCTGTTGAAATATATCGTTTGGATGAATTTCTACGTGGCCCTGATCGCCGCACCCATCGGTGGCGCCCTGGCGGCCTTGGTGATCGGTTACTTCTGTATCCGTCGGACCCATATCTATTTTGCCATACTGACTCTGGCTTTTGGCCACATCGTCTATCTGATCGCCTTCAAGTGGTATGATTTCACCGGCGGCGACAACGGCCTGATTGGGATACCGGTGCCGGAATGGATTAAGGATCCCACCTTTGCAAATTATTACAAGTTCGTGCTGGTGATCGCAGTGGCGTCCATTTATCTGCTTTGGCGCATCGTCAATTCGCCGTTCGGCAAGACCCTGATGGCGATCCGCGAAAACGAGGTGCGGGCGGACTTCGTAGGCATCGATGTGCAGCGTTACAAGCTCTATGCCTTTATGATCGCGGGGGCATTTTCGGGCCTTGCGGGTGCCTTGATCATGATCAACGAACGCAGCGTTTATCCCGACCTGGCCCATTGGACGCAATCTACCCAGGTTCTGTTGATGAGCCTGCTGGGTGGCGTCTATACCTTCTTTGGGCCCATTGTCGGTGCCTTCCTGCTGCTGACACTGGATGCGGATATCACGCAGAATTATCCTGAAATCTGGCAGTTGTTTCTGGGCGGCATTCTGGTCTTGATCCTGTTTGGTTTGCCCGGTGGTATCGTCGGCTTTATTCAGGAACGCGATACCACCGCTACGGACGACCAAGCCACGCGCATGGCCAAACTAATGGCGCAATTTAGTCGCAAGTCCTGGTATTTTTTCATTGGCGCGGTGATTTTTACGGCCTTTTTTGCCATTCTTCAGGCACCGGATTCCTGGTGGATTTCCGAGGACTGGGACTTCGAACTGCTGTCCTTGATTACCTGGGGCATTGTGCCGCGATCCATACCCCAGGCCATTATCGGGGCGGCCCTTCTGTGGTGGCTGTTACGCGGCATTGCGGCCTATCAACCGCTTCACCGCTGGTTATTGCTGGCCTTCACGGTCCTGGCGCTGGCCCTTCATATCTATCTGGAAACGCCTTTGTCGGGTCTGTTGATCATACTTTTGTGGGCAATTTTCAGTTTCTACATCCTGTTCCAGGCCGATGTCAGGCAGGCATTCGCCGGCGGGGAACGGGTCGAGGCGGAGGATGCCGTACAGGAAGCGGCCGAATAACGGCTAGCAGGAGGGGATTGTCATGTTGCTACGTGTGGAGAATGCGACCATGTCCTTTGATGGTTTTGTCGCCATCAATGACGTTGATCTGACGGTGGAGAAGGGCCAGATGGCCTGTATCATCGGACCCAATGGTGCGGGTAAATCGACCCTGTTCAATCTGATCACCGGGCATTTGACGCCGACCGTGGGCAAGGTCTTTTTCCATGACCAGGACATCACCGGCCAAGCGCCGCATACTATTTGCCAGCTTGGCATGGGGCGTTCGTTTCAGCGCACCAATATCTTTCCACGTCTTTCGGTATTCGAGAACGTGCAGGTGGCCGTGCTCTCCCATGCCCGCAAGACACTGAATTTCCTGACCCCGGCAAAGAAACTGGTGCAGGAAGAAACCTACGCCCTGCTGGAAGACGTTGGCTTGGTGGACGAGGCGCAATCGATCAGCGGCACATTGTCCTATGGCTATCAAAAGCAGCTCGAACTGGGCATTACCCTGGCCAGCGAGCCGGAGATCCTGTTGTTGGACGAACCCACAGCCGGCATGTCGCCGCAGGAAACAACGAATTCCATTGCCTTGGTGGATCGGATCGCGCGGGAGCGGGGCCTGACCCTGTTGTTTACCGAACATGACATGGACGTGGTTTTTTCTGTCGCCGATAAGATCACCGTGCTGCATCAGGGCGCCGTGTTGGCCGAGGGCGCGCCGAACGAGGTCAAGGACAACCCGGACGTCCAGCGCATTTATCTGGGAGAAGCGGCATGATCCTGGAAGTCAACGACATCTACACATCCTATGGCTTGAGCCAGATCCTGTTCGGCATTTCCCTCAACGTGGACGAAGGCGAGTGTGTCGCCCTGCTGGGCCGCAACGGCGTGGGCAAGACCACGACCTTGCGCTCGATCATGGGCCTGACGGCGCCACGGCAAGGCGCGGTGCTTTACAAAGGTGCCGATATCACGGGCAGGGCGGCATTCCGCGTGGCCAAGATGGGGCTTGGCTTCGTGCCCGAGGAACGCCGCATTTTTCCCGACCTTACCGTGCGCGAGAACCTGGAGACCGGGCGCAAGGCGCCAGCGACGCCGAATGGCAAGGAATGGACGGTGGAGCGTGTACATGAAATTTTTCCGGTGCTTGAGGGTCTGAGCAACCGCAAAGGCGGCCACCTGAGCGACGGTGAGCAGCAAATGCTGACCGTGGGCCGTACCTTGATGGGCAACCCGGATCTGCTTTTGCTTGACGAACCTTCCGAAGGTTTGGCGCCCTTGGTGGTGCGTGATCTGGGGCAGCAAATCGCCCGCCTGAAAGAAGAAGGCATGACCATTCTGTTGTGCGAGCAGAACGCCAAGTTTGCCACCGGCCTTAGCGACCGGGCCTATATTCTGGAAAAGGGCCAGGTTCGTTTTGCCGGCAGTATTGATGAGTTGCAGGACAACGAAGAAATCCGGCAGCAATATTTGGGTTTGTAATACTCATACCCCGGAATACTCACACCCTGGCCGGCAATCTGCTATAAGCGGTGGCTGCAATAGCGGTTAGCCAAAATATCAGGGAGTTGGGCCATGTCGGACGGTGAGATCAAAGTGAAGTTGCGCAGCCAGCGCTGGTTCAATGATCCGAATAATCAGGAAATGTCGGCGCTGTATCTGGAGCGTTATCTTAACTTCGGCCTGACGCCGGAGGAGCTGCGTTCGGGCCGCCCCATCATAGGCATCGCGCAGACCGGCAGTGATCTCTCGCCCTGCAACCGCCACCATATCGAATTGGCCAAGCGGGTGCGCGACGGCATCATTAGTGCCGGCGGCGTGCCTATCGAATTTCCCGTGCATCCCATTCAGGAGACGGGCAAGCGGCCGACGGCTGCGCTGGA
>CAYWYB010000377.1:0-4730 GCA_964462145.1 uncultured Rhodospirillaceae bacterium
TCAGGTAACCGTGGATTTTGGCGCCCCGCGCCTTGGCCAGATCGGCCCGTTCCAGAATCACCACGCCGGCGCCCTCGCCGCCCATGACGCCGAACCGTTCCGTATTGAAAGGTCGGCAGGCTTTATAGCGGTCAGGCTGCGGCGCCATCATGCCCAACAGGCCGCCGGCAATCTTGGTCAGGCGCGTACGGCCTGACTCGCAGCCGCCCGCGATGGCGACATCACAATCGCCGCGCTCAATCAGCCGCGCCGCCGTGCCGATGGCATCGATAGAGGAGGCGCAGGCGGTGGTGATGGTCAACAACGGTCCGTGCAATTGCCAACGCAAGGCGATTTGCCCCGCCGCCATATTCGGCCAGGCCTTGATCTGCAGCTTGCGGTCGACACCGGATGGCCCGTCTTTGTCCAGACCCTCCTGGCTTTGCGTGATGGTTTCCGTACCGCCACACGAAGTGCCCATGACCACGGCGGTACGATCAGCATCAAATTCGCCGATGCCGCTGGCTTCCACTGCCTGCACGGCGGCGGCGATGGCGTACTGGGCGAAGGTGTCGGTGCCGTCAACGACCCGAGGCTCCATCCAGTCCTCGGCCTTGAAGTTCTCGACCATGGACATCCAGACGTTTTCCAAGGTGGCTTCGTTGTTCCAAGGCGTCGGCCCGACGGCAACATGGGCGTCGGAGAGATTGGTGCAGAAATCCTCGACGTTGTGGCCAAGCGAGGAAATCACGCCCCGTCCCGTAATGGCGATATCTTCCACAGTTTCCTCCTACGTTTTTATATTATTTGTCATATCATGGCGCTTCCCCCACACGAGGGCAAGCAGCCAGGCGCCGAAAGGCGGGAAAAGCCTAGCGCAGGTGTTCGTCGAACCAATCCAGGGCGGCCTGCCGAGAGGGCTGCAGCAACTTGGTGTAGGGGTCGTAGTGACGGCCCGGCAGAGTGACCAGCTTTTTAGGCTCACCGGCCATTTCGAAGGCCTCGCGCTGCCAATCCACCGGGGTCTGGGTATCCTGATCGGCGACGATCATCAGCAACGGCGTGGGCGCGATGCGGTCCATGAACGAGATCGGCTCGTAACCGCGCAGCAAATCCAGACTGCGCACGGTAATCTCGTTGCCATAGCTGCCGTCCTTATCCACGGCCTCGGCCCATTCCGCGGTTTCCGAGCCGGGAATGGCGGCCACAGTCACCGCCGCCGGCTCGCCCCGTGCCCGGCCATCGCGGTCGGCCGCCAGACGCTCAAGAAAACGGGCCCGGCTTTTTTCCGGTACCCAGGCCTCGAACGTGCGCCGGCCAGAGACAAGCGGCACCTGCGCGACCGTGCACTTAATACGGTCGTCCAGCGCCGTAACGGTCAGGGCATGGCCGCCGGAATATGAAGTGCCCCACAGTCCGATCCGTTCCGGATCGACAAAGGGCAGGTTGCGGCCATACGAGATGACCGCCCGCATATCCTCCACCTGCTGCCAGGGGTCCGTCTCGTGGCGTGGCCAGCCGGACGAGGCGCCGTAGTTGCGGTGGTCATAGACCAGCACCGCGAAACCGGCTTTGGCGAAGCTGGCGGCATAGTCATCCAGCCCCATGGCCATGATGGCGGAGAAACCATGGCTCATGACGATCAGGGGATGGGGATCGCCCTTCTCCGGCTGATACAGCCAGGCGGCAAGTTTTTCGCCATTGGCCTCGATCACGATGTCGCGGCGGTCACTCACAGGGCGAGGGTGTCGCGAACTTGTGGCAAGGATGCTGGCTCATCCTGCAACAACAGCGTCGCCGCCGCCTTGGCGAAGCGGTTTTCACCCGCCGCCAAGGGGTCCTGCGGCAACAGCCGGTTATCGACCACCATGCGCGAAAGCAACAACCGCCGGGCATCGCCCCCCGCCCCACCTACCGTCGCGCCTTCCCAAGCCAGCAGAACAGCGGAGGCCGCATGATACAGCGCATTGGTCGCCAGCCGCGCCTTGTCCTCCTGGGCCGGGTCGCCGGCGACTTCGTCGGCGAAGGCAAAGGCGCGCTCTACCTGCGCCGATAACAGGCCCTGGAATTGGCCGGGAATGTCCGGCGCATCGTCGATTTTGTCCTGCAATGTACCGGCAAGCGTGTCGTGGGCGCGGACCTTGGCGATAGCGCGGGTGATCACGTCGAGAGCATTGATGTTCGAGGTTCCCTCCCACAACAGTCCCACCTGGGCATCGCGGATCAGGCGGGCATTGACCCAATCCTCCACATAGCCGTTGCCGCCGCGCACTTCCATGGCGCCGGTGGCGACGGGTACGTTGTCGCGGCAAGCGCGGAATTTAAGCAGCGGCGTCAGAATACGAACCAGGCTTTCCGACGTGGCATCGCACTGGTTGGCTTGCGCCATGATATGGCCGGTGAAAAGAAACATGCTCAGCGCCTGTTCCGTGGGCAGCATCTGTTTCATCAGCTGCCGACGCATCAATGGAAACTCCACGATGTTCTGGCCGAACTGGCGCCGATTGCGTGCCACTTGCAGGGATTCATTGAGACAACGGCGCATCATCGCCGCCGCCCGCACACCATGGGAAAGCCGCGAGAGGCTGACCGTTTTCATGATCTGCTTGATGCCGGTATTCAACTCACCGATCAAATATCCGACCGCGCCATCGAGTGTGACCTCGCCCGAGGCCATGGACCAGGTACCCAGTTTGTCCTTGAGGCGGACGATACGATAATTGTTGCGGCTGCCATCGGGCAGATCGCGCGGCACCAGGAACATGCTGAGACCACGGCTACCCGCGACCGCCCCCTCGGTCCGGGCCAGCAGCAATATCACCTCCGCGTCAGCATTGGAGCAGAACCATTTATCGCCATCAATAAGCCAATGATCCCCGTCCTGCCTGGCCATAACCTCGATATTGCCCACGTCCGAACCCGCGCCCTGTTCGGTCAAAAATTGCGCGCAGCGCCACAGCTCGTTCATGTCATTGGACAGCATGCGTGGCAGATAGCGTTCCTTCAACTCGTCGCTGGCTTGATTGCGCATCAGGGTCAGGCCCGTATCGGACATGGAAACCGGACACATCAGACCGAATTCACCCTGCACGAACAGGTATTGAAAAATATAGCGCACCAGGGGCGGCATGATCTCTGGCCAGCCAAAGACGCCCTCCACATGGCACATGCGGTGAATGGAGAATTCGCCATAGGCCAACTGCTCCATCTCGCGAAACGCGGGGTGATGCTCGATGGTTTCCAGATCACGTCCGGCGGCATCGCGAGGATGAAGGACCGGGCGGTGACGGTCCGCGATACGGGACAGCTCATCCAGGCGGCCGCCAGACAGGGCGCCAAGGCGATCCATTTGCGGTTCAACCACGGCCCGCAGATCAGCCGGCAAGTAGGCCGCGATGCCCGCTTGCAGACCCTTGTCGACGGCGAAGAAATTCATCCCCGCACAGTCAGGCGCGACCCAGTCGGCGCCTGTCATAGCTTCGGTCATGCCGCCTGCACCGCTTTCAGGATTGGGGCCCAGTCGTCCAGCATATCCTCCTGGCCCGGATTGTATTGCGCGGCGATCTGGCTATAGCCGGCCTTCTTCAGATTGGTCAGCCGTTCTATCAATTCATCCGGGCTGCCGGTGAAGGTTTTTTCGCGGATCAGATCAGCGGTGACCAAATGCCGTTCGTCATCGCGCACAAACATCATGTGGCCCCTATGCAGGGTCAGATATTTGGCATCGGCCGGCTGGTAGGATTGATAAAGCTGGTGATACTGATCCACCAAGTCGCGCTGCCAATCAGGCAGGTTCACCCGCTCGCCGCCCTTGGCTTCGGCCTCGACCACCGCATGCATGAAGATCGCGGCACCGGGACCGGCATGGGCGATGGCGCGGTCGCTGTCATAGGCCTCGCCCGGTTTCAGGACGCAGCCCAGGGTCAGCATGGTGGCATAAAGATCCTCTGGCGCGTTGCCCGCCTCGGCCCAACTGGCCTGCATCCGTTGTAGATCGCGCAGGCCGGTGCGTTCGGTAAAGACGATATCGATCCAGGCTGCTTTCAATTTCGCCGTCAATGCCCGGCTGCGCGGGCCAAAGGCGGAAAGGTGGAGAGGAAGCGGCGAGTCAATATCGATCAGGCCGAATTCCGGATTGAGAAAGTTCGCCTTGGGATGTTTGCCTTCGAACGGTACCTCGACGATTTCGCCCGACAACATGCCATAGACGGCGTCGATATATTCCTCCATATCGTCCATCTTCATTGCACCATAGCCCATGGTGCGACGGCCCGTGAAACCGGTGCCAACACCGAAATGGGCCCGCCCCGGCGCCATGGCGTTCAGCGTCGCGAAGGCATTGGCGGTCACCGGCGCTATCCGGTTGGAAGGGATCAGAACGCCCGTGGCCAGCTTGATTTTCTTGGTCCGCATGGCAGCCGCCGCCATGGCCATGAAGACATCGCCACACAGCTGTTGGGTGTCGTAGAACCAAGCATAGTCGAATCCCAGTTCCTCGGCCCGTTCAACAATCTTCCAGCTATCAGCGCCCGATGGCACGCCGAGACCAATATCCATGACTAAAACTCCCTACATTACGATGCGGCCAGGACGTCATCCGCCGGCCGGTAAGCCAAATTCAAATCATTCGCCACGGCCTCGTATGTGACCTTACCGCCATGCACGTTCAGGCCCGCTTTCAGGTGCGGATCGTCACGCATGGCCTGGGCAAAGCCCTTGTCGGCCAGGGCCAGCATGAACGGCAGGGTGGC
>CAYWYB010000378.1:0-4712 GCA_964462145.1 uncultured Rhodospirillaceae bacterium
CCGTATCGACGGCCCCATGGATCTGCTGGCCACGGTCCTGAAACTGGGACAAAAGGGCCTTTCGGTACAGCGCTATAAGGGCCTGGGCGAGATGAACCCGGAACAGTTGTGGGAAACCACGCTGGACCCGGATGCCCGCACCCTGTTGCAGGTTCAGGTCAAGGAGCTGGACGACGCGGACGAGGTTTTCTCAACCCTGATGGGCGATGTGGTGGAGCCGCGCCGTGACTTCATCCAGTCCAATGCCTTGAACGTGGTCAACCTGGATATCTAGGCGGTGAACAAGGCTACCGGGGACGGGCGGGCAGCGCCGGAGCCGCCCCGGCGCGGCTGGTTCGCCCGCCTGTTCTATTGGCTGATCGTGTTCGCCGTATGGGGCGTGATCGCCGCCATGGGCATGATCGTCTGGTATGCCTATGACCTGCCGTCCGTGGACAAGCTATCGGCCATTCAGCGCAAACCCTCCCTGACATTGCTGGACTACAAGGGCCGGGAAATCGCCCGCCTTGGCGATGTCTATGGCGAACCGGTGCAGGCCAGCCAATTGCCGAAACATTTGCCTCACGCGGTCGTTGCCACAGAAGACCGGCGATTTTACAGCCATTTCGGCGTCGATCCCATTGGCCTGAGCCGGGCCATGGTGACCAATCTGTTTGCCGGACGCATTGTGCAGGGCGGCAGCACCATCAGCCAGCAATTGGCCAAGAACGTCTTTCTAACCCATCAGCGGACCTTAAAGCGCAAGGTACAGGAATTTCTGCTGGCCCTGTGGCTGGAGGCCAATTTCTCCAAGGATCAGATCCTGACCCTGTATCTGAACCGAGTCTACCTTGGCGCCGGCGCCTATGGCGTGGACGCCGCCGCCCGACGCTATTTCAACAAACCGGCCACAAGTGTCAATTTGGCTGAGGCCGCCATGCTGGCCGGTCTGCTGAAGGCGCCGTCGCGTCTGGCCCCGACCCGCAACCTCAAAGCCGCGCGCAACCGGGCAGCGGTGGTGCTGAACAACATGGTCGCCGCCGGCTACATCGCCGCGGGGGCAGCCAAGGCCGCCAAGCTTAAACCAGCCGGTCTACGCCGGGGACGTAGTGCGGCGGGCACTCAGCAGGCACGCTACTTCGCCGACTGGGTGATGGACCGTCTGACCGACTATCTGGGCCCGACGGAACGCAATTTGGTGATCCGGACTACCTTGGATAGGGATATGCAGGCGGCGGCCGAAACCGCGATGACGCGGATAACCGGCCCTACCGCGCGCAAGCGGAAAATCGGCCAGGGCGCCCTGCTGGCCATGACGCCCAGAGGCGCGGTCCGCGCCATGGCCGGTGGCAAAAACTATGGCAAGAGCCAGTATAACCGTGCCACGCAAGCACGCCGGCAGCCGGGCTCCGCCTTTAAGCCGGTGGTCTTCCTGACCGGTCTGGAAGCGGGCATCCGCCCTGATGCCACGTTCATGGACAAGCCGATTACCATCGATGGCTGGTCGCCAAAAAACTATGCCGGCAAATATCGCGGCAGGATCAGCTATACGGATGCGCTGGCCTTTTCCTCCAACTCCGTCGCGGTGCAGGTGCAGGAAAAAGTGGGCCGGGATGAAGTCGCCGCCACCGCGCGGCGTCTGGGCCTGAGCGCGTCGAATTCCCGCCATCCTTCCATGGCCCTTGGCGCGGTGGAGACCAGCCTGCTGCGGTTAACCGCCGCTTACGCAGCCTTCGCCAACCAAGGCTACGGTGTCTTGCCCCATGGCATTCTGGAAGTGCGCGACGGTAGGGGCAATGTTCTCTATCGCCGCCAAGGCTCGGGCCGCGGCGAGGTGGCCCGGCCCTGGCATGTGGCGGAAATGAACCGCATGTTGGAAATCACCATTCAACGGGGCACCGGGCGCAACGCCAGGATTGGCCGCCCCGCCGCCGGCAAGACCGGGACCAGCCAGGATTACAGGGATGCCTGGTTCCTAGGCTATACCCATCAACTGGTGGCGGGTGTCTGGATGGGCAATGACAATGGCGCGGCCATGAACCGGGTGACGGGCGGCGGCGCACCGGCGCGGCTGTGGCGCGACTTCATGAAGGCCGCCCACAAGGGCCTGCCGGCCAAGGCCCTGGGCCGCGCCAGCGGCAAGCAGCCGGCAGCCCGGCCCAGCGAAAATTTGCTTGATAAGCTTTGGCGTAGTCTGGGCTCCGGCAGCGATGCCCAACCAAGCGAAGGCCGTGATTTGAATGACCCCGCGAACCGGGAGGGACAATAGCGCAAAAGTGCTCTAAAAATGTCCGACAAACCATAAGGGTGGAACATGACCATCGACAGTTTTGATTACATCATCGTCGGCGCCGGCACTGCCGGCTGCGTGCTGGCCAATCGTCTATCGGCTGATCCAAAGACCTCTGTCCTGCTGTTGGAAGCCGGGGGCAAGGATAATTACCACTGGATCCATATTCCCGTCGGTTATCTCTATACCCTGGGCAATCCGCGCACGGATTGGTGCTTCAAGACGGAGGTCGAGGCCGGCCTGAACGGGCGCGCCATCGATTATGCCCGCGGCAAGGTGCTGGGCGGCTGCTCCTCCATCAATGGCATGATCTATATGCGCGGCCAGGCCAGGGACTATGACCAGTGGCGCCAGATGGGCAACGTGGGCTGGTCGTGGGACGATGTACTGCCCTATTTCCGCAAGTCCGAGGATCACTATGCCGGCGCCGATGATATGCATGGCGCGGGCGGCGAATGGCGTGTCGAGGAACAGCGCCTGTCGTGGGAGATCCTGGGCGCCTTCCGCGCGGCGGCGGCGGAGGTCGGTATTCCCAACACCAATGATTTCAATCGCGGCGATAACGAAGGCTGCGGCTATTTCCTGGTCAATCAACGCCGGGGAAAACGCTGGAGCGCCGCCACCGCTTTCCTGAAGCCGGCCATGCAGCGGCCCAATCTGAAGGTCATGACCCATGCCCAGGCCAGCCGGATCATTATCGAAGACGGCCGCGCCACGGGCCTGGAGTTCCGCCATGAAGGCAGTCCGACATCAGCCAAGGCACGGGCCGCGGTGATCCTCTCTGGCGGTTCGGTGACTTCGCCGCAGTTGCTGGAATTGTCCGGCGTTGGACAGGGCGCCTTGTTGCAACAGCATGGTATCGAGGTTGCGCACGAATTGCCCGGCGTCGGCGAAAATCTGCAGGACCATTTGCAGGTCCGCCTGGTCTACAAGGTCGCCAATACCAGAACGCTCAATCTTCGCGCCAACAGCCTGCTTGGCAAGGCCGCCATGGGTATCGAATACGCTCTGTTCAAGACCGGGCCCCTGACTATGTCGCCGAGCCAGCTTGGCGCCTTCGCAAAGAGCGATCCCGGCAAGGAAACCGCCAATATTCAGTATCACATCCAGCCGTTGAGCACGGATAAGCTGGGCGAGGATCTGCATCCGTTCGAGGCCTTCACGGCCTCGGTCTGCAATCTGCGACCGGAAAGCCGGGGCAGCATCCACATAGCCTCCCCCGACCCCATGCAACAGCCCTCCATCCGGCCCAATTACCTCTCGGCGGAGGCCGACCGCACGGTTGCCGCCGATGCCATACGTTTGACCCGGCGCATCTGCGGCGCGGATGCCCTGGCGCCCTACAGTCCGGAAGAATTCCGTCCTGGTCCAGAGGTCGGCGACAGCGACGAGGATCTGGCCAAGGCGGCGGGCGATCTGGCCACGACGATCTTCCATCCCGTCAGCACCTGCCGCATGGGCGATGACAATCTAGCCGTCGTCGATGACCGCCTGCGGGTCCACGGCGTCGCCGGCCTGCGCGTTGTCGATGCCTCGATCATGCCGACGATCACCTCGGGTAATACCAATTCGCCGGTGGTTATGATCGCGGAAAAAGCGGCGGAAATGATCATCCAGGATGACCGTTAAATGTTGAGGGGCGGCACTTCGTGCCGTAAGCTGCGCCACCATGCTTAGCCTGCCAAAAATCCTGCTGCTGCTCGCCGTGATCGCGGTGGTGGCCCTGCTGTCGAAATCCTTTCGGGGCCGGGTCGGCAAGAGCGATGACAATGAAGAGGTGGAGCAAAAGAACCAGGCCATGGACCTGAGCCAATGCGCGGTCTGCGGCAATTTCGTGGCCCCGGATAGCCGTGGTTGCGAGCGCGCCGATTGCCCCCTGGCGAATTGACCGAAGAAGCATTGCCATTGGCGGAAGCGGCCATTAGGTTGCGGCCAAACTTTGATCCATTTTTTCTGTTTCACGGGTAAGTCATTGCCATGACGGGCACACCGCATTTCAACACCAAGACCTTTCAAGGTCTGATCCTGGCCTTGCAGCATTATTGGTCGGAACAGGGCTGCGTCATTCTGCAGCCCTATGATATGGAGGTGGGCGCCGGCACCTTCCATTGGGCCACCACCTTGCGCTCGCTCGGTTCGAAAAGCTGGAATGCGGCCTATGTGCAGCCCTCGCGCCGACCCACGGACGGCCGCTTTGGCGAGAACCCGAATCGGCTACAACACTATTACCAGTTCCAGGTGATCATGAAGCCGTCGCCACCTAATTTGCAGGAGCTTTATCTGGGCAGCCTGGCGGCGATCGGCCTGGATGCCTCGAACCACGATATCCGCTTTGTCGAGGATGACTGGGAAAGCCCCACCCTGGGCGCCTGGGGCCTTGGCTGGGAGGTCTGGTGCGACGGCATGGAGGTCAGCCAGTTCACCTATTTCCAGCAGGTCGGCG
>CAYWYB010000379.1:0-4710 GCA_964462145.1 uncultured Rhodospirillaceae bacterium
TAACTAATTCTGTTCCGAAAATCTTCAATTTATAGGCCGACCTCAAGGTAGCGAAATCTTTCCTGGAGTGGACCGTTCGTTGCCAATGCCGGATTGGCCAACGCGGTACTTATTCAGTGATACGGACCCGTCGTCAGGCGTAGTGAATGATGGCTGGCGGCGGATCGAGGGCAACACGGATCAGGAACCGCTATGAAAAAATATTTGATGGCATTTGTGCTCGTACTGTTTGCGAGCCTGGCGATGCTCGTTGGATTTCCGGCAAACACGGAGGCGGGAAACAGCGTTTTCAGCCAAACCGCGTCACGGACTGGAGAAATTAATATCCTGGCGCCGGCTAGGCCGGTCGTCCCGGCGAACAGGGAAATTGGCGGCGTTGCCAGGACCCAGGCCAGTGTCGAAGGCGCCTTGGGCGATCGGCGCCGGGACCTGCAGCGCGACCTGCCGGTATTTCAGAACGAGGAAGTCACGACCGGTGTCAATGCCAGGGCCGTGTTGCGATTTACCGACGGCAGCATCTTGAGCATAGGGGCTGATGCCGAAGTGGTGTTGGACGAGTATGTCTATGGCAACGAGGGTGGCGTCATCACTTTGTTGAAGGGCGCGATGCGCTTTACCTCCGGCAAGATGGGCCGCCCGGGCTTGAAAATTCAGATGCCGGTGGCGACCATCGGCATCCGCGGTACGGATTTCTGGGCCGGCGAAGTTGACGGCGGTTTCGGTGTCTTGTTGATGCACGGCATCGTCGATGTCTCGAACGAGGCCGGGACGGTGACCCTGACCAAGCGTTCCCAGGGTACCGTGATCGCCGCCGTGGACGAGGCGCCAGGCGAGCCGACGATCTGGGAAGACGGCCGGCAGGAAAAGGCCCTGGCCGGCGTTACCGTCAGGAATGGCCCGCTTTGCGCCATGCTGCAAAGGGTCGCCAGGGACCTGTTCCGTTCCTGCATTTGATACTCATGAACATGTCCTGGGCTTGAGCCGGCGGCTGAGAGCGGGCAAGATGTATCCCCTAAATTAGGGGAGACGTTTTAATGGGCTATCAATCACTGGATGTGGAGCCGTTAGCCGGCGCCATGGGCGCGGTTATTCATGGCGTGGATCTGACGGCGGATCTAAGCAATCAAACCTTTGATGAAATTCATCAGGCGTTCCTGGAATACAAGGCCATCTTTTTCCATGGCCAGGATCTTGATCCGCACCAGCAAATCGCCTTTGGCCGGCGTTTTGGGCCAATGAGTATTTATCCTTTCATGGAAGGTCTGCCCGAGGCGCCCGAGGCCTTTGAAATCCTGAAAACAGAGACCGACGTGCGGAATTTCGGCGGCGGCTGGCATTCGGATATGTCGTTCACCACCAAACCGCCCCTGGGCACCATGCTGTATTCCCTGGAAATGCCCGATGCGGGCGGCGATACCATGTTCGCCAATACCGCCCTGGCCTATGATGCCCTCTCCGACGGCATGAAGGATATGCTGGACGGCCTGGTCGGCATCTACTCCGCGGCCCTGAAACGCAGCGGCGGGCGCGCCAAATCGTTCAAGACGGCAACGGCGATGGCGCCGAAGAATATGGATCAGGTGGAGATGGAGGCCGAGCATCCCATCGTGCGCACCCATCCCGAAACCGGGCGCAAGGCGCTGTTCTTGGGCAAGGGGCATACGGTCCGTTTCAAGGACATGACGGAAGAGGAAAGCCTGCCCTTGATCAATTTTCTGGTGGACCATTGCGTGCGCCCGGAATTTACCTGCCGGTTCTCCTGGGGGGTTGGCTCGCTTGCCTTGTGGGACAACCGCTGTACTCTGCATTTCGCCGTTGATGACTATCCCGGCCAGCGCCGGCGCATGCGGCGGCTGACCATCGAGGGCGATACGCCTGTTTAATCTTTTTTCGAGGAAGACTTAGAGACCATGAACGATCTGCAAAACGCACGGATTCTGATTATTGGCGCCGGCGCGGTCGGCGGCTATGTGGGGGCGCATTTCGCCCGCGCCGGCCATGACGTCATCATGGCCGATCCCTGGCCGGCCCATGTGGAGCATATGCAGGCCCATGGCCTGCGCATCGAAGGCATGACCGAGCCGGAGCGGTTCTCCACGCCGATCCGCGCCATGCATTTCACCGATCTGCAAAGCCTGGCCAAGGAAAAGCCGGCGGATATCGCCTTTGTCTGCGTCAAATCCTATGACACGCCCTGGGCGGCGGCGCTGGCGAAAAACTACCTCGCCCCCGATGGTTTCGTGGTCTCCCTGCAAAACGGCATCAACGAGGATGCCATTGCCGCCGTTGTCGGCTGGAGCAAGGTTATCGGCTGCATCGCCTCGAAAATCGTGGTGGAACTGGTGGAGCCGGGCTTTATTCGCCGCTCCGTCTCCAAGGGCGGGGCCGGCTATACGGTCTTTCGCGTGGGCGAGCCCCATGGCCGGCCAACCGCGCGGGTGCAGTACATCCACGATATGCTGGCCGATATCGACAGCGTCAAGATTACCACCAACCTGTGGGGCGAACGCTGGTCCAAGCTGGTGCAGAATTCCATGGGCAATGGCCTCTCGGCGGCCTCGGGCATGTCCAACAAGCAGTTCACGCAGAATGAAACCACCCGGCGCCTGTCGATCCGCCTGGCCGGCGAGGCGGTACGGGCGGGACAGCTACAGGGCCTGGCTTTGGAAAAAATCAGCGGCGTGGAACCTGAGATATGGGTCGCGGCGGCGCAGGAATTGACCACTGGCGCGAATGATACCCCGGTGCTCGACGAGTTAGAGGGCAGGATGCTGGCCGGGGCGGAGAATATGAGCGATACCGCCCGCCCGTCCATGGGCCAGGATATGATCAAGGGCCGGCGCACGGAGATCGAATTTCTCAACGGCCTGGTGGTGCAGCGGGCCACGGAACTGGGCATGGAGGCGCCCGCCAACGCCGGCCTGATCGCCGCCGTGCAATCAGTCGAGCGCGGCGAGCAACCGGCGGCCTTGGAGAGCGTCCAGGATATTTAGTTTTTAGCTGTCTCAGCCATAGAGTTCATTTAGGCGCCGCATGCCTTTCAGCCAGCGGTCGTAGTCGCCCGTCTTGCGCCGCATGTATTCCAGCACCTGCGGGTGAGGCAGGCAGAGAAAGTTTTCCTCGGCCAGGGTGTGGATGACTGCATCTGCCAGTTCCTCCGGCTCCATCATGCCGTCAACGCCCGCGACGCCGCCGTTTTCCATGCCTGCCGTCATGGCCGTGCGGACGGCTTGTGGACAGAGTATGGAAACCTTGATGCCCTGATTGCCATAGTTAATCGAAAGCCATTCGGCGAATCCAACGGCGGCATGTTTAGTCGTGGAATAGGTTGGGGAATTGACCTGGCTCAATAGGCCGGCGGCGGAGACTGTATTCAGAATATAGCCGCCGCCCCGTTCGATCATGCCTGGGACAACGGCCCTGGCGGCGTAGACATGGGACATCAAGTTGACGTCCCAGATCCTCTGCCATTCCTCGTTGCTGGTTTCCAGACCGCCTTGCACCGAGATCCCGGCGTTGGCACAGAACAGGTCAATGGGCCCCACCTGGCTTTCCGCGGTTGTCACCAGATTTTTCACATCGTCTTCGACGCCGACGTTGGCGACTATGGCCAGGCCGCCGACCTCTTCGGCAACGGCCTCGACTCCATCCTTGTTCAGGTCGGAAACGACAACGTTGGCCGCGCCCTCGGCTGTAAAGCGCCGGGCCAATTCCCGGCCAATGCCGCTGGCGCCGCCGGTGATGACGATTGTCTTGTCCTTAACTTGCATCTCGATACTCCTGTGCTGGTTTAGACGCAGAATAGCGGTATCATGAGGCAACGTGGAGGGGAATCTTGATGACTGACAACGAAGTAGAGAGCCATTACAGCCCAGGCGATATGTATCAGGCCATCACGGCCGCATTACAGGCGGCGGGTTTGGATCCGGCCAATCTGAAACCGGAGGATCTTGACCCCCTGGAACATTTCCATGGCCGTGGCTTGGCCGCCACGGCGGATTTGGCGGCCAGCATTTCACCGGCGCCGGAAGATGAAATTCTCGATATTGGCTGTGGCATCGGCGGACCCGCCCGTTATTTCGCGCGCAGCTTTGGCTGCCGTATGGTCGGCATCGATCTTACGGCGGAGTTTTGCGACGTGGCGCGGCGTTTGAACGCGGCCGTGGGCCTGGCGGACAAAATCAGTATCGAGCAGGCCAGCGCAACGGATCTGCCATTCGATGACGGCCGCTTCGACGCCGCCTATTCCCAGAATGTTTCCATGAATATCGCCGACAAGGGCGCGCTGTTTGGCGAGGCCTATCGCGTGCTGCGCCCAGGGGCCGCCTTTGCCTTGTCGGAATTGGCATTGGGCGATGGCGGCGAAGTCATCTATCCCTCGCCCTGGTCTTCCGATGGCGTGCATTCGTATCTATTGACCGAGCAACAGACCGTTGATGCTTTGCGCCAGGCCGGCTTTGAAATCGTTTCCGTACAGGATAATAGCGAAGCCGTGCGTCAGTTTTTCGAGGCGCAAAAGGAAGCGGTAAGCCGGGATGGCCCACCCAAATTGGGCAATTTTATCCTCATGGGCAATAACGCCAAGGAGAAGGCACGCAACGCCGCCCGCAATCAAATGGAAGGGCGTACCCGGCCAATCGAGTTTCTTTGCCGGCGCAACTAGCCCGCATTATTCATGGCGGCCACCTGGTTTGAACAGGACGCGCGGTA
>CAYWYB010000380.1:0-4676 GCA_964462145.1 uncultured Rhodospirillaceae bacterium
CTCCTACCCGAGAGGCTCCTGAAACGATCTATATGGGTCTCTATCACCGCAACTTGGTATGAGTTTGGCGCAAACTCGTTGATAGATCGGAATAATCATGAAATTCGGACTGGTTCCCATCAATATCGGCATCGCGGCGCCGGAGCAGATGATCACGACGGCCCAGGCGGCGGAAGACGCTGGCTTTGAAAGCGTCTGGACCTTTGAACACGTCATCGTGCCGGTGGATTACCAATCCAAATATCCCTACAACAATAGCGGCAAGATGGGCGCGGCACCGGAAACACCTTTTGTTGATCCCTTGATCGCACTGACCGCCATCGCAGCCCATACCAAAACCATTCGCCTGGCCACCGGCGTCAACATCGTGGCCCAGACCAACGCCCTGCTGCTGGCGAAACAAGCCGCCAGCCTGGATTTCATCTCGGGCGGGCGCTTCATGCTGGGCGCCGGGATCGGCTGGCTGCGGGAGGAATTCACCGCCATGGGCGTGCCTTACGAACGCCGCGGCGCCCGCTTTGACGACTACATGGTGGCCATGAAAAAAGTCTGGTCCGGCGAAGTGGTCGAGCATGAAAGTGATTTTCTCTCCTGGCACGGCTTCAAGAGCTATCCCCTGCCGGTGCAGAAACCGGGCGTGCCCATCATCATGGGCGGGCGGGCCGGCAAGATCTACCAGCGCATCGCCAGGCATGGCGACGGCTGGTTCATTCCCGGCGCCAAGCCAGACGAACTGCCCGCCATGCTGGCGGATTTGCGCGCCGCCTGCGAGGCCGAAGGGCGGAATTATGACGAGATCGAGCTGACCACCATGTGGGGGCCCAAGGGCGGCGCGGACTCGCTCAAGATACTGGAAGACCTCGGGATTAGCCGCGTCGTTACCATTCTTGACGGCAGCGGCGTCGACGGCATCAAGGCCATCGCGGACGCCCATATCCGCTGAATTAGTAAGATTAGAGGACGCGTTATGGACGAGAGTAGAATTCCCATCCTGGTTGGCAGCAGCCAGATCACCCAGCGTGAAGATGACCCCGCAAAAGCCCTTTCACCGATGGATCTGACGGCGGCGGCGGCGCGTCAGGCCGCCGAAGACACCGGCGCCGGCAATGCCATGCTGGAGGCGCTGGATACGGTTCTGGTCGTCCGCTCCTTCTCCGATACCTCGTGGCGCTTTACCTCGCCCTTTGGCCAATCGAGCAATCCGCCAAGGACCCTGGCCGCGCGTCTTGGCGCCCATGATGCCAAGCGCCAGATCTACACCTTTCCGGGCGGCAACATGGTGCAATGGTCCATCAACCGGATGTTCGAGATGATCACCCGGGGTGAGTTGGGCGCCGCCCTGATCGCCGGTGGCGAGGCGCTCTCAACGCAAAAAGCGGCCCAGCGCGCCGGCCTGGAGCTGGACTGGAACGAAGATCCGGGCGGAGAGCCTGAAATGTGGGGCGTGGAAACACGCGGCTGGAACGATGTGGAAGACCGCCACCGCATGGCCGGCGCAATTTTTGCCTACCCTCTGTTCGAGAACGCCCTGCGCCATCACAAGGGCCGCACGGTCGGGGAACATGGCGCCAAGCTGGGTGAGCTGTTCGCCCGTTTCGCCGCCGTTGCCGCGGCCAATCCTTTGGCCGACCGCCGCGACGGTTTTTCCGCCGAACAGATCGCCACCGTGGGCCCCGACAATCCCTATATCGGCTTTCCCTATACCAAGCTGATGAACGCCAATGCCTTCATTGATCAATCAGCCGCCCTGATCCTAACCACTGTGGCCAAGGCCAAGGCCCTGGGCATCGCACGCGATAAATGGGTCTATCTGCACGGCTGTTCGGACACCTACGATCACTGGTTCATTTCGGACCGCAAGAACTATTACACCTCGCCCGCCATGCGGGTCGCCGGCCAGGAAGCCCTGGCGATGGCGGACTGCGGCCTGGACGATATCGGCGCCTTCGATATTTACAGCTGCTTCCCATCGGCGGTGCAGCTGGCCTGTCAGGAACTGGGCCTGGCCCTGGACGATCCGCGCGGCCTGACCATCACCGGCGGCCTGCCGTACTTCGGCGGACCGGGCAATAACTACGTCACCCACTCCATTGCCGAGATGATGAACCGGGTCCGCGCCGAACCGGGCATGAAGGGTCTGGTTACATCCTGCGGCAACTACGTCACCAAGGAAGCCGTGGGTATCTACAGCACCGATGCCCCGGACAAGCCCTTCGCACCGAAGGACCCCGCCACGTATCAGGCCGCCCTGAACGCGGACAAGGGCCGGACCTCGGTCGAAGTCGCCAATGGCGGCGCCGAGATCGAAACCTATACCGTCATGCATGACCGCGCGGGCCCCTCCTATGCCATTATCATGGCGGTTCTGGAAGACGGCAGCCGCTGCATCGCCAACACGGCGGAAGATCCCGCCCTGCTGGCGGATCTGGTCGCCAACGACTACATGGGCGCCCGGGGTACGGTAGCCCACGCCGACGGCTTGAATATCTTCACGCCATCCTGAAGCACTGCGCTAACCACACAGCCAGTCCGGCATACAGGGATAGGTGCCGTGGATGGTATGATAAGAGATCATCCAATAGATGGCGTAGCTCCAGGCTGCGAAGTAACCCAGCAGGCCGCCCCATTGCAGGCCGGCGTATAGCCAACCGCGCCAGCCGCCCGCAATGGCGCCGCCATCTTCACCACCCAGCAGGCGTGATGTTATGCGCTGCCCCGCCACGGCGGAAATCGTCATGCCGCCGGGTTCGCTCTGCTCCATTAACCGTTTGGCGAAGTTGGACCCGGCGCCTGGCAAACCCTCGGGCGTGGTTTCGAACTCCGCCAGATTTATCCCGATACGGCAGCCGCCATTCAGATGCTCCCGCAGCCGCGCGGCAAAGTCGATGGCGTCCACCATGCGCGGAAAAACAGCCAGATCATGGGACCAGGCCCCATCGACAAGAACGCCATTGAAATCCCGCAATTGGCCGGCCACCCAGCCCCCCTCGACCACTTCGTCATTTTCAAATGCGAAGCATGTGATCGCGACCATGCGGTCTTCGTAATCAACATCCGACCAATAGCCCGAGATGGCTGCTTCAACAGCGGCCGCGTTGGCCATGTTTCGATCTCCAGCGCAGGGTTTCAATCAAGTCTTGAATGGCGACTATTGTAACCTAAGCAATGCCAATAGAGGAATGCGGTTCCCCTGGCGGCGGAAGCACGCTACGGTTTTGAAAAAACCGCGCAAGGAGGTCCGTCATGTCGAGTAATTCAGGCTGCGGCGGTAATGTGGATATCGAAGCGGTGCGGCAGCTTTTGATCCGCTGCTGGATGACCCATGATGCCATGTGGTTTGCCAATGCTTTGCAGGACCAGGGCATCGAAACCGCCAACCGCCTGAACCTTGCCGCCATCCGCGGCATGGGCCCGATCGAGGTGGCACGTATCCGCAAGGCCCTGGGCATCGGCGAGATCAATGACAGCGCACAGCTGCGCGCCTTTATCGAGGGCGCCTTCGAGCTGGTCGGCGGTGATTTCATGGCCTTTGAATGGCACTGGCATGAAGACGGCACGGCGCGGGTCGATGTACAAAGCTGCTTCGCCCATGACGGTATCGCCAAGCTTGGCGCCATCGCCGATTATGAATGCGGCATTTACGAGCGGATCTATACCTGGCTGGACGCCTTGGGCGTCGGCTATGGCGTCGAGCCGCCTGGCGGCCCAGACGGGCGGCACTGCCTGCTACATCACACGGGCAAATGCGGCCGCGACTTCAGCTTCGATTTCAACCGACAGGAACAGGAGAACCCGTCATGAGCGATGAAACCATGATCCCCATGTCGGCCCTGCGCGCCGCCCTGAAGATGCGCGCCGTCGCCTACGCCCACATGTTCGATGTCATGCGCGAGCATCTGGGCGAGGAAAAGGCGCAGGAGATCGGCCAGGAAGCCACCCGCCGCCTGGGCCAGGACATGGGTCCCAACTTTGCCGAATTCGCGCCCAATGATCTGAACGGCCTGAAAGAAGCCTTCCTGGGCGGCATTCCGGGTATTGGCGATCTGTTCGTTCCGCAGGTCGTGCAATGCGACGACGAGGAATTGCAGATCTACTTCGAACGCTGTCCCCTGAAGGACGGCTGGACCGAAATGAACAAGTCCGACCACGACATGGAACAGCTGTGCAAGTTCGCCGGCGCCATCGACGGCGGCCTGTTCGAGGCGGCGGGCTTTACCTTCGCTGGCGAAACCTGGAAACCGGGCCAGCCCGGTTGCTGCCGCCTGCGCGTTCTGCCCGGCCCCCCTCTTGATACGGATCAATAGGGTTAGAGCGGCGCCGTGGCAAACTCCCGATCGGTTGGACCGATTGGGAGGTAAGGAATGTCGGACGAGAAATTCAAGGTCATTAGCCCCCTGGGCAGCGAGACCATTGCCGGGCGCGCCGCCGCGCCACGCCCCGAAAGCCTGGACGGCATGACCATCGCCGAGATGTGGAACGGCGATTTCAAGGGCGACTTCACCTTTCCCATTATCCGCGAGCTGTTGGCGGAACGCTACGAGGGCATCAAATTCGTGCCCTATACGGAGTTTCCTTATTCCACGATCCGGGGTACGGCAGAGCATCAGCGCGACATTGATGCCCAGATGCTGGCCCTGGCCAAGGAAAAAGGCTGCGACGCCGTCATCGCCGGGAAC
>CAYWYB010000381.1:0-4604 GCA_964462145.1 uncultured Rhodospirillaceae bacterium
CTGGTTCTTGCCCATGCGCCCGGTGACGCCGTTCATGATGATGCCGAGGCGTTTTTCACTCATATTTATTCCATCCCCAATAATTTATAAATCCGACGGGTGTAGTCGCCGAAAGCTTCCGTTGTTTTCAGATCCAGGCCACGCGGATGCGGCAGGTCGACCAGAAAGTTGTCCGCCATCCGCGCCGGGCCGGCGGTCAGGACGACCACGCGGCTGCCCAGGAAGACCGCTTCCTGAATGCCATGGGTGACAAAGACAATCGTCTTGCCGCTTTCGCCCCAGATGCGCAGCAGTTCCAGATTCATCTTTTCCCGCGTCAGGGCGTCCAGGGCACCGAACGGTTCGTCCATCAGGATCAGTTTTGGATCATGCACCAGGGCACGGGCAATGGCGGCGCGCTGCTGCATGCCGCCGGACAGCTCGTAAGGATAGCTCTGCTCGAAACCGGTCAGACCGACCATTTCCAGCAGATGGCCGGCGCGTTCCCGCGCCTCCGCCATGGGCTGGCCCAGAAGTTCCGACGGCAACAGAACGTTGTCCATGACCCGGCGCCATTTCAACAACAAAGGCTGTTGAAAAACCATGCCGATATCCTTGGCAGGATCAAAGCTGTCTGTCTTGCTGCCGATCCGCACACTGCCTTCCTCGTGGGAATGCAGACCGGCGAGGATTTTCAACACTGTGGTCTTGCCGCAACCGGACGGCCCGACCATGGCGACCAACTCGCCGGCCTCGACATCGAAGGTCACGTCGGAGACGGCAAGGAAATCCTCCTTGCGGCCGCGATAGACCTTGCGCACGCCTTCCAGGCTAATAAACGAGGACTGATCCATTTATTCCATCCGGGCGTCGGAAACGACCAGCAGGCGTTCCAACAACAATACTATGGCGTACAGCGTGACACCGACGGCGGTAATCATCAGCACGGCCATGAACATCCCCGCCGTATCCAGGGTCACCTGGACCTGCATCATGAGATAGCCCAGGCCTTCCTCGGAGGCGATGAACTCACCCACAATGGCGCCGGCGACGGCCAGCACCACCGCCACCTTCATGCCGGAAAAGATATACGGCAGGGCGCCGGGTAATTGGATTTTGGTGAAGATCTGCCAGCGCGAGGCGCGCAGGGTGCGCACCAGATCAATCAGTTCCGGCTCCACCTCGCCCAGGCCGCGGGTGGTGGTGATCAGGATAGGCAGGAAACAGATCGAGAAGGCGATCAGAATGTTCGGGCCCAGGCCATAGGAGAACCAGACAATGAAGATCGGCCCCAGGGCCACCTTGGGGATCATGTTCAGGGACACGATCAGGGGCATCAGGGCATCGTTCAACCAGCGCGACCAGGAAAACAAGACCGCCAGGGTAACGCCGACAACAACCGCCAGCCAAAAGCCGCCAAAGACCGAGGCGGCGGTGATCATGGTGTTATGAACCCAGCGGTAGTCCTCGAATTCCAGTAACGTGGCAAAGGTGTCCAGGGGCGCGGGCATGATGTAGGGCTCGACCTCGCCCAGGGTGATCCAGGCCTGCCAGGCCAGCACGGCCAAAAGGTGCATGACGATGATCAGCACCCACTTGCGCAGTTTCTCTCGGCTGTCGTCCATCTCAGTCGAGCCAGCGCAGCAGATTGGCGGCCACGAAATCGTCGTCGCAGAGGTGCGGATAATCGGCCACGATGCGGTCCAGTTCCTCGGCCTGGCCGGGGCTCATGGCCTCGTCCGGGTTTAGGCACCAGGTACCCTGCAACAGGCCCTGGCGGCGCAGCACTTCGTGGCAGCCGGCGATACAGCCGGCGAAATCATTGACTACGTCGAACAATACGCCATTGGCATCGGTGATCTGGCTGTCCAGTTGCAGCAGCTCCGCATCGACGCTGCCAGCGGCCACGGCGGCATGGGCCTTGGCCAGATATTCCACCGCCGGCTTGACCCAGACGCTCCAATGTCCCAGCAGGCCGCCGCGAAAACGGACCACGACGGTCTCATCGCCCCGGCGTACCGCGAACGGCGTAATCAAATCCATCAGGATATGATCATCGTTGCCCGTATACAGGCTGACGCGGTCTTCGGCCCCGGCTGCGACCACGCCGCGCACCACATCCAGGGTGCGGTAGCGGTTGAAGGGCGCGACCTTGATGGCGATGACATTGTCGATGGCGGCAAAGCGGCGCCAGAATTCGGTGGAAAGCACAATGCCGCCAACAGCGGGCTGCAGATAAAAGCCGACCAATGGGATGCGCGCCGCCACCGCCTCGCAATGGGCGATCAAGGCGTCTTCATCGGCTCCCTTATGGGCGGCCAGACTCAGCAGGCCCGCATGATAACCCAGCCCCAGCGCGGTATCGGCCTCCGCCAGCGCCTGTTCGGTGGAGCCGACCAGGCCGGCGATCATAACGAGGGGCCGATCCGTCCAGGCGGCGGCCGTTTCCGCCGCCATGCGCAAGACCGGTTCGTACAGGCCTTCATCGCGGATTTCAAACTGTGTCGTATGCACTCCGACCGCCAGGCCGCCCGCGCCCGCATCCAGGTAGTAGCGGGTTAGGGCACGCTGATGGCGCTGATCAAGCTGCCGGTTTTCAGTCAAAGCCAGGGGATGGGCCGGGATCACGACACCCTGACGCAGCTGCGTCAGAACCTCCCTTGGCAGTTCCTCACGATGTAAGGCCATTTCGTTTTCCTCAAAGTAACTGAACGGTTACTTAATCCACCTGACTGGGCCGGTCAAGGGGCCGCAGATAACCCATTACCACATCGATCACATGCGCCCGCCGCGCCGCCAATTCCTCTGCCGAGGAGAGGTCGCGGTCAATGATTGTCGAGAGTGTATGGATGTTTGAAAAATAAAAATAGGCCACCGAAGCATTGGTAATAAAGACCTGCACGGGATCGGCGTCGGATCGGAATACCCCCGCCGCGACACCTCTATTCAGGACATCGGTAATCAGGCCAATAACCGGGCCATGCATGTCCAATATTGCCTGGCTACGGCGCACATGCCGCGCTTGATGCAGGTTTTCACTATTCAGCAAATTGATGAAATAGGGCGCCTTGATAAAATAATCGAAGGTAAAGGCGACCAGCCGCCGCATGCCTTCCTCGGGCGACAAATCATCCAGGTTCAGTTCCAGCTCGGCACTGCGGATCTCGCTATAGGCAAATTCCAGAACCGCCAGGAACAGATCGTCCTTGTTGCCGAAATAATGGTACAGCATGCGCTTGTTGGCGCCGGCCCGTTCCGCGATCTGATCGACACGGGCACCGCCAAGGCCTTTTTCGGAAAACTCCGCCAGCGCCGCCTGCAGGATTCGCTCCTTGGCCGCTTGCGGGTCCCGCTTATTCTTGGCGGTCGATGCGTTGACAGAGACCATGCGGTCAACCTATGTTCCCGGTAACCAGTTGGTTACAAGAGCTATCGAAATTTATCCGGTTTAGCAAGTCGTTGATGCAGCCGGAGCAAACAAAACGTATCGGGGAGACTAGATATGAAATTCACGAAATTAGTCCTCGCGGCCCTTGTCGGCCTCGTATTGACGGGCGGTTCCGCGCAGGCGGCGGAAAAACTTAGCTTCATTCTGAACTGGGTGGCGGGCGGCGACCACGCTCCGGTTTACTGGGCCAAGGCCCAGGGCTGGTATGCGGACGCCGGCATTGACCTGACTATCGAGCAGGGCAAGGGCTCCACCCTGTCCTCCCAGCGCGTCGGCATTGGCAAGAACCAGCTGGGCATCGCCGATCTGGGCACCGCCCTGGTCAACAAGGGCAAGGGCGCCGACCTGGTCGCCGTCTTTAACATCTATGCCAACTCACCCTATGGCTTTTATTGGAAGAAAAGCTCCGGCATCAAGAACATCAAGGATTTCGCCGGCAGGAAGATTGGCAACCCGCCATGGGATGCGGCGCGCCAAATGTGGCCCGCCTTTGCCAAGTCCGCCGGCATGGCGCCCGACTCGGTGACCTGGGTGAACGTGAAGCCGAATGCGAAAATCGCGGCGTTGAAATCCGATTCCATCGCCGTCACCACCTCGTTCTACAACATTCACTTCATCTTCCAGAAAGTGTTCGGCGATGACATGGGCTTCGTTGCCGGCAAGGATCTCGGCGTCAACCCTTACGGCAACTCGGTGATCGCCAACGGCAAGTATCTGAAAGAGAACCCCGGCGTGGTCAAGAACTTCGTCAAGGTCACACAGAAGGCATACGCGGCCTGCGCCAAGAACGCCGATCCATGCATTGACGCCCTGCTGGCCGCCAACAGCGGCCTGAAGCGCGGCTCATCCCTGGCCAACTGGGCCCTGGTGAAGGAGTTGATGGACGCGGACAGTTCCCGCAACGGCGCCATCGGCTATTTCGATCCCGCCCGCATGGACGCGGACTACAAATTGATCGAGGCCTATTTCAAACTGAAAGCGCCCTTCGATATCAAAAAGACCTACCGCAATGACTTCCTGGATATGTCCGTGAAGTTCGGCGGCTAACACCGCGCTTGTTCAAAGACCGCATCCGGCCACGTGCCGGGTGCGGTTTTTTCTTGCCTAGAGCGTGTCGCGGCGAATCAGATTCATTTGATGGCAGGAGCAAGCCATTGGGGTAGGCGCGTGGCGCGGC
>CAYWYB010000382.1:0-4591 GCA_964462145.1 uncultured Rhodospirillaceae bacterium
CCGGCGCAAAAGCCCCGAGGCGCCGCCAGCAGGATGGTGATTGGTTGTTTACTTATTTCGTTCATGCTGTCCGCATATTTGCCGCATGGCACCGTAATCGAATGGCTCCAATATCGAATGACCCTATATACTCCGAATAGGCTCTGGTACAAATCAGCATGGAAAAGATGAAAAGAACTCGCCGCCTCGGTAATGCCATGGCGCTGATTTGTCTGGGCACATTGCTGCTGTCGGCCTGCAGCATGTTCCAGCCAAGCAGTCCAAAGCCCTGTCCGAATGTTGCCCTGCTTAATGATGCGGCCAAAATGACCCGCTACCGGGAGGGCCCTGGCCGGGATCTGACCGACGTGCTGTTCGAAGCCCGTGTGTACGACGTTAAATGGGGTTGCAAGTATGCCGATGGCCGTGTCCGGGTCGAGGCCGTGATCGATATTATCGCCCAGCGTGGCCCGGCCTTCGCCGGCGCCAATGCGCAGGTGCCGTTTTTTGTCGCCGTGATCGATGGCGCACAGAACATCATCGCCAAAAAGAATTTTGACAGCGAGATTGAATTCCGCGACGGGCGGCGGCGTGCCGGCGTGCGGGAGGAAATCGATCAGACCGTCTTTCTGAAAAAGGGCGAGCATGGCCCCGAATACGAAATCATCGTCGGCCTGCAGGTGACCGAGCAGCAATTGCAGCAGAATCGCGGCCGACGCTATTAATCCACCGCCTGTTGGTCAGCTCCGTGGCCTGCTCGTCCGCGTAATCCCCTACTATTCATGGGTTTGCCTGCAACCGTGCAATGGATCGTTGACTCCGCGCACCCGCCGCCTATCATTCACATACCGTTTGTTGCCGGTTTGTGGTGCCGGCTCGAGCGGCCAGACAGATGAACCTCGCGGGAGAGCCCGGCCGATTAAGCAGGCCGGCGCCGAAGGAGCAAGCACCCCGCAAACTCTCAGGCCCATGGACCGCGAGGGGATGTCACTCTGGAAAGCAGGCGCGGCCACGGATGTGTTCAGGGCGGATTGCCCCAACACTGATAACGCGCCTCACCGAAGGGGCTAAGTTCCGCCGATTTGGGTTTTGGCGGGACGAACTCTCTCAGGTCCGACGACAGATTGGGGGCGGTGGAATCCACTTGAATCCTGCGGGAATCTTGCAGGACTCCTAAAAATGGGTGCCGCGCCGAAGTTTGTTGGAGGACCGGATGAATAATCCGTCAAATGCCGAAGAAGTGCTCAAGACGACTTCCTTGCATGATCTGCAAGTGGGTTTGGGAGGCAAAATGGTGCCCTTCGCCGGCTATGAGATGGCGGTGAATTTCCCCCTGGGCGTCTTGGGAGAGCACAAGCATACCCGTGCCGCCGCCGGCCTGTTTGATGTTTCGCACATGGGACAGGTGCGTCTGCATGGCGAGAACCGGGCCGAGGCGCTGGAAAGTCTGCTGCCGGCGGATATTGCCAGCCTGGCGCCCGGCGCCATGCGCTATAGCCAGTTGACCAACGATCAGGGCGGCATCATTGACGACCTGATGGTGACCAATGCCGGTGACTATCTGTACCTAGTGGTCAATGGCGCCAACAAGGATGGGGATCTGGCCCATATGCAGGCCGCCTTGCCCGGTGGCATCACGGTGGAACATCGAACCGGCGATGCTTTGCTGGCTCTGCAAGGACCCGCCGCCTCTGCCGTGATGGCCCGTTTGGCGCCGGGTGCCGAAAAGCTGGTCTTTATGACCTCCCAGGCGCTCAAGGTCGGCGGCCTGGATTGCTATGTCGCGCGCTCGGGCTATACCGGCGAGGACGGCTTTGAAATTTCCCTGCCCGGCGAGCAGGCGGAGGAACTGGCCCGCCTGCTGTTGGCACAGGAGGAGGTCGAGGCGATCGGCCTGGGCGCCCGCGACAGCCTGCGCCTGGAAGCCGGTCTGTGCCTGCATGGCCACGACATAGATACCGTCACAACGCCGATCGAGGCCGGCCTGAACTGGTCGATCCAAAAGCGCCGCCGCCAATCAGGCGGCTTCCCCGGTGCCGCCGTCATCCAGGCCCAGTTGCGCGACGGGCCGGCCCGCAAGCGGGTCGGTATCCTGCCCGAAGGCCGGGCGCCTGCGCGTGAAGGTGCCGTGATTGTCGATGGCGCTGGCGCCGATATCGGCGTCGTGACCTCGGGCGGCTTCGGCCCCAGCCTCGGCGGCCCCCTGGCCATGGGTTATGTCGCCGCCGAACATGCCGCGGCCGGCACCAATTTGGGGCTGCTGGTGCGTGGCAAGACCCTGCCGGCCCGCGTCGTCAAAATGCCTTTCGTGCCGGCCAATTATTTTCGCGGCTAAGAGACAAGCAAATTTCGTGAGGAGATCCAGATCATGAGCAATATTTATTTTACCGAAGACCACGAATGGATCCTGGTTGAAGGCGATATCGGGACCTGCGGCATCACCGAATTCGCTCAGGAACAATTGGGCGATATTGTCTATGTGGAACTGCCCGAGGTGGGCCGCGAAGTGGCCCAGAATGACGAGATCGCGGTCGTTGAATCGGTCAAGGCGGCTTCCGAACTCTATGCACCCGCCAGTGGCGAGGTGATCGAAAGCAACGAGGAACTGACCGACGATCCGGCCAAGGTGAACGCCGATGCCATGGGCGATGGCTGGTTTTTCAAGATCCGCATCAGCGCTGCCAGCGAATTGGAAAATCTGATGGACAAGGCGGCCTATGACGCCCTTGTGGCGGGGCAGAGTTGATGCGCTATCTGCCCCATACTCCGGCGGACCGTCAGGCCATCTTGGCGGCTATTGGTGTCGGCAAGGTCGATGATCTGTTCGCCGACGTGCCCAGCCTGGCCCTGCTGGACAAGCCGCTGGATTTGCCCATGCATGCGGGCGAAATGGCGGTTGAGCAGGCTCTGACGGCCATGGCGGGCCGTAGCCTGCCCATGGGATCGGCTGCATCTTTCCTTGGTGCCGGTGCCTACCGCCATCATGTGCCGGCGGCGGTGGATCATTTGATCCAGCGGTCCGAATTTCTGACCGCCTATACGCCTTATCAGCCCGAGGTCAGCCAGGGCACCTTGCACTATCTGTTCGAGTTCCAGACCCAGGTGGCGATGTTGACCGGCATGGATGTGGCCAATGCCTCCATGTACGATGGCGCCTCATCCTGTGCTGAAGCGGTCCTGATGGCGCACCGGGTGACCAAGCGCAACAAAGCCATTCTTTGTGGCGGCCTGCATCCCCATTACCGGGAGGCGGCGGAAACCGCTGTCCAGTTTATTGAATTCGAGATCGATGCCCGCCCGCCCAATCCGGACGAGGCCGAGGACATGGCAGCCCTGATCGATGGGGATACCGCCTGTATCGTGATCCAGACACCGGATCTGTTTGGCCGTCTGCATGATCTCCGCGCCCTGGCGGCGGCGGCGCATGACAAGGGCGCCTTGCTCGTGGTCGTGGTAACGGAGGTGGTTTCCTTGGGCGCCCTGACCTCGCCCGGCGAAATGGGCGCGGACATCGTGGTCGCCGAGGGGCAGTCTATCGGCAATGCCTTGAATTTTGGCGGGCCCTATCTGGGCCTGTTCGCGACGCGGCAAAAATACGTGCGGCAAATGCCGGGCCGTCTGTGCGGCGAAACCGTGGATGAAGCGGGCCGGCGCGGCTATGTGCTGACCCTGTCGACGCGGGAGCAGCATATCCGGCGGGAAAAGGCGACCTCCAACATCTGCACCAATTCCGGCCTGTGCTGCCTGGCCTTTAGCATCCATTTATCCTTGCTGGGCGAGGTCGGGCTGCGCAAGTTGGCCCAGATCAACCATGGCCGGGCTGCGTATCTGGCCGAGCTACTGGCGGAAGTGGATGGTGTCGAGGTGCTGAATGACAGCTTCTTCAACGAATTCACCCTGCGCCTGTCCCGAGACGCGGCGGCGGTAGTCCATGAACTGGTTGACCGGGGTATCATGGCCGGTGTGCCGGTCAGCCGGCTATACCCGGATGACCCCACCTTGGCGAACCTGCTGCTTGTGGCCACCACCGAGACCAATACCGACGACGACATTGCCGCGCTCGTCAGTGGCCTCAGGGAGGTACTGTAATGACCGACCCGAATGCTTTTCAGACCAGTAGCGGCCATCGCGGCCTGGATCTGGCCGAGCCGCTGATCTTTGAGTTGGACAGCCCCGGACGATGTGGTGTTGACCTGCCCGACCCGCCCGATGTGGCAAACCGCCTGGGCGGTCTGGAACGGCAGGCCCCCATTGGTCTGCCCGGTTTGTCCGAACCCCAGGTGGTGCGCCATTTCGTACGTCTGTCGCGGAATAATTTCGCCATTGACGCGGGCCTGTATCCGCTGGGTTCGTGCACCATGAAGCATAATCCGCGCCTGAACGAGAAGCTGGCGCGATTGCCCGGTTTCGCCGACCTGCACCCCCTGCAGCCGGAAGAAACCGTGCAAGGCGCGCTGGAGCTGATCGATACCCTGTCGGATTGGCTGCTGACACTGACGGGGATGTCCGCCGTTGCCATGTCACCGGCGGCCGGCGCCCACGGGGAATTGTGTGGGTTGATGTGCATTCGCGCCGCTCTTGAGGCCAAGGGCGACCCGCGGGAAGTCGTGCT
>CAYWYB010000383.1:0-4584 GCA_964462145.1 uncultured Rhodospirillaceae bacterium
GCCGATCGCGTAAAAAAGATCGTCGTTGAGCATCTCGGCGTGGAAGAAGACAAAGTTTCCGAGGGTGCTTCGTTTATTGACGACCTTGGCGCCGACAGCCTTGATACGGTTGAACTGGTGATGGCATTCGAAGAGGAATTCGGCATCGAAATTCCCGATGACGCCGCCGAAAAGATCGCCACCGTCAAGGACGCTATTACATTTATCGACGCCAACGCATCCTGACCCCGGCCCATCGCGGGCTGGTGCCACGGCCGCCATTTTTGCGCGGCCTGGGAGCACCAGGATAGAAAAAGTTGCGCCGACGGAGGCTGGAGATGAGCGAACGCAGGGTCGTTGTCACCGGAATGGGTCTTGTCACGCCGCTGGGCGTGGGAGTTGATGCCGTCTGGGGACGTCTATTGAATAGCGAATCCGGCGCCGGGCAGATCAAAAAAATCGACACCACTGATCTGTCCGTAAAGATTGCCTGTGAAGTTCCTCTGGGCGACAGCGCGCCGGACTTCAATGCCGATGACTGGATCCCGCCGAAGGAACAGCGGCGGATCGATGACTTCATCATCTTTGGCCTTTGCGCCATGGAGCAGGCCCTAACGGATGCTGGCTGGAAGCCCGAGGACGAGGAATCCCGCCTGCGCACGGGCGTATTGGTTGGCTCCGGCATCGGCGGTTTGCCCAGTATCGAAGCGGCCGCCATCACCCTGCACGAAAAGGGACCGCGGCGGATCAGCCCGTTCTTTATTCCCGGCTCTCTGATCAATCTGCTTTCCGGCAACATCTCCATCAAGTATGGCTTCAAGGGACCAAACCATGCGGTGGTTACCGCCTGCTCCACCGGCGCGCATGCGATCGGCGATGCGGCACGTCTGATTATGCTCGATGATGCCGACGTCATGATCGCGGGCGGGGCGGAGGCGGCGATCTCGCGCCTCGGCATGGCTGGATTCGCGGCCTGCAAGGCCCTTTCGACCGGCTTTCAGGACACGCCCGAAAAGGCCTCCCGCCCCTATGACAAGAACCGCGACGGCTTCGTTATGGGCGAGGGTTCGGGCATCGTGGTGTTGGAAGAACTGGAACATGCCAAGGCCCGCGGCGCCAAGATCTACGCCGAAGTAGCCGGCTATGGCCTATCCGGCGATGCCCACCATATTACCGCCCCGGCACCGGACGGCGACGGCGGCTACCGCGCCATGCAGGGCGCCTTGCGCCGGGCCGGATTGAACCCGGGCGACATTGATTACATCAATGCTCACGGCACCTCGACACCGCTGGGTGATGAGATCGAAGTCGGTGCGGTGAAGCGCTTGTTCGGCGATGCGGTCAACCAACTGTCCATGTCGTCAACCAAATCAGCCATTGGCCATCTGTTGGGCGCGGCGGGCAGCGTGGAGGCGATTTTCTCCATCCTGGCGATGAACAATAACGTGGCGCCGGCTACGCTCAATCTGGACGATCCATCGGACGGCCTGGATATGGATCTGGTGCCCCATACACCGAAGGAACGGCCGATCCGGGCCGCGCTGTCGAATTCCTTTGGCTTCGGCGGCACCAACGCCTCCCTGGTGCTGACCCCGGCACCATAAAGCCCCTGCCATGGCGCGGCGCCTGGTCAGGTTTTTCCTTCTCTTTCTGACGCTCGGCCTGATCGCCGCCGGCATCGCATTCGGCTGGGGCTATGCACAATTCACCCGCCCCGGCCCCAACACCTTTGAGCACGCGGTGGTCCTGTCCAAGGGCAGCGGCCTACGGGACATCGCCGAACGTCTGGCCGGTGCCGGCATCATCAACCAGCCCCTGGTCTTTCGTCTCGGCGTGCGCCTGGGCGGGTGGTCGAGAGACTTAAAGGCCGGAGAATTTAATTTTCCGGCCCGGATCAGCATGCGCGGCGCCGTGGATATCCTGCGCCGTGGTGAAACCGTGGTGCGCCGCGTTACCGTGCCGGAGGGGTTAAGCAGCGCGCAAATAGTCGCTTTGTTGCGGCAAACCGACGGTCTGCGTGGCAACATCGAAAATATCCCTGGCGAAGGCACGCTACTGCCGGAGACCTATCATTATTCATACGGCGACGAGAGGGCGGCGCTGCTGGACCGCATGACGGAGGCCATGCGCCAAACCTTGGCCAAGCTGTGGCCGGCGCGGCAGCAGGGACTGCCGCTGGCCAGTCAGGAAGAGGCCCTGATCCTGGCCTCAATGGTGGAAAAAGAAACCTCTCTTGGCGAAGAGCGGCCACGTGTTGCCGGCGTATTCATCAATCGCCTGCGAAAGGGCATGCGCCTGCAATCGGACCCCACCGTGGTCTATGGCATGACCTTGGGCCGCAAAGCCCTTGGCCGCCCCCTGAGCCGGGCCGATCTGGATCAGCACACAGCCTATAACACCTACCGGATTTCCGCCCTGCCGCCCGGCCCCATAGCCAATCCAGGGCGTGCCGCCCTGCACGCAGTGCTGCATCCAACCGCCAGCAAGGAGCTATATTTTGTCGCCGACGGCACCGGCGGCCATGCCTTTGCCGCCACCTTTGCCCAACACCGCCGCAACGTCCAACGCTGGCGCCGGGCCAAGGCAGCGAAGAACCGCTGATGTTCCTACCTGTAAATTTTGCCCTAAGCGATCGGACATCTTATATAGTGCGCCAGGAATCGCTGGTGAACGGAAGGATATCATAAGGGTGGCAGTTTCCTCGATGACCGGCTTCGCACGGGCGGCAGGCGCGATAGGCGACTATTCCTGGGCTTGGGAAGTGAAAAGCGTCAACAGCCGCGGCCTTGACCTGCGCACGCGCCTACAAGGCGGCCTGGACGGCCTGGATGTGGCGGTGCGCGCGGCGGCGGCCCGGCGCTTTCACCGGGGTCATTTGTCCTTGAACTTGACCTTGAACCGGGCCGGCAGCGAGCCAACGGCGCAAATCAACGAGGATGTTCTGGCAACCGTGCTTGCCGTAGCCAGCGATCTGGCGGCCCGCATCGATGCCGCGCCGCCGACGGTTGACGGCCTGCTTTCCCTGCGCGGCGTTGTCGAAACCGTGGAGCCGGAAGAATCCGAGGCCGAACGCAAGGCGCTGGAAGCCGGCGTTCTGGCCAGCCTGGAAGAAACACTGGACTTGCTGGTCGCGGACCGTGAGGCCGAGGGCAGTCGCCTAGGCGAAATTGTCGGCGGTCAGGTCGACACCATCGCCCGGTTAACAAAGGAGGCCGGCAAGCTGGCCGCCCTGCAACCGGCTGCTTTAAAGGCGCGCCTGCAACAGCAGGTCGCCGACATCCTGGGCGCCGCCGCCGGTTTGTCGGAGGAACGGCTGTTACAAGAAGCGGCCCTGCTGGCCACCAAGGCGGACGTACGGGAGGAACTGGACCGCCTGACGGCACACGTAGGCGCGGCGCGGGAACTTTTCGCCGATGACGGCGCCATCGGGCGGCGCTTGGACTTTCTGGCGCAGGAGTTCAACCGCGAGGCCAATACCCTGTGTTCCAAGTCCCAGGACGCCGCCTTGACGAACATCGGCATAGAGCTGAAAACCGTGATCGACCAATTCCGTGAACAGGCGCAGAATATTGAGTAATCCAAACGAAGATCAGGCCCTGGACACCGACGCCGTTGCCGGCGGGATTTCTCGCCGTGGCTTGATGCTGGTGCTTTCGTCGCCATCGGGCGCGGGCAAGACCACCCTGTCCCGGCGTCTTTTGGCGGAAGACCCCGGCCTGACCATGTCAGTGTCGGTCACCACGCGGCCGAAACGGCCCGGCGAGCAGGAAGGCGTGGATTATATTTTTGTCGATGGCATCGAGTTTAATTTGATGGTGAACAAAGGGCAGTTGCTGGAGCATTTCAAGGTCTTCGATCACTATTACGGTACGCCATCGCAGCCGGTCGAAGATGCCTTAAGCTCGGGCCGGGATGTGCTGTTCGATATCGATTGGCAGGGTACTCAGGATCTGAAGCAGGTAATGCGCGACGATGTCGCCAGTATCTTTATCCTGCCGCCATCGACCAGGGAATTGGAACGGCGCCTGAAAAACCGGGCCCAGGATAGTGACGACGTGGTCGCCCGGCGCATGGCGAAGGCGGCGGACGAAATCAGCCACTGGCCGGAATACGACTATGTCATCGTCAACAGGGACGCCGAGGTGGCCCTGGACCAAGTCCGTGCCATCTTGACCGCCGAGCGCCTGAAGCGGGCCCGCCAGGCCGGCCTGGGCGATTTCGTGAAACGTCTGCGTGATGGGCAGTAAGGCCATGACAGCATTCCCAAGCGCGCTTCTGACGGGTTATCACGAGTTCAAGAAAAACAGATTGGCCAGCGAGACCGAGCGCTACCGCGTCCTGGCCGAACAGGGCCAGAAGCCTGAGACACTGGGCATTGCCTGTTGCGATTCCAGGGCGGCGCCGGAAATAATATTCAATGCCATGCCGGGCGAAATCTTCGTCATCCGCAATGTCGCCAACCTGGTGCCGTCCTATAATCCCGACGGTGAATATCATTCCACTTCCGCCGCCCTGGAATTCGCCGTCCAGAGCCTGAAAGTCAAACACATCGTGGTTCTCGGCCATGGCCGCTGCGGCGGCATCATGGCAGCGCTGGACCCCGCG
>CAYWYB010000384.1:0-4581 GCA_964462145.1 uncultured Rhodospirillaceae bacterium
CCAATGCCGAGCGCCTCGTTCAAACTCGGTGGCCACCATGAATAATATGGGCTAGGGTCTTCGGTATGCGCATTTTGCTCCTGTTATTCTGCCTGCTGGGCGCCGCGCCGGCCTTTGCCGACGGGCCAAGGGTGGTGGCAACCTTGAAGCCGGTACATAGCCTGGTCGCTGGCGTCATGGCCGGTATTGGCGAACCGCATCTATTACTTTCCAGCAACGCCGACCCACATAGCCATGCACTGCGCCCCTCCGAGGCGCGCGCCCTGACGAAGGCCGAGGCAGTGTTCTGGATTGGTCCTGCGTTGGAAGGTTATTTGCAAAAACCTCTGGCCACTCTGGCGCGGGGCGCCAGGACCGTCGCCTTGTCGGAGGCGCCGGGCCTGCGTCTGCTGCCGGCGCGGGAGGGCGGCGTTTGGGCGGCTCATTCAGATCATCACGACGAACACGGCCATGATCCCCATATTTGGCTGGACCCGCGCAATGCCCAGGCCATGGTGCGCCAAATGGTCGGCACGCTAAGCGATCTGGATCCCGATCATGGCGCCCAATATCGCCGCAATGGCGATCGGGTCATAGCCGGGCTGCGGAAGTTGGAATTGGAAATTCACCAGCTTCTCGCACCTGTTCGGCCCCAGCCTTATCTGGTGCTGCATGATGCCTATCAATATTTCGAAGCCCGTTTCGGCACCAATGTACAGGGCGCCATCGCCATTGCGCCGGACCGCAAGCCAGGTGCCCGGCGCATCTCGGCTATTCGCAAGCGTCTGACAAAAGGCAAGATACGCTGCCTCTTTCGCGAGGCGTCCGTCCCTGCCAGGCTGGTGGATACCCTGACGGATGGCTTGGATGTCCGTGTCGGCAGCCTGGACCCGGTCGGCATGGCGATCGCCCCGGGCCCGGAAGCCTATGGCCAATTGCTGCGGCGGCTGGCGGGCGGCATTGAGAATTGCCTGAGCTACAGCATTGGCCCTTAAGGAGTAGAGATTATGCCCGAGCAGGATCTGATTTTGACGCGGCGGGAAGACGGCATCGGCTTTCTGACCTTCAACCGCCCCAATAAGCTGAACGCTTTCAACAACGAGTTGATGCAGGCCAGCATCGCGGCAATGGATGATTTTGCCCAGGATGATGATGTTCACGTGGTCATCGTCAGCGGCGCGGGGCGGACCTTTTCCGCCGGCTTTGATCTGATGGCCTCGGGTGAGCGTAAACTGGACAGCATCGACAAGGTGCGGGCCCAGATGGGGCTGCAATTCGATTTCATTATCAAGTTCTGGGACTGCCCCAAGCCGACCATTGCCGCCGTGCATGGTTATTGCCTGGCCGGCGCCTTCGAGGCGTCCTTGGCCTGCGACATAACCATCGCCACCGAGAGCGCCATATTCGGTGAACCGGAAGTTCGTTTCGGTACCGGCGCCGTGGCCATGTTGTTGCCCTGGATCACCGGGCCGAAACAGGCCAAGGAGCTGATGCTGACCGGCGAGGATCGGCTGTCGGCGCTCGATGCCCTGCGCATGGGCCTGGTCAACCGCTTGGTCGGGGATGACGATCTGCAGGATCAGGCCCGCGCCATGGCGATCAAGATCGCGCGCTCGGCCTCAGTTTCGGTGCGGCTGTCCAAACAGGCGATTAACCGCAGCTATGAAATCATGGGTATGCGCCAGGCCTTGTTGAGTGGTCTGGATATCGATGTGGAGATAAACTCCACGCCGTCATGGGAAAAGCAGGAGTTCGCCCGCATCCGCAAGGAGCAAGGCGTCAACGCCGCCATCGCCTGGCGCGATGCCCGCTTCGCGGACGGCGCTTGAATGGCCCTTATACCAATGAGCAGTAATAGAGACCTATATAGATCGTTTTGGAAGCCCCTCGGGTAGGAGTGGAAGCGCCGACGGTATCGATACCTTCAAGCTTTCACGACGCCGCCGAGGGGCTTCCAAAACGACCAAATTCGGCGCCTGAAGAAAACTTTCGGCGGTGTCGCGCGCCGCTTGTGGTACCAGTACCACGGCGCAACACGTTCCTACCCGAAAGTCTTCTTCAGGCGTCTATATAGGTCTCTATTACTGCTCATTGGTATTACATGCTATACCGCACGTTCATGGTGATGGCGGTAGCGGAGACATCTTCGTCGCCAGTGCCGATGTATCGGGCGTCCAGGCCCACACTCCAGCTGCGGTCGTATTCATAGCTGACGCCAATAATGGCCTGATAGGCGAACTCGGTCGCATCCTTGGCCGCGGCCGCGACGCCGCCAATGGTCGCGGCGGTGCTTTCTATTTGCGCGATGCCCAGGCCGGCGCCCACGTACGGTACAAAGGACGAGCCCAGGTGCACGTCGTAGTAAACATTGGCCATGCCCGTGGCCATCTTCAGATCGCCGGTCGGCGTGCTGGTCGCACCGCCCGCCGTGCCCTGGTCGTAGTCGGCCATGCGATAGGCAAGTTCACCTTCGATACGGAAATCCTGGCCCAGATAGGTGCCCAGGGCGCCGTGCATGGTGAAGCCCGGATCGAATTCAATACTGTATGAGGCACCAGCAGTGGCACCGTCCAGGTCGCTTTGCAGATGCAGCCCGCCGCCGGCGGCGATATAGAAGCGGCTAAACCAATCGTCGGCCACGATGTCGCCAAAGGGATTGTAAGGCGCTGAACTGCTGCTATTGGCCTGCGCCACTGGGCGTGGTGGTGGGGTATAGCGCAAGGTGGGCGAGGGCGGGGCGATGGGGCGCATAACCGGGGCCGGCGCCATGGGACGCATGACAGGCGCAGGCGCCATGGTAGCCGGTGCGCGGCTATAGCTGGGCGTGGCGAAGGGGTGGCCTTCGTTGATCATGCTGCTCATGTCGTACATGCCGCCCTTGGTCCCGGCATTTGCCGCGGCCGCCGCCAGCAAAACGGCTACCCCTACACCGATACCCGTGCTGATTCCCGTATCAAGCCATCTGTGCCTCGAAAGCATCGCCGTTTCCTCCCGCAGAATCATTTGCAGAGAGAATAGCCCTTCACCGGCCCGCGTGCAGCCTGAATTCTGGCATCTGCCCAACTATTATCGAAAATCGACAAGTCCGGAAAATGGTCTAAGTCCAAAAGAATGGCTTGCGGGCTTCCGCCCTGGCCTGGCTGGGTGTGATGCCGATATCATCGAGGGCGCGTTGATCCAATTGCCCCAGATGCTGGCGCTGTTCTGCCCGGAGCTGCCATTGGTAGAGCGTTCTGGCGATATTCGTCAGCATTTTTCCAAGATCAAAATCTCTAATCGTAATCGGTAGGGTCCGTATCATGGCAACGCTCCTTTCCTGGCGTTTGGGTTAGCTTGTAGACTAGGATATAAGAGAAATTAACAATGATGACAAACGAGTGTTTTTCATATGTATCATTAGAATTTCTAATGAGTTGACGAGGTATGAATGGCTGATCGAAGGCTCCCGCCCCTGAATGCCCTGCGTGCCTTCGAGGCGGCGGCGCGGCAATTGAGCTTCACCCGCGCCGGCGAAGAACTGCACGTGACCCAGGCGGCGATCAGCCATCAGGTCAAGGCGTTGGAGCAATGGCTGGGCCTGGCGCTGTTTCGCCGCCGTGGCCGGGCCATTGTCCTGACCGAGAATGGCCAGACCTATCTCATGGCGGTGCGCGAAGGCCTGGATTTGCTGGCGGCGGCCACGGACCGCCTAACCAAGCGCCAGGACAGCGGTGTTCTGACCGTCACCACGCTGGCATCGTTTGCCGCGGCCTGGCTGGTGCCGCGCCTGGGCCGCTTTCGCCTGCTGCATCCCGATATCGACGTGCGCCTTTCAGCGGGTGACGAGATCGTCGATTTCGCCCGCGATGATGTCGATGTGGCGATCCGCTATGGCGACGGCCACTGGCCCGGCGTTGAAGTCGTGCCCCTGATGACCGAGGACCTGTTTCCGGTTTGCAGCCCGGCCCTGCTGCGCGGGCCGCATCCCCTGCGTCAGCCGGAGGATCTGCGCCATCACACCCTGTTGCATGACGACATGCGGGAAACCTGGCGCCTTTGGCTGCTGGCGGCTGGTGTGGAGGGCGTCGATCCCGACCGGGGCCCCGGCTATAACCTGTCTACCCTGGTGATCGACGCGGCGGTGAACGGCCAGGGCGTGGCCCTGGCGCGTAGTGCTTTGATCGGTGATCATTTGGTCAGCGGCCGTCTGATCAGGCCGTTCGATATTCAGCTGCCGGCGGAATTTGCGTACTATCTGGTGCATCCCGCCCGCGCCTTGGATCATCCCAAGGTTCGCGCATTTCGTGAATGGGTCTTGTCGGAAGTTCAGGCGGAAAAAATTCAGCCGGTGCCGCCTGATTAACCACTTGAAAATAAGCACGGTTTGGCGCTATTGATGCGCCCCTTTTCGAACCGTAATTCGAACCCTATCGAGACAAGGATATAGTGCCATGGGTTTCAAGGTCGCAGTCGTCGGCGCCACGGGCAACGTGGGCCGGGAGATGTTGAATATTTTGCATGAACGGACGTTTCCGGCGGATGAAGTCGTGCCTTTGGCCTCGACACGCTCGGCTGGCCGGGATGCGATGTATGGCGATGAGACCCTGAAAGTCAAAGCGCTGG
>CAYWYB010000385.1:0-4523 GCA_964462145.1 uncultured Rhodospirillaceae bacterium
GTCACCACGACCAGGCGCAGCCAACGATCCAGGGCAAGGGGCAGACGCACGTTGCCGTGATTGAACATGGCGGTACCGTTCAACAGCACCTCGAATATCAGCACGGCCAGGGCGGCGGGGCCCAGGATCAGCACGGCGGCCAGTTTGATCCCCATGGACAGGACGATTTCCAGGGGGTGAAAGCGCAATGCCGTGGTGACGTCATAATCCAGGTCCGCATGGTGCATGCGGTGCAGGCGCCAGAACAGCGGGATGCGGTGAAACAGGCGGTGCTGCCAATAGACGATCATGTCCAGCAGCGCGGCGGCCACCGCAACCTCGAACCAGCCCGGCAGCGGCAACATGTTGAACAGGCCCAGGCCGTTTTGTTCGGCCCAATAGGCGGTGCCGACGGCCAGGATGGGAAAGACCAGGCGCACCACCAGGGTATTCAGCACCACGACGCCCAGATTGCCGAACCAGCGGTACGGTTTGCTCTGGCTCAAGGCGCGGCGCGGGGCCGCCAGTTCCCACAGCGCCATGAGGACAAGTACACCGAGGAAAATTGACAGACGGATTGTGCCCTCGTTTTGCATTATGCTTGCCGACATGACTGACCTTCTGTTCGACGGCCCGGACGGGGCCGATATCACCCTTGTTCTGGCCCACGGCGCCGGCGCGCCCATGGACAGCCCGTTCATGGACGCCTTCGCCCAGGGCCTGGGCGAACGAGGCATCCGGACCGTGCGCTTTGAATTTCCATATATGGTCGAACGCCGGGCCAGCGGCAAGAAGCGGCCGCCGGACCGCCAGCCGGTTCTACTGGATTGCTGGCGCGGGGTCATCGCACAGCTGCGTGATAGCCGCCCCCATGCCCGCACCCATGGCCGCCCGGATACAAGGTTCGCCGTGGGCGGCAAATCCATGGGCGGGCGCATGGCCAGTTTATTGGTGGCGGAGGACCCGGCGTGGACCCAGGCCCAGAACATCCGCGCGCTGGTTTGCCTGGGCTATCCCTTCCACGCCCCCGGCCGCCCGGAAAAACCACGCACCGCCCACCTGGCCGACCTAGCCTTGCCGACCCTTATCGTACAAGGCGACCGCGACCCCATGGGCAACCAGGCGGACGTGGAACGCTATACTCTATCCCCAGCGATCCGCCTGCACTGGTGCCCCGACGGCAACCACGACCTGATGCCGCGCAAACGATCAGGTTTTACGCAAGAGGGCAATTGGACAGCAGCGATGGATGCGGCGGCGGAGTTTTTGAAGTCGGGCTAAGCGCACAAGGATGGTGTCTGCGGGTGAGGAAAAAATGGACGCGTCCCCTTTGTTACAATTTAGTGATCTGAACTTGTAAGCCTATCCATGTACGCAAGTGCTACTGCTGCTACGACAAACACCACATGGACAATTGCAGTCCACATGAGTGGTCTATGATCAAAATCCTTCATACCGACCTCTACTTGCATGAAAGCCATTAGTAAATGGATAGAGGATATTATCACAATTGATGCAGCGACCTTGATCTTGAGCTGACTTAAGTTAAGTTTACCAAACCAAGTTGGCACTTCATGAGACATGCCGATGCGGGATATGGTATTTTCATACCCGCCAACCAAAACCATTATCACCAGCGATCCAATCAATATTATATCTAATGTCGAAAGAATTGCGGCTACGATCATATTGATAGTTTCAGATAGCTCATTTATTGATTTTCCATCCAACGCCTGGCCCAATAAGATAAGCGTCTCTCCCATCAAATTGTACACCTCTGCAGCTATGACAAAAAACAGAGACAACACGACTAACGACATAAGAAGAAAAGATGGCGCCATAATCCATCTGATCCCCCTTACTAGTTGATCAAGAAAATATTCTGGAGACCCCGGAGATGAATGATATTGCTCATTTAATTCAGATAAAACTCTTTTAGATATTTGTTCTGTAATGTCAATAGACAGTTTCGCGTCTATATTTTCCTTAATCTTTGAAACTAATTCATCAACGCGCAAATCATTTTTTATGTTTTCATCGTGAAACGCCTGTTGCTGCTCCCGATATTTTTCTTCCAAAACCGGCAAATAATCTCTGTACAATTGATCTGTAAGTGAGTTTGCGAGATCAGAGGTAAGTTCATAGAAATCAAAATCTTCTAATTTCTGACCCTTTGATACCTTCAGATTGTCGTCTCTATTTCCGGGACCTTCAGAATCTGTCATGATCATTGCTCCATCAAAAGAAGTATTTGCTCCAGACTCAAACTCGATTTTATCAATCGAATCCATGTATTGCAATTGATGATTGCATACCAGGGACCAAGGTGGCTCCCGGAAAAAGGACAGTAGGCTGAGATGTATTCCGCCCTTTGAGAAGGAGTATGAAGATGACGAAACGACGCCGTTTCACGGCTGCTTTCAACGCCCAGATCGCGCTTGGCGCGCTTCGTGGCGACAAGACCATCCAGGAGATTGCGGCTCATCGCAAGGTTCAGTCGAACCAGGTGAGCACTTGGAAGCGCCAGGCCATGGATGGTCATGGCCTCAAACCTCTCTCAGCAAGAGCCTTTCGGATAGTTCAAACAAGATCGCCAAATACGCCAACGAAATTGAGAATAGTTTGCCCCAAAAACAAAGGAGTGCAGGCCAGTTTATGGCTGGGTGCACTCTAAATTCCTGATCGCGCGGGAACCCCCTTTTTTCCAATATTCGGTTCAATAGGCCCCACGCAAAAGACGCGTACAGATACTGAATAAGGTCTAGGGAGAGACCCGCGACAAGAAGAACGCCAGGAAGGATAAGCTCGGTGTCAAGCTGTGCAGCGGCAGGCGCCGCTTTTGGGTCAATACGAAATAGCCAAACCAAACCTATCCCTGCAAATGCAAGTTGTCTGCATACTGCGCTAGCCGTAGTCGAGCGCTGCTGATAGACCGTCCTAATATCCGCTAGCTTCATTCGCCTGTCCGCCTCTTCCCGGCGGTTGCAATCCTAGCAGGTTCGGGACAGGCGGCAATCTAGAAGATCCGTCCCGAATACAGGCCATCAAAGGGATATTAAAGGGGATGCTGCCCTATTCTTAGCATAAAAGGGCAGCTCCACAGGTTCCCGCGTAGCGCGCGCCGTCGGCCTAGTCCAGCTTGGTGTGGCGGGCGCGGACGCCGCGTTCGATGGCGGCGGCGATCAGGCGGTCCAGTTGCAGGCTGTCGCGCAATTGCTGCAACAGGCGCAGCTCCTCCTGCTCCACATGCAGATCGGCGGCGGCGACTTCGCAGGCCAGGGCATAGGCGGTCTCGCTCAACCTCGCCGGCAGGGAGGCGATGATCAGGTCAAGCACCTGATCCAGGCCGCCGGGCAGGCCCAGCATGGCGGCGCATTCCTCGGCCAGGGGCACCAATTCCTCGACATTGAAGTCTTCGAACACGGGCAGGTTTTGCACCTGATCGCCGATCCGCTTCAATTCCCGGTCGGTCATGTCGTTATCAGCGGCGGACATCAACACCATGATGTAAATCAGGGCACTATGGGGGTTCAGAATGTCGTCGCTCATGGTGTTCTCCTCGGTTCGCCTCCGACAGCGGGGCGCGCCGAAATAAATAGGCGAGGTGCTGGGTGACTGCAAGGTTTCATCCGCCATTTCATCCTAAAGTAGCCATGATTTCTCCCAGGCGCCGCGCGGCAGCCGCGATCGCATCTTCATCATGGGCGGCATAACCCAATATCAGGCCCTGGCGCAGAGGCTTGCCGGCGTAGGCCGTGCTCAAGGCCATGGCCGCGACCCCGGCCTCGGCGGCGGCCCGGACAATCCGCCGGTCATCGATGGCGCCCGCCAGCCCAGGCGCCGGCCTGGCAATCAGATGCATGCCCGCCTCGTCGGCGGCAATATCCAGCAATCCGGCCAAATGGTCCTGCGCGGCCTGTAACAAGGCTTCCTGACGGCCCGCATACAGCCGGCGCATGCGGCGTACGTGGGCGGCGAAATGGCCATCCTCGATAAAGCGCGCCAGGACCGGCTGGGCCAGCATGGCGGTATGATCATCAAGCACCCGGCGGGCCCGGATGAAAGGCTCCACCAGGTCGGGCGGCACCACCAGATAGCCCAGGCGCAAGGCCGGAAACAGCACTTTCGAAAAGCTGCCCACATAGATCACCCGCCCCGTGGTGGCCAAACCCTGCAAGGCCGCCAAGGGCCGGCCCGCATAGCGGTATTCGCTGTCGTAGTCGTCTTCCAAAATCCAGCCCTGGCGCCGGCGGGCCCATTCGATCAGGGCCAGGCGCCGGCGCAGGCTCATCACCACGCCAAGGGGATGCTGGTGCGACGGCGCGACACAGGCCAGCCGCGCCATGGGGGCGCGGGCCTCGCCGGCGGCAATATCCAGGCCTTCCTCATCCACGGGCACCAGGGCGATGCGCAGGCCGGCGGCGGTCAGGGCGCCCCGTATGCCGCCATAGCCCGGCTCCTCCACCATGGCCTGGTCGTCATGATCCAACAGCACCTGCGCCGCCAGGCCGATCGCCTGCTGGGCGCCGCTGACCACGATGATC
>CAYWYB010000386.1:0-4501 GCA_964462145.1 uncultured Rhodospirillaceae bacterium
TGGGGGACAAAGCGCAAACTCCAAAAGAATTTCCAGACGTCAGGTTACACAAGCGATGCCGAGTTCCAGCTTGAACAGGAAATACTTACACAGATCCTCTCGGACCGTAATTACGAAACATACGTTGCTCTCGAACGCATCGATCCGGGAAACCTAGCCTTCTGCACCAAAATTTGTTCCAAGATCATCACGTCCCACTTTTGTATTGTGTTGCTGAACCAATCTGCGCACGCAGAACATCCGGGCGTTAAGATCTCAAATCCGAATGTTCATCTCGAGTACGGTATGATGCTGAGCTTCCATAAACATGTAATCCCGATGCAGCGTCAGGATGAAATGCTGCCGTTTAATATTTACCCGATCGACACGGTCAAATATCAGCCTGATACTTTCAAGGCGAAAGCAGAAGCCGCCATCGATGACGCCATACTTCGGTTTGCAACGAAAGAGCCGCCCGGACGCCCTATTGGAGCAGCCTCCAATGTACTAAAATACTTTTCTTTCCGTGGCCTCCGGTGGACAGAGACAACAAACGATGAATCACGTGCAATCTACGCAATGGGTCAACCGCACGGCTTCCACCTATTCAACGGACAAAACAGCATATACTTTTTCGGCTATTTCCACGAAGACGAACCTCTGGAGATAGCTGTTCGTGTCCGGTTTCTTTTGCAGAATATATCCAGCGCGTACGAGAGGATTAATACGATCGACGACGCGATCGTAGCGGGACATGCACGTAACCTCCTCGACCAGATTGCCATTGAAGCGCTCGTTCCGGAAGAATGCAGCGTGGACCAGCTAAAGGCAAAAGTCTCAGAGTACCAGCCTTCGGTACGCCATATTTCGATTGCATTCCACAGGCCGAGTGAAGTCGAAAAATTTGTCCGAGAGGAATATGAAAAGATGGCCCTCTGATTGGGGCAGCCTATCCTTTCTGCTTGCCTTGCGAGGCGGGCCGTCGGATTAGGGCCCAGACGTTGGGTGCCTCGGCCATGGGAATGGTGATCAGGCTGGGTTGTTCGGCGTCGAGATGACGGCGCAGGACCGCCTCTAATTGGCCCGGTTCGGTCACCCGGTCGGCCATCATGCCGAAGGATTCCGCCATTGCCGCGAAATCGGGGTTGCTCAGATCCACCGCTATATGACGGCCGCCGTAATTGTTGGCCTGGATGGTCTTGACGTTGCCATAGGCGGCATTGTCGAAAACGATCACCGTCACCGGAATTTTGTGATGCACTGCCGTCGCCAGTTCCTGCACCGTAAACATGAAACCACCGTCGCCGCATATGGCTGCGACCTTGCGGTTGGGACAGGCGATCTTGGCGCCCAGGGCGGCGGGATAGGCCCAGCCCAGAGTGGCCTGATAACCGGGCATAAAGAAACTGCGGGGTTGGTAGAACGGCATGGCGAAGCGGGCGAACACCGTGAAGCGGGTCACATCGGCGAAAATCATGCCGTCCCTTGGCAATGCCGCGCGCAACGCCTGGCAATAACCGGCCAGGGGCTCCAACTCCGCCAAGCGCGCGTTGGCATCGTCGCGGATGCCGGCGGCCTCGGGCCAGACGTCCGTGCCCGCCTGATGATCGCCAAGGGCGTCATTCAGGGCCTCCAGGCCGCGCTGGGCCGACGTCACCATGGCGATAGAGGCCTCCACAGGCTTCACGATCTGTGTCGGGTCGATATCGATGCGGATCAGATCCACTTCGTCGTGGCGGCCCCAGGCCAGGCCGATAACCGTATGCCGCGTGCCAACGGCCAGGGCCACATCCGCCGTCTCCCACAGCTCCTGCCCCGGCAGCATGGAAAACGCCAACGGATGGTCGCCTGGAACGGCGCCCAGGGCATTAGGCGACATGATCACCGGCGCGCCGAGACGTTCGGCCAGCGCCAACAAAGGCGCCTCGGCCCCAACGCCGCCGCCGCCAACCAGAATGACCGGACGCTTGGCGGCCTTTAGGCGCTCGGCGGCGGCCTGTAATAACGCCGCTTCGGGCTCGGGTGGCGCCAGGGGCATGATCGGCTCCTGCGGCTCCACCTGACCGGAGGCGCCAAGAATATCCGGCGCCATCTCCAATATAGCCGGGCTCATCCGGCCCGAGCGCATCTGACGAAAGGCGTCGGCCATCAGATCGGGTACAGCAGAGGCATGATTGGCCCGTTCCACCCAATCGATAATGCCGCGGGAGACCATCAATTGATCCTTCAATTCATGGGCCATGCCGAAATTCTGCCCAATCTGATCCGACGGGATCTGTCCCGTCAGGCCCAACAGGGGTAGATTGGCGGAGGCCGCCGTGGCCACTGCCGTCAGGCTGTTCAATAGTCCAGGCCCCGGTACCACCGCGAAAACACCGACCTTGCCGCTGGCCTGGGCATAGCCCATGGCCATGAAGGCGGAACCTTGTTCGTGGCGGGTATGGATGACGCGGAGTGTATTGCGGCTTTCATAGAAGGCGTCATAGAGGTTGTCGAGCTGAATGCCCGGTATACCGAATACGGTGTCGACACCATGGTCGCGCAGGCTTCTAACGATGGCTTGTCCGCCGGTCATCATGGACATCTGAATAGGACTCCCTAAAACACCAAATCATTGCGAATTACCAACAACACTAAACCGGCCATTGATCAGGATCAAATACAGCGCCGCCGCGCCATGCGAACCTATGCCCGGCTGTTATGATGGTGGGAGCGTATGCATGAATGAGCCAGTGAAGGCGGCGCCGGCAACGCCGGATGATTATTACGAGAACGCCATGCAGATCGCATGGAATTTCAGCTACGACGTCTCCGACCAAAAGCTGGAAGATCTCTACCGCCGAGCCAAGCAAAACCAGTGGGATTCCGATGAACAGCTGGATTGGGAGCAAACGGTGGACCCCTCCCGCCCCCTGGTGAACGAGGCGCAAAGCACCTATTGCCGGATGCCGTTCTTCAAACGGTTATCGAAAAGCCAGCAGGATACCTTCAACGCCCATTCCACGGCGCAGTTGCTGTCGCAATTCCTGCATGGCGAACAAGGCGCGTTGATGACGGCGGCGGCCGTATCCCATTCCGTGCCCGATGCCTCTGCCAAACTCTATGCCGCGACCCAAACCATGGACGAAGCCCGCCATGTTGAGGTCTATGCCAAGTATGTGGACAAAATCGCCATCGTCTATCCCATGGCGCCGATGCTGAAAACCCTGATCGATGCGACCCTGCAGTCGGGCCGTTTCGAGAAAATCATGATCGGCATGAACATGGTGGTCGAAGGCCTGGCGCTGGGCGCCTTCAACAATATGTACCGGCAAACCACCTGCCCATTGTTGAAGCAAATCACCTTTAACGTGATGCGCGACGAGGCCCGCCATGTCTCGTTCGGCCATACCTATCTGGGCCCGCTGATCGCCAAGATGCATCCTGACGACGTTGAGGATCTGGCCCAGTTCGCCTTCGACGCCATCAACGTTATCGTGCAATCCCAGCGCACGGGCGGCGGCCAGGGCACGGCGGCGAACCGGACGGATCCGGGTTTCGTACAGGTTTTGAAGACTTGCGAAATCGAGCCGGAGGATTTCTTTACCGGCCTGGAAGAGGCCGCCGAACTGGGCATCACCATGGAACTGCCGCCTGGGCAGGTTCATTCACTGAAACAGCTGATGATGCCGGCCATGGCGCGGGTCGGCCTGATCACCCCGCGCACGGAAAAACTGTTCGACGAAGTCGGCATTCGGATCAACCGGGATGCCACCGTGCTGAACGCCATGGAAGATGCCAAATCCGATCAAAATATTCTGAACGAGGCCGGCGCCAAATACTGACGCCAGCTGTCATCGACAGCGCCTCGTGCCATCGAGCGAAGCCCCGGTCCTTGCGGCCGGGGCTTTTCTTTTATCCATCATGTAGACCCGATATTAATAAATATTTTTCATAATCATTGGCTCTATTCCAGGCATTCCTTTCAAACTGCCAACCAATAGAGATAAATTGCCCTGAATTAATACGCGCACCCCTCGTCAACCGTCACAATTGTAAGCTAGTCCTGTGTCAGTAAGAATTGCCGTCATAGCCTTCATCATAGCTTCCCTGGTCTTTGTTCTGGACCTGGCAACTCCTCTTGGTGTCGCCGGCGGGGTACCTTATCTGGCGCTCATCCTGTGTGGCTGGTGGTTTCACGAAAGATCGGCGGTCTTTTTTCTGGCGGTAATCGGTACGATCCTGACCATCTTGGGATACTTTCTATCGCCGGATGCCGGCGTGGATTGGATCGTCCTGCTCAACCGGGCTTATGCTCTTTTCGCCCTGTGGGCAACATCGATATTCGTTTGGTGGACATGGCGCGAGCGTGGCAATGCCGGTCAGAGGACAGTCGGCAAGGAATTACTCGAACGGACAAAGGGCATCCACCGTCTTGGTAAAGAGGGCGTTTTTGTTCTCGCGCTGATCGCGGTCATCATTGCCTCTTCATGGGGTGTTCTTTTTCGTATTGAGAACGGCGTAAAGGCCGACATCGCCAAAT
>CAYWYB010000387.1:0-4481 GCA_964462145.1 uncultured Rhodospirillaceae bacterium
GGGCAGGAGCAGATGGCCAGCTACTCAACCGAGGTGTTCCATGTCCAGGCCGGCTTCGCCCGCCAGACGCTCCACCGCCTCGGGGAAAGACAGGCCTTCGGTATTCATCACGAAGTCAATGGCGCCGCCATGGGCGCTGCAGCCAAAGCAGTGGTAAAAGCCTTTGTCCTCGTTAACGGTAAAGGATGGCGTCTTTTCGTTATGAAAGGGGCACAGGCCGGTATGTTCGCGGCCCCGCCTGGTCAGCTTAACCCGGCGCCCGACCAGATCCACCAGGCCGACACGGCTGCGTAACTCCGCCAGAAAATGTTCCGGTATGGCCATGGCAAATCGACCCTGTTCGTACGACTGGTCCGTTTAAAGCGCGCTGACTGCTTAACCTAACTGCTCAACAGTGTCTTAACCTGTCCGGCGGCCTGGGCAAAATCCATGCGGCCCGCGTAACGCTCTTTCAGTTGCGCCATGACGCCGCCCATGTCCTTGAGAGAGGTAGCGCCGGTTTCCGCGACCACAGCCGCCACGGCGGCTGCCAGCTCGTCAGCGCCGATCTGTTCGGGCAGAAACTCCTCGATAATGGCGATTTCCTCTTCTTCCTGCTCGGCCAGTTCCATGCGGCCGCCCTCTTGATACAAAGTGGTCGATTCGCGCCGCTGCTTGATCATCTTTTGCAGAATCGCCAGAATTTCCTCGTCACTAACGCCACCAGTGTCGCTGTCCCCGCCATCGCCCTTGCCCTCGGAGCGCGCGGCAATATCACGGTCCTTGATCGCCGCCAATATCAGGCGCAACGTGGCGACGCGGCGCTTTTCCCCGGCTTTCATGGCCGTTGTCAGCGTTGTCTTCAGCTGTTCACGCACCATTCCGCCTCCTCATGCTGTTTGCAGGGGTTGGAATGATAATGGATAATGGCGTGAATGGCAATCATTGCCGTCGCCGCACTATAATTCTAACCATTTGATTTTATTATGTTTTTTCTGCCGACCAAAGCTTGACGGAGACCCGCCTTTTGCTTAATCTCCGCGCCAATTTGCCCGCCCAGACAGCCATGCGCCGGAGCCGCAAAAAGTATGAATAAACAAGACGATACAGCCGCCGCGACATCTGCCGCAACAACCGATGGGGCGCCGGATTGGGCCACGGCGGCCCTGGTTTTGGCGGATGGTCAGGTTTTTTGGGGCCAAGGTATCGGCGCCGCGACAGACGCGGTGGGCGAGGTTTGCTTCAACACCTCCATGACCGGTTATCAGGAAATACTGACCGATCCCAGCTACGCCGGTCAGATCATTACCTTCACCTTTCCCCATATCGGCAACGTGGGCGCCAATGACGAAGATATAGAAACCCTGAGCCCCGCCGCCCGCGGCCTGGTTCTGCGCGCCGACATCACCCAGCCCTCCAACCACCGCGCCTTGAGCCATTTGGACGCCTGGCTGGTGAAGAACGATCTGCCCGGCATTTGCGGCATCGACACCCGGCGCCTGACCCGGTTGATCCGCGACGGCGGCGCCCCCTCCGGTCTGGTCTGCCACAACCCCGACGGCACCTTTGACATTCCCGCCCTGCAAGCCAAGGCGGCGGCCTGGCCCAGCCTGGAAGGCATGGACCTGGCGGCGGAAGTAACCTGCGCCGAAAGCTACACCTGGGACGAGACCGAATGGCAACTGGGCCAGGGCCATGGCGCCTTGCAAAACCCCAGCTATCACGTGGTGGCCATGGATTTCGGCATCAAGCGCAATATCCTGCGCTGCCTGGCCTCGGCCCAATGCCGGGTCACGGTGGTGCCGGCCTCGACCTCCGCCGAAGATATCCTGGCGCTCGATCCCGACGGTATTTTTCTCTCCAACGGACCGGGCGATCCGGCGGCGACGGGCAAGTATGCGGTGCCGGCCATTAAGGCCCTGGTCAATTCCGGCAAGCCCATATTCGGTATCTGCCTGGGCCATCAGATGCTGTCCCTAGCCCTGGGCGCCAGTACGGAAAAAATGCATATGGGTCATCGCGGCGCCAACCAGCCGGTCAAGGATCTGAGCACGGGCAAGGTGGAGATCACCTCGCAAAACCACGGCTTCGTGGTCCAGCGCGACAGCCTGCCCGCCGGCGTGGTGGAAAGCCATACCTCATTGTTCGACGGCTCGGTCGAAGGCATCCGGGTTGAAGGCCAGCCGATCTTTTCGGTGCAGTATCATCCCGAAGCCTCTCCCGGCCCGCAAGATAGCCACTATCTGTTCCAGCGCTTTGTCGACCTGATGGCTGCATAGGAATGACCAACCCGGATATCATTATCCGCAACGGCACCGTGATTGATGGCACCGGCGCCGACAGCTTTCAGGCGGATGTTGCCGTCACCGGCGACCGCATCAGCACTGTTGGCGATCTGGGCGGCATCAGCGCCACGGAAGAGATCGATGCCCAGGGCCAAGTGGTGGCGCCGGGCTTCATCGACGTCCATACCCACGACGACCGCTATCTGTTCACTCACCCCGATATGGCACCGAAAGCCAGCCAGGGCGTGACCACGGTGGTGGTCGGCAATTGCGGCTTCTCTCTCGCCCCGTGGAAAAAATACGGCAAGGGCCAGTTTCCATTTTCGTTGTGGCAGGACCGGGAGGATCTGATGTTTTCCTCCGCCGGTGACTTTCTTGATGGCCTGGAACGCACGCCGCCGGCCCTGAACGCGGCCATGCTGGTGGGGCATTCATCCCTGCGCTACGGCAACATGGACGATCTGAAGCGCACGGCGACCGATGGCGAAATCGCCGCCATGCAGGACAGCCTGCGCGAATGTCTCGACGGCGGCGCCATCGGCATGTCGTCGGGGCTGTTCTATCCCCCGGCCCAGGCCGCGAAGACCGAGGAAGTCTCGGCGGTGGCCAGCGTCATGGCGGACAAGGATGGTATCTACACTGCCCATATTCGGGACGAGGCCGACCACATCATGGACGCCCTGGAAGAGGTGGCGCAGATTGGCCGCGATGCCGGCGTGCAGGTGGTGATCTCGCACCACAAGGCGTCCGGTTTGAGTAATTTTGGCAAAACCAAACAGACACTGCCGTTGATCGAAAAATTCCAGAACCAGCAGCGGCTGACCCTGGATATGTACCCCTACCATGCCTCCTCCACCATGATCCTGCCGCATCTGGTACACCGCTGCCGCAAGATCATCATCACATGGTCCAAGCCCAGGCCCGATGTCCGCGGCCGGGATCTGGCGGAACTGGCGGCGGAGATGGAGTTGGACCTGGAAGCAGCGGCGAAAGCCCTGGCGCCGGGCGGCGCGATCTATTTTCAGATGGACGAAGAAGACGTACAGCGGGTGCTGTCCTATCCCGGTGCCATGATCGGCTCCGACGGCATTCCCGACGACCAGCACCCTCATCCCCGCCTGTGGGGCACCTTCCCACGCGTGCTGGGACATTATTCGCGCGACCTTGGCCTGCTGCCGCTGGAGGCGGCGGTGCACCGCATGAGCGGTCTGCCGGCGGCGCAATTCGGCTTCAAGGACCGCGGCGTGCTGCGCGATGGCGCCTTTGCTGATTTGGTGATTTTCGATCCCAAAACAATATCCGACAGCGCGACCTTTGATGCGCCGACGGAACCATCCATCGGCATTGACCGGGTTTTCGTCAACGGCGCGCCGGTCTGGCAACAGGGCGGCGCCAGCGGTCAACGGCCGGGACGGCCTATTCGTCTTGGCGATACCTCGCGCGGCGGTTAGATTAGGCCAGCAATTTTTCAGGAGACAATAATGATTACCAAAGGCGTCAAGGAACTCTGCGAACACGCGGAAACCATAATCGAGACCTGGAGCGTGGAACAGGCCATGGAAGCCTATGGCGACGACGACGTGGTCTTTGTCGACATCCGCGATATCCGCGAGCTGTGGCGCGAAGGCGCCATTCCCGGCGCCATGCATTCACCGCGCGGCATGCTGGAATTCTGGGTTGACCCCAACAGCCCCTACGCCAAGGAAGACTTCCAGTCCGGCAAGCGCTTTATGTTCTTCTGCGCCGGCGGTCTGCGTTCCGCCCTGGCCGCCCTGTCGGTGCATGAAATGGGCCTGGCCCCGGTCTGTCACCTGCGCGGCGGCTATGCCGCCTGGCGGGATGCCGGCGGCGCCACGGAAGAGAAAAAGCAGCGTCCGCCCAAGCAGGACTAAATCGCTTGAACAGCCGAAACTATACCTGGGCCGACGCCAAGCAGACGGCGGAGGCAGGCCAGCGTATGGCCGGCATTGATTATCTGCGCGCCATGATGAACGGCGAACTGCCCCGGTGCTCGTACCAGGAGACCATGGACTATGATCTGGTCGAGGTGGCCGAGGGCCGCGATGCACATGACTCAGCCATGGGCTGGAAAGGCGACAAAGGCAAAATCGTGCTTGATGCAGTGAAAGAAATTTCACGCAGTCGTAAGCTGGGAAGTCTCGAAGCACCGGCATGAGCGATCCTGACCTACGTTGCATCATTGCCGGCGGGCGCACC
>CAYWYB010000388.1:0-4443 GCA_964462145.1 uncultured Rhodospirillaceae bacterium
GGCCCTTTGTAGACAAGTCCGCCAGGATCTCGGAAATTTCCTTCCGCGATTCGCTACGGGTTGCCGGGTTGCAAAGGTATTTGCGCCGTAACTTGTTACCGCCGCGCTGTATCAGGCAATACCATATGCTGTCGGCGCCCTGTTTGGGCGTCGCATTGGCGCTCCAGTCCACGATCAGGTAGGCATCGAAAATGGGTCGGCCTGCGCTAATTGGTCAATGCCTCGAAGGTGGTCGGGGCCTTGCGCCGCACGCGGAAGCCGTCGCGTTCAATCTCCAGCACCGCCATGCCCCGTTCGGCAATGCCGCTGGGGTCAAAGCGGAAGATGCCGTCGCTGCCCACGAAACCATCGGGATTGGTGATGGCGCGGGTGGAAAAATCAGGTCCCCCGGCTTCCTGGCTTAGAATGGCGGCCAGGGCCACGGCGTCGAAGGCAAGGGAGGCGAGGCGCGGCGGCTTGTGGCCAAAGACCTTTGCGTAACGGTTGTTGAAATCGGCCGCCGCCCTTCTGTCCGCACCAGCGAACCAGCCGCCCAGCAGGGCCGGTTCCAGGCGAACCTTCGGATCATCCCAGCGGCCAGTGCCCAGCAACCGGATCTCTGCCGTGTCGATATCGTAGTAGGGCAGCAGCGGCACCAGGGATTTCAACAATTCGCCGCCTTCGGGCAGCAATACCGCGTCATAGTCCAATTCACCCAGGGTGTCGTGCTTCTCCAAGGCTTCCAACATGCGTTTGGCGGTCTCGCCCTCGGTTTTTTCCAACTCCTTGCGCCGGGTCAGCAAGGCCTGCCGGCGCAGGTGATAGTTCGCCAGGCGTTTGACCGATTTATCCAAATCCTCGCCGTCGGGGGAATAGAATTCCGACTGGGCCAACTCGGCGCCATGACGCAGCACCGCCTCCCGCGCCGCGAACAGCACCGCCAAACCGTAAAGATCGTCGGGGGCCAGGACCGCGACGCGGCGCAGGCCGCGGGCGGCGGCAAAGCCGATTACCGCGTCGACTTCCTGGCTTGGTGTGAAGCTCAACAAATAGACGCCATTGCCCGCGACACGGCGATCGGAAGAAAAGGCGATCATCGACAGGCCCCTGGCACGGGTGATCGCAGCCGTGGCCTTGACCGAGGTGTTAAACAGCGGCCCCAGAATAATTTCCGCGCCTTCGCCGACCAATTCCGTGGCCGCCTGGCTGGCGCCCTCGGGCGTGCCGTGGGTGTCACGGGGCATCAGCAGCAAACGCTCGCCGCCAATATCAAACAGTGCCAGCATGGCCGCATTCAACATGGCCCGGCCCAGTTCAGCCGCCCCGTGGTTGCCGCTCAACGGCAACAGCAGTCCAATGCGGGTCGGCTGGCCTTCAATGCCGGACGGCGGCCGCAGTTCCGGCGCGGCCTCCACCGTCACCTCCTGGGGGGGTGGTACCGGAAGTATGACGGCGGTCGTCGGCGGCGGTGCCGTTGGGACGGGCGGTGCCGCGATTTGTTCCTGGGGGGGTGGTTTTTTCGCTTCTGCCTTGGGGCTTACTACTGGCACACTGTTAGGTGGCGGCGGCGGTTGGGCGCAACCCCACAAAACGGCGAACGGGAACAGCGAGCATGCGACCAGGACACGGGTCCGAGGCAGGATCTGAAACGGGGCCTGAAACAGAGTCTGAAACAGATGCTGAAAAGGGTCCAAGCGATGCGTCCTCTCTAATGCCCGGCGACGGCACTCAATCTAGTGCGCGCGCGGCGGGCGGTAAAGCCGTGCCGAAAACCTTTAAGACCACCTTCTCGCCGGGCCTGTATGTGGTCGCCACGCCAATTGGCAATGCCCGCGACATAACCTTGCGGGCATTGGACCTGCTGGCCAGCGCCGATATCATCGCCTGCGAGGATACACGGGTCACCCGTAAACTGTTGCTTATTCATGGCATCGAGACTCCGACCCTGGCTTATCACGATCATAACGCTGCCCGTGTGCGGCCCCATCTCATGGAACGCCTCAATAAAGGCGAAATCGTGGCCTTGGTCAGCGATGCCGGCACGCCGCTGATTTCGGACCCCGGTTACCGCCTGGTAAACGAGGTCCGCGCGGCGGATATCGCCATTACAGCCCTGCCCGGCGCCTCGGCGCCCATGGCCGCCCTGGCCAGCGCCGGGATGCCGACGGACAAGTTTCTGTTTGCCGGCTTTCTGCCCGGAAAATCAGCGGCCCGCCGCCGGGCCCTGGCTGAATTGGCGGCGGTTCCGGCGACCCTGGTATTTTTCGAGGCGGCACCGCGCCTAGCCGCTTCCCTGGCCGATATGGAAGCGGAATTGGGCCCGCGCGAGGCCGCTGTTTTGCGCGAGTTGACCAAGAAATTCGAGGAGGCCCGCCATGGCGCGCTGGCGGAACTGGCCGCACATTATCAAGTGGCGGGGCCGCCAAAGGGCGAGATCGTTGTTCTGGTTGCGCCCCCCGGTGACAAGGCGGAGGGCCTGGAGCCGGCGGAAATCGATGCCATGCTGCGGGCGGCATTGGGGCAAGGCAGCGTCAAGGATGCCGCCCGGGCCTTGGCGGAACAAACAGGACTGCCAAGGCGGGATTTGTATAACCGGGCCCTGGAATTGCGTGATGGGGAATCGCCTGATGGTGACATGGAGAACGATTCGTCTTCACCTGACGGAGACGGGTAGTTTTGGCAAAATCGGGCGAATCGGCTCTGAAACCCCGCCAGCGTGCCTACCGCGCCGGGCGCAAGGCGGAAATGATAGCGGCGGCATTGTTGCGTCTGAAGGGCTATCGCATACTGTCCCGAGATTATCGTGCAGGCGTCGGTGAATTGGATATAGTGGCCCGGCGGGGTCGGTTGCTGGCGGTCATCGAGGTAAAGCGGCGGCGCGATCTGGCAATGGCGCTGGATGCCGTGTCGGCGCGGCAGCGGCGGCGCATCGCCCGGGCGGCGGCGGCATACGTCGGGCGGCATTCGGGACTTGCTGACCTGGATATTCGTTTTGATGTTATCGTGGTGCTGCCCCATCGCCCGCCAAGGCATATAAAGGATGCCTGGCGGCCGGAAGAGATGTAAATGATTAGCGTATACATGACGCCATGTAATTCGAAGCGGCTTAAGCAGGGATTTGGAAGAGGTGTTTGAATGAAACCGTGGGCGACTAGAAAATTTTGCCTGGGCCTGGTTTTGACGGCGCTGACAGCCGGCGCCGCGGCGGGTCTAAGCGGTTGTGCCTCGATGGTTGTCGGGGCTGGTGCGACCGCCGGTGTCGCCTTGGCGCAGGAACGCGCCGTCGGGCAGGCGGTGGATGACACCGCGATCACGGTGGAGATCAATCACCAGTTGTTGCAGAAATCCGAAATCCTGTTCCGGGATGTCGATGTGGAGGTCGTGGAAGGCCGGGTGCTGTTGACCGGTAATGTGAAAAACCCAGAAGACCGTGTCGCGGTGGCCCGTCTGGCCTGGCAGGCCAAGGGCGTGCGCGAGGTTTTGAACGAGCTCGAAATCAATGATCAAAGCACCCTGACCGACTATGCCAAGGATGTCTGGATTACCACCCAGTTGAAGGTAAAGTTCCTCGGCGATGCGGAAATATCGGCAATCAATTATTCAATCGATACCCTGAACGGCGTGGTCTATCTCTTCGGTATCGCGCAATCGCAGAGCGAACTGGACCGCGCCACGGGCCATGCCCGCAATGTCAAGGGCGTGACCAAGGTGGTCAGCCACGTGATATTAAAGACCGATCCCAAGCGGAATTCGTAAGCCGTACACATTGCTAGCGTAGTAGAGGAGCTGCCATGAGTCTTGCCGTGGCCATTCAGATGGATGCGATCGAGCCCATCGACATCAATGCCGACAGCACGTTTGCCCTGGCCGAGGAGGCGCAGGCCCGCGGGCATAGCCTGTTCCATTATCTGGTCAAGGACCTGAGCCTGAAATCGGGCCGGGTGATGGCCTGGGGGCGCAGCCTGGAAGTTCGCCGCGAGGAAGGTAATCACGCCACCCTGGGGCCCCTACAGGAACTGGACCTGGCGGAAATGGACGTGGTTCTGATGCGCCAGGATCCCCCCTTCGATATGGCCTATATCACCGCCACGCATATTCTCGAGCATATTCACCCCAAGACCCTGGTGGTGAACGATCCCGCCTCGGTCCGTAACGCGCCGGAAAAGCTGTTCGTGACGCACTTTCCCGACCTGATGCCGCCAACCCTGATCACCGCCAATGCGGATGAAATTCAGGCCTTCCGCGAAGAGCACAAGGACATTATCGTCAAGCCGCTGTTCGGCAACGGCGGCGCCGGGGTTTTTCATATCAAGCCCGATGACGAGAATCTGTCGTCCCTGATCGAGATGTTTACCGAACAGTCGCGGGAGCCGATTATCGCCCAGGGCTATCTGCCGGCGGTGCGCCAGGGGGACAAGCGGGTCATTCTGGTCGACGGCGAAGCGGTGGGCGGTATCAACCGGG
>CAYWYB010000389.1:0-4430 GCA_964462145.1 uncultured Rhodospirillaceae bacterium
GATTCGATGAATATCGAAAAAGGTCTAACAGCCGGAATTATCCATACCCGTCGGCATTTTGGTTTTGCACAACCGCGCCCCTGTCAGAATGGCGCCGGTTAGGTTGGCGCCAGATAGATCGGCACTACCCAGATTTGCCTTGCTGAAATTGACGCCGCTAAGGTTGGCGTCGACCATGGTCGACCAGGTCAGGTTGGCGCCCTCGAAACTGGCGCCGGTCAGATCGGCGCGGGTCATATCGGCGGTCGGCAGATCGGCCTTGTGCATATTGGCGCCCCGCATATCGGCGCCATGCAATTTGGCCTCGCTAAGATTGGCGCCCGTCAGATCGGCGCCCGAGAGATTGACGCCGACCATGTTGGTCTTGGTCAGGGAAGTTCTGATAATGGTGGCGCCGGCAAAGTTGGAACCGCTTAAATTCACCGAATGAAAATTGGCCTCGGTCAGATCAGCGCCGCTCAGATCCACCTCTTGCACGATGGCCTGCAACAGATTAGCCCGCCACAGAGAGGCACCTGGAAAACTGCCCCCCGTCATGTTGGTCCCCGTGAGGCTCGCCATTTTCAGTAGTATTCCGGGCCCCTTGGCACCGCGCATGTCGGCCCGGCCCAGCTCGACGCCGCTCAAATCCGCTGCCCCTAATCGCGCGCCCCGCAGATCGGTCCACCACAAATTGGCGCCAACGAATTTCGTCTGGCGCAGATCGGCCCGTTGCAGATCAGTCCACCACATGGTGGCGCCGGTCAGATCCGCGCCTTGAAAATTCGACTCGATCAGCTTGATCCACCACATGGAGGCATCATGCAGATCACAGCCCGGACAACCGTTGTCGGCCTTGGCGGTGCGCACGCGCGGTTCGTCATAGCCGAACAGCCAGCCGGCGATGGCGCCAAGCACGACCAGGATGGCCAACACGATTTGGATTAATTTCTTGAACCTGCGCATTTGAACCAATGGTAGGAGGGAAAAGGAGAACCGTGCAGCTTAATACCAGGATTCACCCGCCTGAAAAGGCCTCAAATCACGCATCCGCCATAAAGCTCTCCACACTGGCCCGCAATGCCGGTGCCGCCAGGGGCGTTGCCCTGGATGCCTCGTAAGCGCGGGAGGCACGCAGTACCAGATGATCGGCAAAACGCGGGCCGACGATTTGCAGACCAATGGGCAGTCCGCTATCGGATACGGCGCAGGGAATGGTCGCCGCCGGCTGGCCGCTCAGGTTGAACGGCACCGTGAAGGGCACCGCATGACGCCAGCGGTCAAACTCGGGGGAGTGATAGCGGGTTTCCACCGTGGGCGGCAGGGTCGGCTGGGTTGGCGTCAGCAACAGGTCGTAGTCCCGGTGCAGGGCGGCGAATTCCAAGCCGAGCACGATTCGCTCGGCCTCGCCGCGCAGGTATTCCTCGATATCCACGTCCAGCCCGGCCTCGGCCAGGGTGCGGAAATCAGGCTCCAGCAGGGCGCGTTTTTCTTCCGACATGCCGCGCACGCGGGTCGCGAAGCCGGCGATCCAATAGCTTTCAAAGCGCGGCTTTAGCGGCGCGATGACCTCGCCGACCTCTTCCACCACGGCACCCAGGTCCTGAAACACCCGCACCGCTTCGCTGGTCGCGGCCAGAATTTCCGCCGCGACTTCCGCCCCGCCCAGGGCGGGGGCGTAGGCAATGCGCAAGCCACGCACGCCATCGTCAAGGCCGATACGGTAATCCCGGCCATCAGGCGGCAGGGCCCGCCAGTCACGGTCGTCGGGCTGGGTGATGACGTTCATGAACAGAGCCGCATCGGTAACCGTGCGGGCGATCGGGCCGCCGCACGAGATGGTCGAAAAAGGCCGATCATTGGGCGCATGGGGCACCCGGCCGTAGGTCGGCTTGATGCCGTAGACGCCGCAGTAATTGGATGGGATGCGGATCGAACCGCCGCCATCGGTGCCAAAGGCAATGGCGCCGACGCCGGCCGCCAGCGAGGCCGCCGCGCCGCCCGACGAACCGCCGGAAGTGTGCGCCGGGTTCCAGGGATTGCGCGTGATGCCCGCCAAGGGGCTGTCGGTCATGCCCTTCCAGCCAAATTCAGGCGTCGTGGTCTTGCCCAGGATTACCGCCCCGCCTTCACGCAGGCGGGCCACGGCGGGGGCGTCCTCGTCGAACGGTCCATTACTATCGACGGTTTTCGAGCCGCTTAACGTCGGCCAGTTTTTCATGGCGACGATGTCCTTGATGCTCAAGGGGATACCATCCATGGGGCCCAGTGGGCGGCCCTCGGCCCAACGTTTGGCCGAGGCGGCGGCGGCTTCCCTGGCGCCGGCCTCGTCAACCAGTTGAAAGGCATTCAGGGTCGGCTCCGTGGCCTTGATCCGGGCCAGCGCCGCCGCCGCCGCATCCTCTGGCGTCAGCCGTCCCTGGCGAAAGGCCTGGAGCAACTCAGTTACACTCGGATACTCAAACTCGTCTGCCATTCAAATCACTCCACTAAACCTTGCTGTAAATTCACTCGGCGGCTTCGGGCAAGGTACTGCCGGATGCGCGCCATTCGGCTAACAGTTTTTCCTTGAAGCTCATCGCCTCTTCAAGATGCTGCGCCTTGATATGACCAAAGCCGGTAATAAATTCCGGCACCATTGCCAGGCGCACCGCCTGATCCAGATTGCCGTTTTCAAGGCCGTCTAGAATTTCCTCGATCATGGCTTGATACTCGCCGATCAGGCGCCGTTCCGTGCGCCGCTCCTCGGTGCGGCCAAAAATATCGAACGGGCCGCCGCGCAGGAATTTCAGCCGTGCCAGCCAAGTCATGGCGGTGGCCATCCAGGGTTTGAAATCCCGCTTCATGGGCAGGCCCGTATCCGGGTCTGTCTTGCTCAATATTGGTGGAGCCATATGAAAGACCAGGTCGTAATCGCCTTCGAACTGCTGTTCCAGGGCGGCCATGAAGCGGCCATCGCTATACAGGCGCGCCACCTCGTATTCATCCTTGTAGGCCATCAGCTTGTACAGATTGCGCGCCACGGCCAGGGATAAAATCTCGCTGCCCGGCGCCACGGCGTCCTCGCCCGCCTTCACCTGTTCAATCAGGGCACCGTAGCGGCGGGCCAGCTGCTTGCCCTGATAGGCGGTTAACTCCGCCTTGTACCGATCAACCACGGTATCTAGATGATCGCTCAGGTCCGCCGCACCGGCATCTGCATTGGCGACTTTAGTCACGGCGTCCAAATCCATGGCGGCCCGTCGGCCCCAAAGGAAGGCCGCCTTGTTCATCTCCTGGGCCACGCCGTTCATTTCGATGGCCCGATCAATCGCTTCCGCCGAGACCGGGATCAGGCCCTGTTGATAGGCATGACCCAGCATGAACAGATTGGCGCCAATGGCATCGCCCAACAAGGTAGTGGCCAGGCGCGTGGCGTTCAGGAAGATCGTCTTGCCGTCGCCGGCCTCGGCCTGGATGCGGATTTCCACATCGACGCCCGGGAATTCCAGGTCGGGGTTCAGGGCGAACTGTCCGGTGATCGCCTGGTTCGAGTTGACCAGGACATGGCTGCGCTCGTCATCAATGGCGCTCAAGCCCAGCTCCGATGCGGTGACCAGGCTGTCACAGCCCAGGATCAGATCGGCGGTGCCGCTGGACAGACGGGGTGACTGAATATCCTCCTGCTGCAGTGCGATGCGCACATGCGATGACACCGGGCCGCCTTTTTGCGCCATGCCGAATTGATCGATGGTGGAAAACGCCTTGCCCTCCATATGCGCCGCCATGGTCAACAGCGCCGATATGGTGACCACGCCGGTACCGCCGATGCCGGTGATCATGATGCCATAGGTCTCGCCCGCCGCCAGGACCGGTAAGTTTGGCTCCGGCAACAGGCGTAGTTTTTCCGGCACCTCCGTGATGGCGCCGGCCTTGCGCGGAACACCGCCGATGACCGAGACGAAGCTGGGGCAAAAGCCTTCGGCGCAGGAATAATCCTTGTTGCACGATGATTGATCAATGCGGCGCTTGCGGCCAAATTCGGTCTGCAGCGGCAGCACCGACATGCAGTTCGAGGTGGTCGAACAGTCGCCGCAACCTTCGCAAACCAGATGATTGACGAACAGGCGCCGGGCCGGATCTTCCATGTCACCCTTCTTGCGGCGGCGGCGTTTCTCGGCGGCGCAGGTCTGATCATAGATCAGCACGGTGACGCCTTCGATTTCGCGCAATTCCCGCTGCACCCTGGCCAGGGCGCGGCGATGCTCGAACGTGACGCCGGGGGCGAAGTCGGCGTTGGCGGGATATTTCTCCGGCTGGTCACTGACCACGACGATCTTCTTCACACCCTCGGCATGCACCTGTCGGGAAATCGCCATGGGAGTCAGTTCGCCATCGATGGGTTGGCCGCCGGTCATGGCGACGGCGTCGGTGAACAGGATCTTGTAGGTAATGTTGACCTTGGCCGCGCT
>CAYWYB010000390.1:0-4415 GCA_964462145.1 uncultured Rhodospirillaceae bacterium
TGCGCTGGCCCAGGAAGGCCGCGACATCATCAACCTCGGCATCGGCCAGCCCGATTTCCAGACGCCGGGCAATATTGTCGAAGCGGGGCGCAAGGCCCTGGCCGACGGACATCACGGCTATACCCCGGCCAACGGTATCCCGGAACTGCGCGAAGCAGTCGCCGACGATATTTTGAAATACCGCGGCGCCACCATCGACCCCGAGCACGTGGTGATCCAGCCGGGCGGCAAGCCGACGATGTTTTATGCCTGTCTGATGTTCGGTGAGGCGGGGGCGGAGATCATGTATCCCAACCCCGGTTTCCCGATCTATGAATCGGCGATACGGTTTTCGGGCGCCACGCCCGTGCCCATCGCCCTGCACGAAGACACCGGATTTTCTTTTTCCGCCGATGAAGTGCTGGAAAAAGTCACCGAGCGGACGCGTCTGATCATCATCAATTCACCGGCCAATCCCACCGGCGGCGTGGTGCAAAAGGAAGAATTGGACAAGCTGGTGGCCGGCCTGGAACGGCACCCGGAAGTGGTTATCCTCTCGGACGAGATCTACAGCCGCATGGTCTATGACAACCAACCCCACGTCAGCATGTTGAGCTATCCCTCCATCCGCGACCGGCTGATCCTGCTGGATGGCTGGTCCAAGACCTATGCCATGACCGGCTGGCGCCTGGGCTATGCGATCTGGCCCGAGGCCTGCGCCGAACAGGCCGCGCGCCTGTGCGTTAACGACCATTCCTGTGTCAATGCCGCGACCCAGTGGGCCGGTGTCGAGGCCCTGCGCGGCCCCCAGGATGCGGCGGATGCGATGGTCAAGGCCTTTGATGAACGGCGCGAAGTCATTGTCGATGAATTGAACGCCATTCCCGGTTTCCGCTGTGTGCGGCCGGGTGGTGCCTTCTATGCTTTTCCCAATATCGAGGGCACGGGCATGACCTCGTCCGCCTTGCAGGAAAAGATGTTGAACGAAGCCGGCGTTGCGGCTATTTCCGGCACCTCGTTCGGTGCCTTTGGTGAAGGTTATCTGCGTTTTTCCTATGCCAATTCGACCGAGAATATCATAACCGCAATGGGCCGGATTCGTGATCTGGTGGCGGCACAATAAGCAACATCTTGCCTAAATTTTGGGCAAAGTGGCGATATATTAGGCAAAAGCCAGGGCCGATGTGGAAGGATTAAAAATTTCTTCTTAAAATCAATGGCTTATGTTGCGGCTGAAGTTGGCACGCTTTGTGCTTTAGGTTTGATGTAGAGCATGGGTCTGCCCGTCTGTCGTGATCTGGCGGAATGGGGCTAAAAAAGAGATTTGGCGCAATGAAAAAAATTGAAGCGATTATCAAACCCTTCAAACTGGATGAAGTGAAGGAGGCTCTGCATGAAATCGGCCTCCAGGGCATCACGGTGATCGAGGCCAAGGGTTTCGGCCGCCAAAAAGGCCATACGGAGCTATACCGGGGCGCGGAATACGTGGTTGATTTTTTGCCCAAGGTAAAGTTGGAAGTGGTGCTGGAGGACGAACTGGTGGAGCGCGCGGTGGAGGCAATCCAGAGCGCGGCGCACACGGGCCGGATCGGCGACGGCAAGATTTTCATCACCACCGTTGAAACCGCCATTCGCATCCGTACCGGCGAGACCGGCAACGACGCGATTTAAGCAACCGAATTAGCAATAGTATCAAGACCTAGCAAAGTAACCGAGGACACAGGAAGGAACCGAAAGCCATGTCCAACGCTGAAAGCGTCCTGAAGAGAATCCAGGACGAAGAAATTCCCTTTGTCGACTTCCGTTTCACCGACCCCCGGGGCAAGTGGCAGCATTTGACCATGGATGCCAAGATGGTTGATGCCGATCTGTTCGCAGATGGCGTGATGTTCGATGGCTCGTCCATTGCCGGTTGGAAGGCGATCAACGATTCCGATATGGCGTTGATGCCCGATGCATCCACCGCCGTGATGGATCCTTTCTTCGCGCAGCCGACCCTGGTGGTGTTCTGCGACGTGGTCGAGCCTTCGACCCATGAAGCCTATGGCCGTGACCCGCGCTCGACGGCGAAGCGGGCGGAAGCTTATTTGCAAAGCTCCGGTATCGGCGATAACGCCTTCTTTGGTCCGGAGCCTGAATTCTTCATCTTTGACGATGTGCGTTTCAACGTCAGCCAGAACGAAACCTTCTTTGCCATCGACGAAGGCGAGGGGCCGTATAACGCCGGCGCCGACATGGATGGCGGCAACATCGGCCATCGTCCGGCCGCCAAGGGCGGTTACTTCCCCGTTCCCCCGGTGGATTCGGCGATGGATCTGCGGAGCGAGATGCTGACCGTGATGCGCGAAATGGGCGTCGAGACGGAAAAGCACCATCATGAAGTGGCTCCCAGCCAGCATGAACTGGGCATGAAGTTCGGCCCTCTGACAAGCTGCGCCGATCACTTGCAGATTTATAAGTATGTGGTGCACAACGTCGCGCACTCGTATGGCAAGACGGCGACCTTCATGCCAAAGCCGGTGATGGAAGACAATGGCTCCGGCATGCATGTGCATCAGTCGATCTGGAAGGAGGGCAAGCCGCTGTTCGCCGGTTCCGGCTATGCGGATCTGTCCGAGAACTGCCTGTACTACATCGGCGGTATCATGAAGCACGCCAAGGCGATCAATGCCTTTACCAACCCGCTGACCAATTCCTACAAGCGGCTGATCCCTGGCTTCGAGGCACCGGTGCTGTTGGCCTATTCGGCGCGTAACCGCTCCGCTTCCTGCCGCATCCCGTTCTCGCCCAGCCCGAACGGCAAGCGGGTGGAAATCCGCTTCCCCGATCCGGGCGCCAATCCGTACCTGGCCTTCACCTCCATGTTGATGGCCGGCCTGGACGGCATCGAGAACAAGATCCACCCCGGCGACCCCATGGACAAGGATCTCTACGATCTGCCGCCCGAGGAACTGGCCGATGTGCCGACCGTTTGCGGTTCGCTGCGTGAAGCCCTGGAAAGCCTGGATGCCGACCGCGACTTCCTGAAGAAGGGCGGCGTCTTCACCGACGATCAGATCGACGGCTATCTGGAGCTGAAGTGGGAAGAAGTCTTTAAATTCGAACACACGCCCCATCCGGTCGAGTTCGACATGTACTACAGCGTCTGATCCTTCGAAAAATCGGACCAAACGTATCTGGGCCGCCCTTCGGGGCGGCCCATTTCGTTTCCGATAGCTGTCAGTTCTGCTAGTCTCTCGCCTGGATTCAACTTTGGGATATCGACGTCGCCTAGTTTATGGGCTGTGACGGGGTGACCGAAGGATTTGGGAGAGGCGAGAAAATGGAAACTTCGGACAAAAGCGCGCGGCAACTCTATGAAGAGATCAAGGCCAATCCGACCCGGCCGCGGTTCGGCTTCGGGCGCAAGGCGGCGGTGATCAATATCGATCTGCAAAAGGCGTACACCAACGTTGGCGAGTTCGCCACCGCGTACGAGACCGATCCCAAGCAGATGGACTACGTCAACGAAATCTCGGATCTGGCGCGCTCCAAGAACCTGCCGGTGGTCTGGACCTATGTGGCTTATATGGACTCGGGCGAGGATTGCGGCATCTGGGGCACGCGCACGGACACCGAGGATAGCTTGCAGAACATCAAGGTCGGCTCCCGCCGCTCGGAATTCGACGACCGCCTGCATGTGGATCACAAAAAGGACGTGGTTATCAATAAACGCATGGCCTCGGCTTTTCACGAGACCAATCTGCCATCTGTCCTGAACTTCCATGGCATCGACACGGTGATCGTCACGGGCGGTTCCACATCGGGCTGTGTGCGGGCCACGGTGGTGGACAGCCTCTCGCGCAGCTTCCGCACCATCGTGGCGGAGGAATGCGTGGCCGACAAGCACGAGAGCCCGCATTTTTCCAACCTCTATGACATGGCCATCAAATATGCCGACGTGGTGCCGGCGGCGGATGTCATCGAATATCTGGAAAACTATCAAATTCTGAACGATTAGAAATTTTACGGACGGGGAGGCGGCTATGTTGCGGGAGCCGGGACTTTACGACTATTCACCCATGTTTGACCGGCCAAAAATCACCTGGCCGAACGGTGCCAGGGTGGCCTTTTGGGTGGCGCCGAATATTGAGTTTTACGAACTCGACCCGCCGCAAAATCCAGGGCGGCGCCCTTGGGCCAAGCCGCATCCCGACGTGGTGCCCCATTCCCACCGGGACTATGGCAACCGGGCCGGTTTCTGGCGGATGATGGAGGTGATGGAGAAATACGGCGTGCGCGGCAGTGTTTCGCTGAATGTGGCCATGTGCCAGCACCACCCGGAAATTATCGAGGCCTGCAGCGCGCTGGATTGGGAGTTCTTCTCCCACGGTGTCTACAACACCCGCTACACCTACACCATGACCGAGGCGCAGGAGCGCGCCATGATGGAAGAT
>CAYWYB010000391.1:0-4413 GCA_964462145.1 uncultured Rhodospirillaceae bacterium
AGCGCCGTCATGGGTTCCTGAAAAATCATCGAGATATTGTTGCCCCGCGCCACGTGCAGCGTATCTTTGTCGGCACCGAGCAATTCCGTGTCCCGGTATTTGATGGAGCCCGAGGGATGGCTGGCCGTGGGGTAGGGCAGCAGTTGCAGGATAGATAACGCGGTGACGGACTTGCCCGACCCGCTCTCGCCGACGATGGCCAGGGTTTCGCCGGCGTGCAGATCGAACGAGACATTCTTGACCGCGTGGCTCTGCCCGCCTTCGACCTGAAAGTCGACGGATAGGTCTTTCACCTCAAGCAATTTCTCGCTCATGATGTTGCCTCCGCCGCTACCGGCCCCGCCGCCGCGCCCTTGCGGGGGTCAAAGGCATCGCGCACCGCCTCGAAAATGAAAATCAGCAAGGTCAGCATGATAGACAGCATGACAAAGGCGGTAATGCCAAGCCAAGGCGCCTGCAGGTTGGCCTTGCCCTGCTGCAGCATCTCGCCCAGGGAAGGCGAACCGGGGGGCAGCCCGAAGCCAAGAAAGTCCAGGGCCGTCAAAGTGGTGATGGAGCCCGAGAGGATGAACGGCAGGAAGGTCAGCGAGGCCACCATGGCGTTGGGCAATACGTGGCGGTACATGATCATGGCATCCGACAGGCCCAGGGCGCGCGCCGCCCGCACATAGTCGAAATTGCGGGCGCGGAGGAATTCGGCGCGGACGACACCAACCAGGCTCATCCAGGAAAAGATCAACATGATGCCCAGCAGCCACCAGAAATTCGGCTCCACGAACGAGGCTAGGATAATCAGCAAATACAAGGTGGGCAGGCCGGACCAGACCTCGATAAAGCGCTGGAACAGCAAATCGGTCCAGCCGCCGAAATAGCCCTGAATGGCACCGGCCATGACGCCGATGATGGAAGAGAATATCGTCAGCACCAGGCCGAACAGCACCGATATGCGGAAGCCATAGATCAGCCGCGCCACCACGTCCCGGCCCTGATCGTCCGTGCCCAGCCAGTTATCAGCCGACGGCGGCGCCGGTGCGGGGACGGGCAGGTCATAGTTGATGGTGCGATAGCTGTAGCGGATGGGTGGCCAGATGATCCAGCCGCCGGCTTCTGTTATCAACTCGGTAACGAAGGGGTCACGGTAATCAGCCTCGGTCTCGAACTCCCCGCCAAACGTGGTCTCGGCATAGGTGAAGAGGACCGGGCTGTAGATTTCGCCCTTAAAGCCGATAAGCAATGGCTTGTCGTTGGCGATGACCTCGGCGAACAGGGCCAGGACGAACAGGCCGAGGAATATCCACAATGACCAATAACCCCGCTTGTTGGCCCGGAAGTTGCGCAGGCGCCGCCGCGTGATCGGCGTGATGCGCCGGCCCATGAATTTATCCTGTTGCGCAATGTCAGACATCGCGGCTCTCGAAATCAATGCGCGGATCGATGATCATGTACATCAGGTCACCGATCAGATTCAGGATCAGCCCCATCAGGGTGAAGACATACAAGGTGCCCAGCACCACCGGGTAATCCCGGTTCAGGGCAGCTTCGAAACCCAGCAGGCCCAGGCCGTCCAGGGAAAAGATCACCTCGATCAACAGAGAGCCCGTGAACAGCACCCCGATAAAGGCGGAGGGGAAGCCCGCCACCACGATCAGCATGGCGTTGCGGAAGACATGGCCGTACAGCACCCTGCCCTCGCTCAAGCCCTTGGCCCGCGCCGTGACCACATAATGTTTGTTGATTTCGTCCAGGAACGAATTCTTAGTCAGCATGGTCAGGGTGGCGAAACCGCCAATGGCCATGGCGGTGATAGGCAGGACCATGTGCCAGAAGTAATCGGCAATCCGTGCCGGCCAGGACATATCATCCCAACCTTCAGAGGTCAGGCCGCGCAGGGGGAAGATGTCCCAGAATGACCCGCCCGCGAACAGCACGATCAACAACACCGCGAACAGGAAGCCGGGTATGGCATAGCCGACGATGATGACGGTCGAGGTCCAGACATCAAAACGGCTGCCGTCGCGCACCGCCTTGGCAATACCCAGCGGTATGCAGATCAGATAGGTCAGCAGGGTGGTCCAGATGCCCAGGGATATGGAGACCGGCATCTTGTCCACCACAAGGCCAATGACCGGCTGGTCGCGGAAGAAACTCTCGCCGAAATCAAACTGGATATAATTCCAGACTAACAGCCCGAAACGTTCATGGGCCGGTTTGTCCAGGCCGAACTGCCGCTCCAGATCCTTGATCAGCTCCGGATCCAACCCCTGGGCGCCCCTGTATTTGGAGCTGATGGCAGCGTCCGCGCCCTGGCTGGCCATCTGTTGTTCGCGGTTAACCTCCGCCCCGCCGCCGCCCGAGACCCGTGACGTCGCCTCCACCGCCGTGCCGGTCAGTTGCGCGATGACCTGTTCCACCGGCCCGCCGGGCAGGAATTGCAGCACGATGAAGTTCAATAGCATGATGCCAAACAAAGTCGGGATCATCAGCAGCAGGCGACGGATGATATACGCGCCCATGGTCTAATTCCGGTCCAGCTTGGCGGCCTTGGCGCTGTCCCACCACCAGGTATCGAGCACGCCGCGGGCGTATTTCGGTTTGATGGCGGGGCGTCCGAACAGGTCCCAATAGGCGATGGTGTGGGATGCCTTGAACCATTGCGGCACCAGATTGTGGCTCCACATGATGACCCGGTCCAGGGCGTGGGTGGCATGGCGCAGCTCGTCGCGATTGCCGGCCTTGATGATCTTCTCGATCAGATCATCCACCGCCGGGCTTTTCAGGCCGGTGTAGTTGCGCCCGCCGGTCATATCCGCGGTCTTGGAATTCCAGGCGCTACGCAGACCCAGCCCCGGCGTCAGGGATGACGAGTTGCGGAAGGTGGTAATGTCGAAATCAAATTCCTGGATGCGGCGCTGATACTGCGCCGGTTCGACCAGACGAAAGCGGGCGGTGATGCCCAGTTTCTCCAGATTGCGGATATAGGGCATGACGATACGTTCGAATGCCTTGCCGTATGATAGGAACTCGATCTCGAAGGCCTTGCCGGCGCCGTTGAGCAGCTTGCCGTTTGTTACTTTCCAGCCCGCCGCGCTCAACAGCTTTTTGGCCTGACGCAGTTGGCCGCGGATATTGCCCGTGCCCTTGGTCTTGGGCGCGCGGTAAACCTCGCCGAAGACCTCTTTGGGCAGGTCCTTGCGCCAGGGTTCCAGCAGGGCGAGTTCCGCGTCCGTGGGCGCGCCGGCGGCCTCCATGTCGGAGTTTTGAAAGATGCTGTAGGTGCGCCGGTACAGGCCATAGAACAGGTTCTTGTTGGTCCATTCGAAATCGAACACCAGGCCGATCGCCTGACGAACGCGGCGGTCGGCGAACTTGGCCCGCCGGGTATTCAGGAAAAAGGCCTGGAAGCCTGATGGATTATGATCAGGCAGGACTTCTTTGATCAAGCGGCCGTCTTTTACCGCTGGCACACCGTCGTACTTCGTGGCCCAGTTGCGCGAGGTGAAGTCCTCGCGAAAATCGATCTTGCCCGCGAACAGGGATTGTAAGGCGATATCCCGGTCCCGGTAATAGTCCCAGGTGATGCGCCGGAAATTATTGCGGCCCCGGTAGACGGCCAGGTCCTTGCCCCAATGATCGTCCACCAGGACATAGGTGATGGAACGGCCCGGATCGACCTTTTCCACCCGGTAGGGACCGCTGCCCATGGGCGGTGTCATGGTGGTTTTGGTAAAATCATGATCCTGATACCAGGCCTTTGAAAGCACTGGCATGGCGGCCACGGTGGCGGGCAGATCGCGGGTTAGGACGCCTTTGGCGAAGTTGAAGCGAACCTTGCGCGGGCCCAGTATCTCCGTCCCGGTAATGTCCTTGAACAGGACGCGGTAGACCGGATGGCCCTTGCTTTTGAGGATATCAAAGGAAAATGCCACATCCTCGGCGCTGATGGCTTTGCCATCGTGCCAGCGCGCCTCCTCCCTCAGGGTGAAGGTGATGGATTGGCGGTCATCGGGGATTTCCACGCCGCCGGCGATCAGGCCGTAATAGGAATCCTCTTCGTCGCCCGAACCGGTCATCAGTGTTTCGAAAGTCAGCAGACGGCCATCGACACCAAAGGGATTGCTGCCCGCCGCCCAATGGCCCTTGAGAATGAAGGGGTTCAGGCTGTCGAAATTTCCGTTGTACCAAAGGCGCAGGCGTCCGCCCTTGGGCGCATCCGGATTGACGTAGTCGAAGTGCCGGAAGTCAGGGCCGTACTTCAAGTTGCCCAGTACGGCAAAGCCATGGTTGGGCTCCGCCGCCGCGCCGACATTCCAGGCAAGGACCAAGAGCAACACCAGCCGGGCCAAGCTTTTGATGGGGCGAATCATGAGGCGAATGATAGCAGATTACTCGCCGCCCTTTAGGGCGCTTTTCAAC
>CAYWYB010000392.1:0-4396 GCA_964462145.1 uncultured Rhodospirillaceae bacterium
ACGAATATGATCCTGTGGGTGGCCGGGAGGGGGAGTGGGCGGTTCAGTGATCCGACGCAAGTCGCTAAAGACCCTATGCCGTGCCCGCCGCCGCGCGGCTGGCCATGCCGCCCTGTTTGCTGATTTCCTTGTGATAGGCGGCGTTGAACAGCAAATAACTGCCGCAACGGCCGCAATCCACATCGTTGCCGTAACAACAAAACGTCTGCTCGAAATTGCCATCATCGCCAACGTACAGCGTCAGGGTCTGGCCGCGGATGGGGCAGTTTTCGCCATCCGTGCCGGTATAATCCAGCGCCGTCTCCGACAGCATCAGGCGCAGGGCGCCGGCGTTGGCCTTCATCAGGGCGGGGTATTTTTCCTTCAATGCGATCAGGCGGTGGATGACCGCGTCGCGTTCTTCCAGTGTTTCCCAGTCCAGTCCGGTGTCGTCATTCTTTTGCGGCACGTACGGCGAGACGGCAACCCCTTCGATGGGCCAGTCCTTGACCTCTTCGAAGAACTCTTCGATACCATCCTGGTTCTTGGCGGTCACCACCATTTGCAGGATCACGGCGGTGCCATCGTCCTGTTGCCGATCCGCGATTGCGGCGCGGACTTTCTGGAAGACGCCCATGCCCCGAATGGGATCATTCAGGGCTTCCGGGCCGTCCAGCGAAACCGTGACCTCGTGGCCGGGCAGCGAAGGAATGCCATAGGTGCCATTGGTGACAATCTGGCAGTGTTCGAACATCCCGGTACCCTGCATCACCAGGTCTTTTCGGATCATCGGCTCGCCGCCCATGAAGTACATGTATTTGATATTGTGGCGGTCGCGCAGCACCTCCAGTTGGTGCAGCATGGTGGCGTCGTCCATCTTGTCACGGGGGCTGTTGGGGTTGCCGTCGCGGAAGATAAAACAATGGCTGCAACTCAGATTGCAGACATTGGTCACGTTGACCATGGCCACCGGATAATCCCGGTCGCCGAAATCGGTTGGTTCACGCATCGTCTATACTCCTCAGTCGCAAGAAGGTCTGGCCTACAGGCCGTGGTTGGGCCAGTCCGGCTGCTTGTTCTTGTCCAGGAAGGCCTGCGCGCCGTCGCTGTGGCGGTCCCGGCGCATCCACATGGAAAGCATCATCTCGGTTTCGATCCGCAACATCTCTTCCAAGGGCCGGCCGATGCCGCGCAGCACAGTCTCCTTGTCGGAACGCAGCGCGCCCTGGGGCAGTTTAGCGATGGATCGGGCCAGTTCCATGGCCCGTTCATAGGCCTTGCCTTCGGGCACGATCTCGTTCGCCAGGTTCATGCGGTAGGCTTCGTGAACGTCAATGAACCGCCCGGTGATCAACAGTTCCATGGCGTGGGCAAAGCCGGCGATCAGGGGCAGGCGGACAGCCAGACCATCGCCTGAAACAATGTTCCAGCGCCGCTCCGTGGCGCCGAACTGCGCATTTTCGGCACAGATACGGATGTCCGCCAGCATTGCCGTTTCCATGCCGGCGGCGACTGCATAGCCGTTCACGGCGGCGATGATTGGCTTGAAGATGTCGGCCCGCTTGGTATAGCCGCAATAGCCTTCGCAATTGTAGATATCCTGGCGGTATTTTTCGTAATCGGTGAATTCGAAGTTGTCGGCGGCGGCATCTTCAAGATCCCAGCCGGCGCAAAAGGCCTTCTCGCCGGCGCCGGTGATGATCGCCACCAGGGCGTCATCATCATCGCGGAAATCCTTCCAGGCGACTTTCAATTCGTCATTCATAACGCCGTTGATGGCGTTGTGCCGCTCGGGCCGGTTCAAGGTGATGGTGGCGATATGGTCCACCTTTTCATAACGGATGGTCTGGTAATCCATGGTGGTTGCTCCTTTGCCAATGCAAAAACAATTTATGCGCCCCATGCCGGCAATTACCCAATAAAGCGGCAACTTCCCCAAACCAAACCGATGATAGATGAAATCCGCCTACCCCGGAACGGCAAATGACTTCTCCGGCCCTGCATTGCGGCAAATAGTATTAAAAGAACATACAAAGAACAAAATCCCGCCATATTGTTTCATTAAGCTGTCTGCTGAATTTACAGATCAAGCGGGTTTCGGTCGCCGCCGCCATTTGTTGAAACACTTTGAGAGCCCGAATTTTGACTTTAAAGGCACCCATTAATTATTTGTTTAGTCATTGACGACCATAAAATGGCATGATATCCCATAAAAGCCCAAATTAGGTATCGTGGCGTGGGCTATTTATGGCGTCTGCCGCCTCTGCATTGAGATGGAGCGGCAGGGCGTTAACCGAAGACGTTGATTGAGGACGAGAACTGGGGGATTGGTCGTGGCACTGTTTTTGTCGCGGTTTGATAACAAGGTGGACCGGAAGGGACGGGTTTCCGTGCCTGCGTCTTTCCGCGCCGACTTGACCTCCGATGCCTTCGCCGGCGTCGTCGCCTTTCCTTCGCCCGGCAACGGCGGTGCCATTGACGGTTGTGACATTGAGCGGATGAAACAGCTGTCCGAAGGTATCGACAGCTTCAATCCGTTCTCCAACGAATATGGCGACCTTGCGACCGCTATTCTGACCAAGTCCCACCGTTTGCCCTTTGATGGCGAGGGCCGGATCATCCTGCCGCAGCAATTGCTGGAGCATGCGGGCATTACCGGCATGGCGACCTTCGCGGGCCGTGGCGCCACTTTCCAGATCTGGGCGCCCGAGGCCTATGAAGCCTACGAGGCTGAGGCGACGGAGCGGGCCAAGGCGCAAGCCGACAAATTCGAATTACAGCGCCGCGATCAGATGGGGGCCGGCGAATGACCAGCTCCCCGCATATTCCGGTCATGCTGAATGAAGTCCTGGCAGGTCTGGCGCTGCGGGATGGCGGAACTTATGTGGATGGTACTTTTGGGGCCGGCGGTTACTCTGGGGCGATCCTTGATGCCGCCGATTGCCGCCTTATCGCGATCGACCGGGACCCCGACGCGGTGGCGGCGGGCGCCGCGGCCGTGGCGAAATACGACGGCCGCCTGACCCTGGTGCAGGGCCGGTTTTCCGAAATGCAGCAATTGGCCATTGCTGCCGGCGCCCCCCAGGTGCAGGGCGTGACTCTCGATTTGGGTGTCTCGTCAATGCAGCTGGACCAGGCCGGTCGCGGTTTTTCCTTCGCCGCCGACGGCCCTTTGGATATGCGCATGTCCCAGTCCGGGGAAAGCGCCGCCGATGTGGTCAACAGCCGGGAACAGGATGAACTGGCTGATATCATCTATCACTATGGCGAGGAGCGCCGCTCCCGCGCCGTGGCCCGCGCCATTATCCGGGCCCGCGAAACGGCGCCTATCGAGCGTACCGCCGTCCTAGCCGAGGTTGTCGCCAAGGCCGTGGGATCGAGCGGCGGAAAAAATAAAAAGGGCGGCAAGCGCATTCATCCCGCCACCCGCACCTTTCAGGCCCTGCGTATCTACGTAAACAGCGAGATCGAGGAATTGCGCCTTGGCCTGGCCGCGGCGGAGCGTTTGCTGGCGCCCCAGGGCTGGTTGGCGGTGGTTTCGTTCCATTCCCTGGAAGACCGGGAGGTGAAACAATTCCTGAGCCAGCGGGCCGGCCTGCAACCCGGCGGCTCCCGCCACCGTCCGCCCAACGAAGATCAACGCCCGATAACCTTTAATCTGCCCCGCCGTGCCGCCACGAAGCCTACGGATGCGGAAATAGCGGTCAATCCCAGGGCCCGTTCAGCCCGCTTGCGGGTTGCCCAGCGTACCGATGTTCCAGCCAATGATTTACCGGCGAATGATATGGAGGTGGCGTTATGAGATGGCCCATCACCGTTGTTGTGCTGTTGTTGGTGCTCGCCGTTTCGCTTGGCCTGTACCGTCTGGAATCCGAGGTTCAGCAATTGGAGCGCGATTTGGCGGCCGCGACCGCGAAGGTCGAGGACAACCGCCGCAACAGCCGCATTCTGGCGGCGGAGTTGAGTTTCCTGAACCAACCAAGCCGTGTGCAGGCCCTGGCCCAGCGTCATCTGGATTTGGCCCCCATGGCCATCACGCAGGTCGGCACTCTGGCAAGCCTGCCCCTAAGGCCGAAGACGACGGCGGATGGCAAGGATGACGGCGGGAAAACCGATGGCGCCGCCAAGGGCCCGCCGGTGCCGGGTTGGAAACCGGTCAAGCCGCGGCGCGGTGAACGGATCGTTCTGGCCAGCAGCGGGGGGCGGCGATGACACAGTCCCATATGCCGTACCGTGGCCCGGCACCTCTTGCGGGCCGCCCTGAAAGCGAAATCGAGGATGACACTCATCTGGTGGGCAGCAAGGTCCAGGCGATCCGCACTGGCCGCCCCCGGTTGGTGACCGTGGCCCTGGTATTCGCCGTCAGCTTCTTCGTCCTGGCCGGCCGCCTAATCGAATTCACCGTTATTCGCGAGCC
>CAYWYB010000393.1:0-4384 GCA_964462145.1 uncultured Rhodospirillaceae bacterium
GGAAAACGCCCCCGCCGCCTTTATCGGCATGCTGAAGGGCGAGAATTTCGGCAAACAGGTCGTCCAGATCGGCGAGGCGCCTCGCTGAAGGCTTTGAGCTGCCAAAAGCCGTGAATTGAATGGCGGCTTATGGTTTTGCGTCCGCCTTACGCCTTGCTTCCGCCTCGGCGGCACGGCGGGCTTTTTCCGCCGTCTTGCGCCTTGCTTCCGCCTCGGCGGCGAGACGGGCCTTTTCTTTCGCCCGATGCCTGGCATGCGCCTCGGCGGCACGGCGGGCTTTTGCCTTGGCTTTGCGTTTAATTTCCGCCTCGGTGGCCAAGATCTGCCGCTTGCGTTTGGCGATGGACTCTTTCGTTTGGCGGCCAAGCTGCTGCAAGGCCTTGGCGGATTTCGCGTCAAGATAACCGCTGGCGAACTGGCCCTTGCTCTTTTGATAGTTGGCGATCGCCGTCCGGGTGGCGGGGCCGAAGGTGCCGTCGGCTATCCCCCGTAGCAGGCGCTTTTCAATCAAACCAAATTGCACAAGCTTCTTGCTCTCGGAATCAAGACGCGCCTCGACCGCCTTGCCGGACGCGATGGCGTTTGCCAGAATTTTTCGCTTTTCCGCAGCCGCCGCAGCTTGCTTTTTCATTACGGCCGCTGCTTTTTGTGCGGCCAATATTTTCCGCCGTTTCTCTTCTATCGCGCGTTTTTGCCTAAGCTTCGCCGCCCTGTATTTCTCATCCTTTCGCAGGTCGAACCTTGCGCCCCCATGACTGCCCGGCAGCAATAACTCAAGGAGGGGGAATATGCCTGAAAGTTTCCTTTTTCTGATCCCATCCTGCCCGTCACACCAAATTTCAATTCTTCCATCTGGCTGCATATCTGCTTCCCGACAGGGCAGTTCCTTGCCGTTTTCGAGGTGGATAATGACGGCTTTCGCACGTCCATTGGAAATCGAGAACTGCAATTGCCAATCGTTGTCGACAACGGTCCAGCTACCCGTTGTTGGAGCCGGCTCCGCATGGGAAACGGATAAGGAGATGGCAAATAATGCGAAAATGACTTGCGGAAGATGTCGAGCAAAGGTCATCGAAATTACCCTAGTCGAATATAAGCGCCGGATGATGCTTGTCTTTACATGGTAATCGTAATTTTATCCGCCTGCCGTTAGCATGCAATTTTCGCGGATGGCGAACCGGATCGCCGCCAAGCGGGCGCTATTACCGGGTGCGCATCTCGCGGTACAGGATGAACAGGCCCGCGCCCACCACCAGGGCGGCGCCGGCCAGCTTCCAGCCATCCGGTACATCGCCCCATATCAAATAGCCCATGACGGCGGCCCAGACCAGGGAGAGGTATCTGAACGGCGCCATGGTGCCTCCTGGTGCCAGCAAAAAGGCCTGGATCGCCAACAGGTGCGAGACCGAATTCAGAATGCCGGCGATGGCGAACAGGCCCCATTGCGACAGGTTGGGCCAATGGAAGCCGAACACCGGCATGCTGATGGCGCCGGCTATGACGCCCGCTGCCATGGAATAGAACAGGATCGAGGTGGGACTGTCACCGCCGCGCAGACGGCGGGTCACCGCGTCACGCAAGGCCGACAGCAGGGCCGTGAACAGGGGAAAGAAATAATAGTAGGGGATGCCCTCGGCGCTTGGTTTCACCATCATCATCACCCCGGCGAAGCCGACGAGGACGGCCAACCACCGCCGCCAGCCCACCGGTTCTCCCAACATCGGCCCGGACAATGCGGTTAGCATGATCGGGCTGAGAAAGATGATCGCCAAGGCATCGGCCAGGGGCAGATAGATGAAGGATACCACCACAAAGATAGAAGTGCCGGCGCCAAGGACGGCGCGGATCAAGGTGCCTTTGAGATTTTGCGTCGCCAGGGTGCGGATACCGCTGGACCGCACCGCGATGATGACGATGATGGGCACGAAGGTGAACAGGCCACGATAGAACATGACCTCGCCGGGATGAAATTCCGCCGTCAGCCATTTGGTGATGCCGTCCTGAGTGGTGAGCAACAGGCCACCAACGATCATGCACAAGGCACCCTTGGCACCATCGGATAAATTACTGAACATGCCTTACTATGCGCGTTGTTCAGCGCCGTTGCAGCAAGAATTCGCGTCCAACTTTTACTTTCGGCTCACCGTCGTAGGCGACGATGTCGGCGGTGGCATAGGTTTCGCGCCAGTCATCGGGCAGATATGATCCGGTGCCGACCACATCAATGGGCGCATTGACGCTGCCCATGACCTGGCATTTGAAGAAGTTGAAGCCTGACGAGGCGACGATCCGCGCTTTCGGAAAACCAGCTTCGTCCAGCTTGTCGCGCATATGAAAGATCGCCGCTGCTGAAACCCCAGTGCCCACCAGCCAGCGCAATTCCTCTTCGTTGCGGTATTGCCGCACGGCGCGCGGCACATGGCGTTCCAGCACGGCATACGAAGATTGCGTATCCAGGCCCTCGACAAAGCGGCCGCCATGGGTGTCCAGACGGACAGCCAGGGCACCTTCCTCGGCCAGATCGGCAAAGCGGTTGCAGACGGCGAGGGCGTCCGTGACCTCCTGCCCGAAATAATCGACCAGGATTGTCAGAGGCTCGCCGGGAAAAGCTTCGGCATACATTTCGGCCGCCTTCAGGGTGCTGCCCGCATAGCCGATCAGGGCATGCGGCATGGTGCCCAGGCCCTTTTCGTTGCCAAAAAAGTGCGCCGTGGCGTCCGTGGCATTGCCGATGAAACCAACCGCGTCCCGGTCGCGCCTGGCCCCCTCGCTGCCGACCGATGCCGCATAGGCCATCATCTCGGCCATTTCATGGCCCGCGCAATGGCGTGCGTCCATGGCCAGGAACTGGCTGTCGGGCAAAGACGAACACATCAGATAGGCGTTGTAGGCGGCAACACAGCAGGCGCCCAGTTTTTGCAAATACAGCGTTTCCAGATCGACCAGCTCGGACAATGGGCCGCTCAAATACAGCAGCGGCTCGCCGGCGCCGACCCAGTCGCCTTCTTCAAAGCATTGCTGAATATCGAACGTCACCCCGCGCTCGGCGGCGACCTGGTTCAGCCAATCGATCATCAAACGGGGCGCGAAACTGACGGGCCGGCGCATGAAGACCGCATAGGTCACCTGGGCATCGCCGTTGCGTTGCACGATGGCCCGGGTCTTCTTGAAATACTGATCCGTCCAGCGATCAATATCGCCTTCCAGATCGTCGCTCTGGTTTGGGCTGTTGGCCGTCATGACCTGACAATCTCTACTGTGCGGCTTCGACCATGTCCGGGATCTGCCGTGCCGGGCGCTGCTGCTTCAGCATCTCGGCGATCAGGAACGACAGCTCCAGACTCTGCGAGGCGTTCAGGCGCGGATCGCAGTGGGTGTGATAGCGGGAGGCCAATTGCTCTTCATCGATCAACTGGGCCCCGCCCAGGCATTCGGTCACGTCCTGTCCGGTCATCTCCACGTGTACGCCGCCGGCATGGGTGCCTTCGGCCTGGTGTACGGCGAAGAAGCCCTTAACCTCGGCCAGCACCCGGTCGAAGGGCCGGGTCTTGTAGCCGGTGGAGGACTTGATGGTGTTGCCGTGCATGGGATCGCAGGACCAGACCACCTTGCGCCCCTCGGCCTTGACCCGGCGCACCAGGGGGGGAAGCTTTTCCATCACTTCCACATCGCCCATGCGGGCAATCAGGGTCAGGCGCCCGGCCTCGTTGTCCGGGTTCAGGGTATCGATCAGGCGGATCAGGTCGTCCGCTTCCATGCTTGGGCCGGCCTTCAGGCCCAGGGGATTGTTGATGCCCCGGCAATATTCGATATGGGCACCGTCCGCCTGGCGGGTGCGGTCGCCGATCCAGACCATGTGGGCCGAGGTATCGTACCAACCGCCCATGCGGGTGATGGTGTCTTCCCGCGTCATGGCTTCTTCGTAGTTCAGCAACAGCGCTTCGTGGGAGGTATAGAAATCCGTCTGGCGCATTTCCGGCACGCTGTCGCCGTTGATGCCGCAGGCCTCCATGAATTCCAGGGCCTCGGTAATACGGCCGCACAGTTCGCCATAGCGGTTGCCGCTGTCGGTGCCGTCGACGAAATCCAGGTTCCAGCGGTGGATCTTGTACAAATCCGCATAGCCGCCCTGGGCGAAGGCGCGCAGCAGGTTCAGGGTCGCCGCCGCCTGGGAATAGGCGGTTAACAGACGGTTCGGGTCGGGCTGGCGCTCGACCGCATCGAAATCAATGCCGTTGACGATATCGCCGCGATAAATCGGCAGTTCCACGCCATCGATGGTTTCCGTCGGGCTGGAGCGCGGCTTGGCGAATTGCCCCGCCATGCGGCCCACCTTGACCACCGGCACGGCGCCGCCAAAGGTCAGGACCACGGCCATCTGCAT
>CAYWYB010000394.1:0-4384 GCA_964462145.1 uncultured Rhodospirillaceae bacterium
CCCACGTCCACCACATGGGTAGTCGAGGCGAACAGACCCACGGCCTTGCCCTGATAGAAGGTCGGCGTGACCATGGTGAAATCATGCAGATGCCCCGTGCCCAGCCAGGGGTCGTTGGTGACATAAACATCGCCGGGGCTCATGGTATGGGCCGGATACTTATCCAGAAAAAACCCGACCGAGGCCGCCATGGCATTGACGTGCCCCGGCGTGCCGGTGACAGCCTGGGCCAGCATGCGCCCTTGGGTGTCAAAGACGCCGGCGGATAGATCGCCGGCCTCGCGGGCTGAAGTGGAAAACGCCGTGCGGATCAGGGTTTGCGCCTGTTCCTCCACAATGGCGATCAGGCGGTTCCACATGATCTGGTTCTGGATTTCCGAAAGGGCGGAATTCTTGCTCATGCGGCTGCTCCTGTCTTGCGCGTAATTTCAATATGACCGGCGCCATCGACCCTGGCCTTGAAATGCGCCGTGACCGCTGTCGTGGTTTGCGCCTCGGCAATCAGGGCGGGGCCTTGCAGGGTCATGCCGGGAGATAGATCAGCCCGCTGATACACAGGTGCGGCAACGAAATCGGTCAGGTCCGCATCGAACAGCTTTCGTTCGCCGCTGGCCGTTGCCAATCCCGCGTCCTCAACGGCCTGCTGCGCCGGCGGCGTTGGCTGCACGGTCGCGACGGACAGGGCGTAGGTCAGGATCTCCACCTGCATGGAGGGGATATCCCGGCCGAACAGATCCGCATAGGCCTTGTCATAGGCCGCACGAAGAGCCGGGCCGTCATCCTTCGTCAACTGACGGGCCGGCACCTCGACGACGATCTCGTGGCCCTGGCCGATATAGCGCATATAGGCGATGCGGCGTTCTTCCAGTTTCGCCTCCGGCGCGCCGGAAACCACGATGGCGTGGGCTTCGTCATGCATTTCGGTGAACATCCTGTTCAGGCCCTCGGGCTCGAAGTCAGTCAATTGCGTATAGCGGCTGCGCACCACTTCATAAGAGACCGGCGCCGCCAGAAAACCGATGGCGGAGCCGACACCGGCACCTTGCGGGATGATGACCCGGTCCATGCCGAGTTTTTCCGCCATGCGGCAGGCATGCAGGGGCGCCGCACCGCCAAAGGCAATCAAGGTCCGCTCGGCCAGTTCCTTGCCCTGTTCCACAGCGTGCACACGGGCCGCATTGGACATGTTCTCCTCGACCATCTCGGAAACCGCGAAGGCTGCCAGCGGCCCGTCCAGGTTCAATTTTTGCGCAATGGTCTCGTCCAGCGCCGTCTCCGCGAGGTCCGGCGATAACTGCACCGAGCCACCGGCAAAGCCTTCAGGCGCGATCCGGCCCAGGGCGACATCGGCATCGGTCACCGTGGCCCCGGTGCCGCCCTGGCCATAGCAGGCCGGGCCGGGTTCCGAGCCGGCGCTTTCCGGCCCCACCTGAATGCGGCCCAGATTATCGATCTGCGCGATGGAGCCGCCGCCGGCGCCGATCTCGACCATCTCGATCACCGGGATACGCAATGGCAGGCCGCTGCCTTTGGTGAAGCGGTATTGCCGGTCAACTTCAAAGGTGCGGGAGGTTTGCGGCCGGCCCTCGTCAATCAGGCAAATCTTTGCCGTGGTGCCGCCCATGTCATAGGACAGTACCTTGTCCAGACCGCATTCCATGGCGATATGCCCGGCCAGAATGGCGCCGCCGGCGGGGCCGGATTCAACCAACCGAATGGGGTGCTGGCGGGCGGTTTCGACCGTCGTCAGACCGCCGCCCGAGGTCATCATGAACAATGGGCAGGTGGCGCCCTCGTCACGCAGACGGGCATCCAGATCCGCCAGATAGGATGCCATCAACGGCTGCACATAGGCGTTGGCCGATGCCGTGGACATGCGTTCGTATTCCCGGATTTCCGGGCAGACTTCGGATGACAACGTAATCCACAGATCCGGCAGCTCGGCGCGCAGGATATCGGCAACCCGGCGTTCATGGTCAGCATTGGCGTAGGAATGCATCAAGGTGATGGCGACGCTTTCAACACTATTGTCCCGCAATGTGGGTAGCAGGGCGCGGACACTGTCTTCGTCCAGGGCCAGCAAAACCTCGCCCTTGGCGTTGCAGCGCTCGACCACCGGTAAACGCAGATAGCGCGGCACCAGGGGTACCGGTTTATCGATATTGATGTCGTATTGATCGAAGCGGTGCTCGTAGCCCATTTCGACCGCATCCCGGAAACCTTGCGTAACGATCAGAGCGGTCTTGGCGCCCTTGCGCTCGATCACCGTGTTGGTGGCCAAGGTGGTGCCATGGACGATGAAGTCCAGCTCCCGCGCCGTGATCCCGGCCTCGGGCAGGACGGCGCGGACGCCGGCCATGACGCCCTCCTCGGGCGCCTGAGGCGTCGTCAGAACCTTGCGCGTGAACATCGCGCCGCCAAGGTCGAGGGCCACATCGGTAAAGGTGCCGCCGATATCGACGGCTAAACGGGCAGTTTTAGACATCTTTTCTCTACTCTTTAACGGGGAAAATTCTCCGGCGTGAAGGCCTCGAACGTACGCTGGACCTCTTCGGGCGAGGCCGGCAAGGGCGCGATGATATGGGTGTGGATGCCGGTTTCTCCGGCCCAGCGGATACGTTCCCGGCATTCATCCGCCGTGCCGACGATGGCGATATCGTTGGCCAGATCATAGGACAGCGCGCCCGTGGTCTTGGCCCGGTCGCGTTCGGCCCAGCCTTCAAGAATGGTCGATGCCACATCCTCGTAGCCGGCCCAGGCGAGAAAATTGTTATAGACCGGTGTCGCGTAATAGGGTGCCATGCGGCCCCGGAAAGCTTCCAGCGCGGCTTCCTTGTCATCGGTGACCAGCACCAGATGGCGGTTGACCACTTCGACTTCTCTTGGGTCCTTGCCGGCGCGCTCGGCGCCAATGTGCAGATGCTCGATCATTTTGGGCAGGGCTTTTCTGGGCCACAGGTTGAAGATCACGCCATCGCCAACCTCGGCTGCCATTTCGATCATCTTGGGACGCAGGGCGGCCAGATAGATCGGCACATTCTGTTCCAGGGGCGGCTGGCTATAACCCTTGGAATACAGCGTGGAGAGATCGAAGTCCGACTTTTCGCCGGCCAGCATGGAGCGGACCATGATCGCGGTTTCCTTCACCCTGGTCAGGGGCTTTTTCAAGGGCACGCCGTTCCATTGATCCATCATGGTCTGAGACGAGGCGCCCAGGCCCAGAACAACCCGCCCCGGCATCAGTTGGCCCAGGGTATTGGCGGTCGCCGCCAAAACGGCGGGCGTGCGGGAATAGACCGGCACGATAGCTATACCGAGGCGCAGGGTCGGCGCGTGCGCCGCCAGGCCAGCCATCAGAGTCAGGGAATCCGGCGATCCCGTATCGGACATCCAGCCGTCTTCATAGCCGTTGGCCTCGGCCCATTTAACCCGCTCGATGGTGTCCGGAACGCTTTGTCCGGCGGGTATGGTGACCGCGATACGTTGACGTGGCGGCATGTAAATTCCCCAAAAAACTTCGAACTGAAACTGACTAGGCGACGGCAGCATAGCGTCAAGGCGCGGACCATGCCATGCTGGGGAAAAGTTTTAAAGAACCCGGAGAGTATTGATGAGTGAAATTCGCGAAATCGCAACCGGCCTACAGTTCCCCGAAGGCCCCATCGCCATGCCCAACGGCGATGTCATCCTGGTGGAAATCGCCCGCGGCACCCTAAGCCGGGTCAAACCCGACGGTACGGTCGAGGTGGTGGCGGAAACCGGCGGCGGCCCCAACGGCGCCGCCATCGGCCCTGATGGGGCCTGTTACGTCTGCAACAACGGCGGCTTTCGCTGGCATTTCAAAGGCGACAAGATTTTTCCCGGCTATCAGGACGACAACTATTCCGGCGGTCGCATCGAACGGGTGGATCTGGAGACCGGAAAGGTCGAGGTGCTGTATACCGAATGCGACGGCCACCTTCTCCGTGGCCCGAACGACATTGTCTTCGACAAGGATGGCGGTTTCTGGTTCACCGATCATGGCAAGATCCGCCCACGCGACGAAGACCGCACCGGGGTCTATTACGCCAAGGCCGACGGCTCCTTCATCACCGAAGCGATCTTCCCCATCGGCGGCCCCAACGGCATCGGCCTATCGGCGGATGAAAAGACGCTCTATGTGGCGGAAACCCATGCGGGCCGCTGCTGGGCCTACGAAATCGCGGAACCGGGCAAGATCGTGCGTGGCCAGGGCGAGGCGCCGTGGGAGCCGGGCAAGCTGCTACTAGGTGTCTCCGACTATCGTTTCTTTGACAGCCTGGCCATGGACAGCGCCGGCAACGTCTGCATCGGTACCATCGTGCGCGGCGGCATCACCGTTGTCGCGCCGACGGGCGGCGAGGTT
>CAYWYB010000395.1:0-4378 GCA_964462145.1 uncultured Rhodospirillaceae bacterium
GCCCCATCCTTTGCGGTGGGCGGCGGCGCATGGGAATTCAGGATTTCAAGATTCTTTTGCGAGAGAGACGGAATTAGATGACGAAGCGACTGCGCTCGAAATACAAGCTGAACCGCCGCCTGGGCGAAAACATCTGGGGCCGGCCGAAAAGCCCGGTCAACAAGCGCGATTATCCCCCGGGGCAGCACGCCCAGGGCCGTCGGCGGAAACCGTCTGATTACGGTATCCAACTGGCCGCCAAGCAAAAGCTGCGCGGCTACTACGGCAATATCACCGAGAAACAGTTCCGCCGCACCTATAACGAGGCGGTGAAGGTCAAGGGCGACACCACCGAGGGCCTGATCGGCCTGTTGGAACGGCGCCTGGACGCGGTGGTCTACCGTATGAAATTCGTCCCCACGGTGTTCTCGGCCCGCCAGTTCATCAACCACGGCCACGTTCTGGTCAACGGTAAGAAGGTGAATATCGCCTCCTACCGGGTTAACGAGGGTGATGTCATCGAGGTCAAGGAAAAGTCCCGCGAGATCATCATGGTGCTGGAAGCCATGGACAGCTCCGAGCGTGACGTACCCGAATATATCGACGTGGACTTCGGCAAACGCCGTGGCACCTTCGTCCGCACGCCCAAGTTCTCCGAAGTGCCCTATCCGGTACCCATGGAGCCGAACCTGGTGATCGAGTATTATTCCAGGTAGAGGTCCTGAAATCGTTTGCGAAAAAGCCGGCCTTGTGCCGGCTTTTTTTGTGGAGGTTGAGGCAATGACGAAGAAGAGGACAAGCAGGTTTGCGCTCGCATTGCTGGTCGTGGCTATGGCGGTGACGGCGGCCAGGGCGGAGAAGGTGCTGCTGACCAAGGAAAATTATGCCCGCTATATGGTCGGCAACACGGTGCTGGGCGTAAAGAAGTATCCCGACAAGGATGTCTATTGGAAGACCTTCTTTCTACCTAGCAATAGGCGGTTTTTCGAGTTGGAGGACGGCCGCTTGGACGAAGGCAAGCACTGGTTTAACGACAAGGGCGAGATCTGCACGGCTTGGGAGGTTTTGCGCGATGGCGCGGTGGCCTGCTCGAATTGCTGGATCGACGGCGACCGGTTTTACTATCTGGACAAAGATGACGTTAAGCAGACGCGGAAATTGGTGAAGGGTGAGCATAAAGGCTGGAACCACGCGGACTGGAAGTAGAAAATGGAGAATCGAGGTCAGGTCTTGTTTTTTGTTTGGCCTTATTCGACTCGAGGTGCCTTGCTCTGCCGCCCCATAGCAAGATTAAGCGCCAGGGACAGCACCAGGGCCGCGCCGCCGACCGCGTACAGCAGGGTGTAATCACCGCTGATATCGAACAGATAGGATAGGCCGTAGGCGCCCGCCGCCTGGCCCACGGCGAAGGCTATGGTGGCCAGGCGCCAGCCTCCCGTCTGGGCGCCGGCGTCGTGGCCGATGACGTGGCGCAGGCGGATCAGCACCAGGGTGGTGGAGGCGGGGACGAAGGCGCCCATGACCAGGGAGGAGGCGATCAGGATCGTATTGTTGTCCGTGACGGCGACAACGCCGACGAAGACCGCTTGCAGCACATAGCCGGTGCGCAAGGCCCAAAGGGAGCCGATGCGGTCGGCCAGATAGCCCACGGTGACCGGCCCCAGCATGGCGCCGAGGCCGAAAATCACCCAATACAGGGCGCCGACCTCAAAGCCCCGGTTCAGGCCCTGGACGATGAAGACCACCCAAAACACCATGTGCGGCACCAGGCCCACGGCGTTCAGGCAATACTCGATATACAGTGATTTCAGCACCCGTAGGCCCGGCGGGCGGGATGTAGCCGCCGCCGGGGTGCCCTTGATAGGTGCCGGCCAGCCGTGCCAGGCGATGGCGGTCAGCAGGCAGGCCAGAATACCCATGGCGGCCCAGGTCTCCGGCAGGCCCAGATCCAGGGTCAGGGGCACGAAGGTGCCCGACAGGGCGATGCCCAAGGCGACGCCAGTCATGATGATGCCGCCGGCCAGGCCCTGGCGGTTGGCCGGCACGAAGGGCAGTACCGTGGGCGCGGCCAATACCATCAGGGTGCCGCCGCACATGCCCGCGGTAAAACGCCAGAGGAAGAACCAGGCAAACGGAAACGGCTGGGCGCAGGCAAAAAAGGCCACGCTGGCCAGCAGCATGCCACCGCGCAGGGCGAACCTTGTGGAGGTTCTGGCGGCCAGGATCCGTGCCAGGGCGGCGCCGGCCAGATAGCCCGCCAGATTGGCCGCGCCCAGGTAGGCGGCATCACTGGCCGTGAACCATTCGGCGGCGGCCAGGGCCGGGATCAGCGGCGTATAGGCAAAGCGTCCCAGTCCGATGCCGACCAGCAGGGCGCACAACGCCGCGATCGTGCCGCGCCAGGGGCCAGGTCCCGCGCTTGTCCCACCCATGCTGTTTAATCCGTACCCGTTACCCGTGCCGATTTTCGGCTATGATAGCAGTAAAGCCGGCAAGGATGACAGGAGGGGCAGGGCAGTGCGGACGGCATTCATCGCGGCGTCAATACTGGCCCTGTTGCTGTATGGCATTGTTTTCGCCTCCTGGGCCCATGCGTGGCAATACAGCAATGCCATGAGCTATATGATCGGCTTTCCCACGGGCAAGGATTTCATCAACCTGTATGCCGCCGGGCAGATCCTGTCGCAATCGATAGATCTTTTTACATTATTTGATTCAGAGGCTTACGCCGCTTATCTGACGGAATTATTTGCTCGCGAAGTCGATCAGTACCACTACGTCTGGTCCTATCCCCCGAGCGTGCTGCTGCCCGCGCGGCTGTTTGCCGGGTTGGCCTATTTGCCGGCTTTCACGTTCTGGAGTGCGGCCACCCTGGCGGTCTATCTGGGCGGGCTCTACATGGCGGGATTGCGGGGCTGGTGGCTGGTGGCGGCGTTGCTGGCGCCAGGCGCGGCGGTCAATCTGTTTTTTGGCCAATTCGGCTTTCTGCTTGCCGGTTTGCTGATCGGCGGCCTGTCGCAAGCGGGGCGGCGGCCGGTTCTGGCCGGCATTATGCTGGGGCTGGCGACCGTGAAGCCGCAAATGGGCTTGCTGTTGCCGCTGTTGTTGCTGGCCAACAGGCAATGGCTGGCCATGGCCTGGGCCACCGGAACGGCCGCTTTCCTGCTGGCGCTGAGTATTGCCGTGGATGGCCTGGAGGCCTGGCGCCTCTATTTTGACCTCACCTTGCCGGTACAGCGGATGTTCCTGGAGGAAGGCCGCGGTTTTTATATGCTGTTGACTGCGGCGCCGTTCATGGCCGGCAAAATTTACGGCCTGCCGGTGCCGCTGCTCTATGCCCTGCAAGGGGCCATAACCCTGCTTTGCGCCGTGGCGGTTTATCGCATGGGCCGGCGGGCAACGCCGCCGGCGGCCCTGGTTTTCACCCTGGTCTGTGGGTTTCTCGCCACGCCCTATGCCATGGCCTATGACCTGGTGATCCTGGCCGGAGCCGGGCTGTTACTGTTAGCGGCCCAGCCCGACTATCTCGGCAGGACAGGCCGGGCCGTGGCTTTCGCCATGTTGTGGACCCTGCCATTGCTGGCGGCGAGCGGCAAAATGGAGATCGTCGGCCTGGTGCCCATTGTCATCGCCCTGTTCGCCTGGCAGCTTTGGCACTATGCCGATCATCATCCCAATCAGTCGGACGCCATGAGAAAGTCGAAATCGGCGCCCTGATCGGCCTGGGTGACGTGATCGGCGTAGAGCTTGGCATAGCCCCGCGTGGGTTCCGCCGGTTGCGGCGGGTTGGCCTGGCGGCGGCGTTCCAGTTCTGCAACATCAATAAGCAATTCCAACGACTTGTTCGATATACTTAATCTAATTTCATCACCGTTTTGCACCAACCCGATAGCCCCGCCCACGGCGGCCTCTGGCGTCACGTGCAGGACAATGGTGCCAAAGGCGGTGCCGCTCATGCGGCAGTCGGAAATGCGGATCATGTCCTTGACGCCGGCCTGGGCCAGCTTTTTCGGAATGGGGATATAGCCGGCCTCGGGCATGCCGGACGGGCTTTTCGGACCGGCGTTTTGCAGCACCAGAATATCGTCGGCTTTCACATCCAGATCCTCTGCGTCGATACGGTCCGCCAAGTCTTCCAGCGAGGAGAAGACGACCGCCCGGCCCGTGGCCTCGAACAGGGCCGGATCGGCTGCGGAACGTTTTAGAATGGCGCCGCCGGGGGCCAGATTGCCGAACAGGGCGACCAGGCCGCCGACTTCTTCGAAGCCGTCCTCGCGGGGGCGGATAATCGTCCGGTCCACATAACCAGGGGCCGCCGACAGACGCTCGCCCAATGTCTCGCCGGTGACGGTGGGGCAATCCAGATGCAACAGGGGCTGCAACTCCCGCAACAGCGCCC
>CAYWYB010000396.1:0-4369 GCA_964462145.1 uncultured Rhodospirillaceae bacterium
GCGTGCAGGTGGATCTGGAGCTGGTGGCGGCGTGGCGGGAGATGGTTGCCGAGGAAATGCGGTTCCCGGACGAGAGTTTCGACGGGGTCGTGGTCATGTATGCGGTCTCGGTGGTTCCCGACTTGACGCGGTTATTCTCGGAAATCCGTCGGGTCTGCGTTGCCGACGGTGATATCGTGGTGGTCAATCATTTCGCCTCGAACAGTGGTCTGCCCGGCCTGGTCGAAATGGCCATGGCGCCGTTCTCCGCATCGATTGGTTTTCGCCCGGATCTCAGCGAAGCGGAATTCGCCAAGCATGCGGATATCGAGATTCTCGAAACGCGGAAGGTGAATGCCTTCGGCTATTGGAAATTGATCCGCGGCAGTAATCACCGCCCTTCGACCACAGCCTGAACGGTCCGGCATTTCCCCAGTGTTGCTGCGGATAACCGGGTATCGTTGATTAATCTCGGATCAGGCGCGGCGCGATGCTCGCCTGGCCGCCTAGATTTTCTTGAACCAGCGCCTCGAGCCCAGCATCCAGCGCCGGCGCTTGCCGGTCCAGCCATTGTTCTCGACCATTTCCTTGACGCGGGTGCGGATTTCACTCTCCGGAATGAAGTCATTAGTCTGCCTGCGATACAGCTGCACGGCTTTGTTGAAATCCTTGCGCGAGACTTTGTTCCGTTTGGCCGATTGTTGCAGATAGATGTCAATGTGGTGTTCCACATGGCTGACCATGGCGATCCCCCGTTCCGAGGCGACGCTCAACAGGATGCCCTGGGCTTCACGGAAATCCAGACCGAAACGGATCAAGCCCTCCTCCAGGATTTTCTTCTCGTCAGCACGGGTGATGACATTCCCTTGGATGGTTTGAAGCTGGACATAATCGGCAAACTTGGCCTTGTTCCCCTCCAGGACCTGGCCGCGCCGGCCTCGCAGATGATCGTCTTCGTCTGTCATGCTCATGGCAAAGTACTTTCGTTCCCAATCGGGCACACAGCGCCTTCACTCGAAGTACACCCGGGCCTTACTATAATAGAGCCGGCGAAATTCCGATCCGAACCAAGCCTGAAATCAACTCCACGCGCTTGATCTGTGCAATATCATGGCGATTGTTCACGGTCCATGGCAAAAAAACAGAGGCAAGGCTGAGACAGTATGCAAAAGGCCACACCAATTTTGGTCGTAGCCAGCGGTCCCGCCACACTAGCCGATAGGTTTTTACTTCTTGACGCCAAGAGATTTCTGCAACTGTTCTGTCTGATGCTGCATATCCTGCAACGATCTATATAGCAGGTCGTGCTCCTCGCCCAACGGCCCTTCCACCGGCGCCAAAACGAATTCGGCCGAAGGTAATGGCAGCAGAGATATGGTCAGTTCCTCAATGCGCATTTCATCGAAGTCGGAGGCCTCGAGCAAAGTACGGATAATCCGCCGCTTGATTGCCGGCAACAGACCCGAATGGCGCTTGGCATTAATCTCCAGCTTGCGTTCCAGGGAGTTTCGGTCGGCTTCCGATAGCTCCCTTACCAACAAGAATTCGATATCAAGGCCGGGGATCAGGCTGACGTGCGCCTTGACTTCCTTCATCTTGTATCCGGCTTCTTCGAGAAAGTGCCAAAATGGGTCACTATGGGTACCTTCTTCGTCGCCGTACGGCCCCATGCTCATTGTTGGTGCCATTACTTCCATGCTGTCGTCGGAAAACGGAGACATCAGAGCAGCGCCGACGGAATCCACCATATCCTCGAAGGAGTCCGCCCAACTCGGGCCATCGCTGGCCGCATGGGCTGGTCCGTTTAATGACAGCCCGGCCAGAAACATAACCGTGATCACGATCGGTTTGATGACCGATTTTAGGCAACTCCGTCGACCGGGCATTTCAAATTCTCCTATCTTCCCACCTGCGGTGCTTACCGCGCGCCGCTCTACTCAAGTTTACGGCCACCGGGTGTAATGGTGTTGCAGTTAACGTTTGATAGCTTTCAATCGCCGCACTGCCTTACGCACGTTATCTCGCTCGTCCTCGTCTAGGGGGTTCAGTCCGGCGTTATCAAACACGCCTCCCGGACCAACGAATTTCTCACTTGATAATATACGCATGAATTCTCGCAGCCCCCGCACGACGCCTTCACCACGATCATTCCGCATATGGGCCCGCTTTACGTAATAGCGCGGGAAGGCGACCATGGAATAATCATAATTCGCGACATTTTCCCGGGTCGGAAGTATACCGTTGATGGGCAAAAATTCCAGTTGGTCCTGATAGCGCAAGTAGGCCAATTCGCCGACCACCGCCAAGGTACCGACCGGTGCCTTGGCAAAGGCGCCCATCAATTTGTCGACGTACGGTTCTGAAATTTCAATAACTTGCGGCTTGCCCCTAAGTGTAATGCATTTCGGAACACGCTCAGCCGCCGCATATATCGTGTCGATGCCGGGATAGTGGCGGCAGCCATCCTGCAGAAAATAATCGTCGAAAAAACCGCGAGAGCCCGATGACTCATCGGGAAGAATGACACTAATCGCCACATCCGGCGCCCTTTTGTCCACATCCTTCCAGGTTTTCCCGGTATTATCTTCAAAATGCGCCCCCTCGGGCAACTCATCGGCCAGTGCCAGATAAAACATCCGCGTCGTAACGTCGAAAACCGGATCACCCTTCCTGGTCACGACCATGACCGGCAACAAGCCGACCTCAATTTCAATTATCTGTCTGACGCCGTTCTTCTGACATTCGTGAAACTCGCTTTTGCGTATTTTCCGCGAGGCGGCGACAATATCGGGAAATTCCGCTCCAACCCCGGCACAGAAGCGCTTCAGTCCCGCGCCTGTTCCAGTCGGTTCGACGGTCGCGGGCGCCAAATTGTAGTTCTGGTACATGTCATTCAGAACCAGGGGGGTTAACTCTTCCTGCAATGTGGATGAACCGACGATCAACAGATTGCTGCGGTATGAATTATCCGCCTTCGGCGGTGCCGCAGATTCCCCAGCTCCCCTGGCAACGGTTGACTGAGCGTTGACCAAGCCAGCCGGCAAGGCCAGGACCGTCAAAGCCACAAGGGCAAATTTGAAAACCGATCGTGCTGACATCATTATTCCGCCGACCCCTCTATACACACCGCCGTGCCGGGATTTGAACTCATTCAAATACGCGCACGATGTTCATATTCTTACATATCCCAAGAACTCAGTCATCCATCGCGATAAATCGATCGAACGCTTCGGTCATCAAGGCCGCCGTAGCCGTATCGACCGCGACCCGCGCCCGCGCCTGGATCAGCCAAGGCTCCACCGCGGCTGCGAATGGACCGTCCAGCCGCGCCAGTTGATCGCTGGCCGAGCGAAGCCGATCCCGTGCCAGGCTTTCTTCCGCCAAGGCGATGATCGCCGCGGTATTCGCGGATGCCATCGGTGCGCGACTGTTATCCAAGAACAGCGAATTGAACCAGCCCCTGAATTGGACGAATGCGCTTCGACCGGCGTCTTGCGTGGCGCCGCGCAACCGTGGCGCCAATTGTCGCTGGAAGCGGTCCCGCAGTTGGCTGCGTGTCGCCACCCCATTGACGGCATGGCGTCCCAGCACTTGCAATGCGGCGTCTATGGGGCCGCCGTTAATACCAACCACTGTCGCGGCCGCTACCTCGTCCGCGAAAGGCTCCGAACCCTGGGCCGCAATACGGAGCCGCAAGGCGATCAAGTAGAGCTTTGCCGGTCCGGCACTGGATCGTTTCAGGGCGCCGAGCCCGGCTTCAATCTCGGTCAACCGCCCAGGCAACTGACTTTCCAGCGCGGCCAGCCGTTGCCCCATGTCTGTATCTCGTTGCGCAGCGTTATCGAGCAGCTGCACGAAACCAGCGACCTTGGCATCAAGGCTTCGAACATCCTGTTGGCCCGTGGCGGCCAAGGCTTCCAAGGCATCGACCCGTCGCGCCGCAGCATTGTTGCTGCCGCCCACCGCCTCTATCGCGCCGAGACGGGCATCGTGGGTCGCCACACTATTCTCGACTGATTGGATGGCCGACGCACCGGTTTTCAGACGAGTTTCAATTCCGGCCCTGGTACCGGTCAGAAAATCGACCAATGGTGGATTATCGACGCGGGCCTGGAGCCAGCTTCGCAGTTGTGGAGGCGACAACGCGGCAATAGCCAATGCCAAGGCAAACAAGCTGATCAGCAACGAAAGGGTGGCGAGCGCCCGACCACCACGCCGGGGGGCCGGGGAGGGCGTGGACGTTGGCGCTGATGCCGGCGCTGGTGTGGGCGGCGATGCTGAAGTGGCTGTTGAAGTAGGTGTTGACGGCGTTGCAGCGGCGACGCGCGCCGCGGGGCGAGCAGGGTCAGTCTTGGGCTTTTCAGCGGGCTTTGGCGTCGAGGTTTTTTCC
>CAYWYB010000397.1:0-4354 GCA_964462145.1 uncultured Rhodospirillaceae bacterium
GTGTGATCAATGATCCGCTGATTGGCCTGATGCGGTACCAACCAATCAATATCCTCCGGCGCCAGATCATTGGCCTCCAAGGCCTCGGTCACGACGGCGGCCAGATTACTGACGGCATGCCGGAACAGCTCCTTGCCGCGCATCCGGATAACGCCTGCCTCGCCGGTGGAAGACGGCCCGCCATTGACATAGAGCATGTCGTGGTGCCGGCCATCGGCATGCAAATGGGTCGACATGATACCCCGGCTGTCGCTGGGGCGACCAGTTGTGGTACTTTCATCCTCGGCGCGCAGCACCACGGCACCGGCGCCATCGCCAAACAAGACGCATGTGGTCCGATCCTCCCAATCGAGGATCCGCGAAAAGGTCTCTGCCCCGATCACCAGCACGTTGCGGGCCTGCCCCGCCTTGATGAAATTATCGGCCACCGCCAGGGCATAAATAAACCCCGAACAGACCGCTTGCACATCAAATGCCGGAATGCCCGCGACACCAAGGCGGGCCTGCACCTTCGTGGCGGTGGCGGGGAAAGTCTGATCCGGCGTTGCCGTCGCCAGCACGATCAGATCCAGTTCGCTGGCCGCCATACCGGCGGCGGCCAGGGCATCCACCGCCGCGGCATGGGCCAAATCCGACGTCATCTCGTCGTCGGCGGCGATATGGCGGTTGGAAATACCGGTTCGCGCAACGATCCAATCGTCGGACGTATCGACCTTGTTCGCCAATTCATCGTTGCTGACCGTGCGTTGCGGCAGATACGCGCCGCAGCCTATAAATACCGACTTCATCATTCTACCGGTTCATTCCATCGGGTAATTGGGCCCTCTATCGGGCGATTAGGCGAACGATCAGGCAATGGCCCGGCCCCGTGCTTCGTCATCATCATCATCCGTCACGCCATCTTCGGCAATGCCATCTTCAGCGATAGCATCTTCATGGCCCGCATCATGATGGGAAAATTCCGCCATGTCAGCTGTTATCCGGCCAATCAGGTCGTCGGCCACCATATCGACTGCCAAACCAATGGCGGTGGCAAAACCTACATCGTCCATACCACCGTGACTTTTTACGCTGACACCGTTCAGGCCAAGAAAAACGCCACCATTATGATGTCGAGGGTCGACCCGTTCGCGCAAGGCCATCATGGCCGGTTTGGCCAGCATATAACCCAATTTGGACAGCAACGACTGGCCGAACGCCGCGCGCAGGAATTGCGAAAACAGCTTCGCCGTCCCCTCCATGGTCTTCAGCGCGACATTGCCGCTGAAACCATCGGTCACCACCACGTCCGTGGTCCCCTTGGCTATATCGTCGCCTTCCACGAATCCATGGAAGCGCAGGGGCAGGTTGGCCTCGTTCAGAATGGCGGCGGCGCCTTTCACGGCCTCGTTGCCCTTCATTTCCTCCTCGCCCACGTTCAACAAGCCAACAGTCGGTCGGGGCAGGCCCAGAATTGTGCGGGCGAAGGCAGCTCCCATGATGGCGAATTGCACCAGATTGTCCTGATCACAATCCACATTGGCGCCAAGATCCAGCATCACGCTTTCACCGCGCAGGGTCGGCAGGAAGCCGCAGATGGCCGGCCTATCGATGCCCGGCATGGATTTCAGGGCGATTTTGGACATAGCCATCAGGGCGCCGGTGTTGCCGGCGGAGACCACGCCGCCGGCCTCGCCATCGGCGACCGCATTGATGGCCAGGCGCATACTGGAGCGCCGGCCCTGGCGCAAAGCCTGGCTGGGCCGGTCAGTTGATTTCACCACGTCATCGGTGTGGCGCACCTCCACCACGTCCCGCAGGGCCCGGTAGCGGGACAGCAACGGCGTGATCTTGGCCTCGTCGCCAAACAGCAGAAAGCGCAGGTTGGGATGGCGTTCGCGGGCCAAAGCGGCGCCGCCGACGACCATTCCCGGGCCCGCATCGCCGCCCATCGCGTCCAGTGAAATGGTAATTTCAGGTTTCACGCGAACACACCAAATGCGGCGCCACCCAGGTGGACGCTATAAAAGGCTAATATCAAGTGTCTAGTCAGGACTAGGCCGCACTTGAGGGTTCGCTTACCTCGCGGTCATTGTAGTAGCCGCAAGACGGGCATACATGATGCGGTCGTTTCAGCTCGCCACAGTTCTGGCATTCCGCGTAAGCGGACGGCTTCAAGGCATCATGGGAACGCCGCTGACCGCGGCGCGCGACGGAAATCTTCTTTTTAGGTACTGCCATAGCTTCACATTTTCATCCAAGTTGTCTGGGGCCATATCAACCAGCCAGTCCGGCCGCACCCCATATCATAATCCGCACAAATTTTCTTATACAGCTTACGCGGCACGCATTCGGGTACCGCCTTCGCCTTATCCTCCAGCCTGCCCACCTGTCCGCATGTTCCGCAACACGGCGAATGGGTTAGCTGTTTCGGGGCCCGTATCCGGGTCCGATGCCGCATCGGCGTCCGGCACATCCACGTCCGCCCCATCGGCCAGCAAATTCAAACTCACGCCGGCCCGGCCGGCCGCCGCATCATCCATCACCTCGTCGGTCTCGATCCCCGGCGCATGGGGATAGGGGTCGAGGCTAAGAGACAAATGCTGCGTAACCAATTCCCCAAGGTCGAGACTGCCGTCAACCAAGGGTTCGACCGGGTCTTCACCAAACGGGTCGACGAATACGTCCCCCGACCCATCGTCCTCCTTTTTTCCACGCACTTGTGTACCATCACAAAGCACGGAAAAGCGATCCGCGACCGTTGCCGCCACCGCGTCCAGGGTCACGACGCAGGATTGTACCACATTCGCCGAAAAATCAACATTCAACCTAATCAGCCCCGCCGCCGTCCGCCGCATGGAAACCTCGGCCCCCAGTCCGGTGACCGACTGCAAATCCAGACGCCCGGCCACGGCGGCGCATTCCTCGTCACTGGCCCGCAGGGTCAAGGCAGCAGAATCCGAGCCGACAGCGTCGACTTGAACCAAACGGCTAAATTCCGGCATTGCCCGTGTATCGGTCAACGCAAATTCTCCAACTTCCAGGGTGACGGAAACGGCTATCGCCACGCCGTTGCCGCAGCACAAATGGTCACGGCGGCAGGGGCACCAGCGCGGGCGCAAAATAGTGATATAGATTTCATGGGTCAACGTCTTTTCCGGGCCAAGGCGCGAATTGTATCTCACCTTTTAAAGCCTCGGAATCTTGAACCGCCGCCATCCGCCCGGCCTGGCACCGCAAATAGTCGGCCATGGCCGCGACATCGTCCGCCGTCGGCGTGACCGTGCCAAACAGATTGCGCCGCAAGGCCTCGCCCAACACCTCATCCGTCCCCGCCAGACCGTCATCATAGGCGGCGACACGGCCATAAAATGCCTTCGCCATCTGTTTGACGCGCTTGCCCACGGTAATGTCAGAAACCCCCATTTCCCGCAACGAACGGTCCATATCGCCAAACATGGTATCGAACAGGGCCTGGGCAATGTTACCCGCCCGCGCCTGCAATTCGGCTTCACCGCTCCGCTCGGCCATTTTGGACAATGGGCGCAATAGCAAGAAGACATGCATGACGATCAGATCAAAGCGGCCATCCACCGTGTCGGGAACGCCGTGCGCGGCATAGAACAGCGGCTGACGCGCCTGAGCCACGGCGGCGAGATAGAGCGCGTGAGCGACCTCCTCGGCGTCTTTATCCCGGCGAAACCAGTTTTTTAACATCGTCTCGATGGTCCCGTATTTTGGCCTGAATTCAAGCCTATTTCCACGCTGTCCAGATTGACATGGCGGCGCCGGCAATGGCATGTTCGCCGGCAATGATTAAGCCCCTTATACACGACCCCGATCCGCGTGAAGACCGTTTCCGCGCCCGTCTTGGCCTTGCGCCCCTGGCCCTTGCCGCCGCCTTGACAATGGCGGCGCTGGCAGGTTGTTCGCCCATGCAAAGCAGCCATGGCTATGTCCCGGACGCCGAGCTAGTGGAAAAACTGCGGCCCGGCGTTCACGACCGTGATTCCGTGACCTCGTTGTTCGGCTCGCCCACCTCCGTGGCCAATTTCAACGGTGAAACATGGCTGTATGTGAAGCAGAAATCGGAACATATCGCCTTCTTTGACGAAACCCTGACCGATCAAGCCGTCCTGGCCGTAAAATTCAACAAGGCCGGCGTGGTCAGCGGCATCAAGCATTACGCCATGGTGGACGGCAAGACCGTGGATCTGGTGGAGCGAAAAACGCTTACCAGGGGTAAGGAATTGACCGTGATCGAGCAGTTATTCGGCAATATCGGACGCTTTTCCAACGCCACCGAAAACTAGAGCGTTTTCGATATTCATCGAATTGCCGAGCCACCCGCTCCCCCTTCCCGGCCACCCATTAA
>CAYWYB010000398.1:0-4242 GCA_964462145.1 uncultured Rhodospirillaceae bacterium
ATTCCGCTACGCCATCGAACGCATGGCGCCGGCCCATTATCTGGATTCAAGCTATTACGAGCATTGGCTGGAAGGCACCCTGACTTTGTTGCTTGAAAAAGGCGTGATCAGTCATGCCGAGCTTGATGCCCGGATCGCGGAACTGCGCGTGGAACATGAAGGAGCGCAAGCATGAACGGTGTACACGACATGGGCGGCATGCATGGCCTGGGCCCGATCAAGACAGAATCGGACGATGTGGTTTTTCACGAGGAGTGGGAGGGCCGCACCCTGGCGCTGGCCCGCGTCCTACTCGCCGGCATGCATTTCAACCTGGATGAATTCCGCCATGCCATGGAACGGATCGAACCGTCCTACTATCTGACCTCGAGCTATTACGAACGCTGGCTGGAGGGCAGCATCACCCTAATGGTGGAGAAGGGCGTGGTCACTCAGGCCGAATTCGATGCCCGGCTTGAAGATCTGCGCGGAGAAACATCATGACACGCAAAGTCGATCTCGAGGTTGTCAGCCGCCTGTACAAGAAAGCCGGCGCGGTCCGCCTGAAACAGGAAATCGAGCCTGGTTTCAAGCCTGGCGACCGGGTCAGGGCCCGTAACCTCAATCCCACCGGCCATACCCGCCTGCCCCGCTATGTGCGCGGTAAGGAAGGGGTGGTGGAGCGCGACAACGGTGTTTTCCATTTTCCAGACGCCAGGGTCGCTGGCGAAGGCGACCAGCCGCAACACAATTATTCGGTCCGCTTTAATGCCCAGGAGCTGTGGGGCACGGGCGCGCCGGCCAGCGACTGTCTGAACATCGATCTTTGGGAAAACTATCTCGAAAAGGCCTAGGCGGAATTTATCCATGCGTAAAATGCTGTCGGTGCCCAAACTGAGCGTACCCGCGCAACAGGCCGGCGCGGCCCTGCCGCGCGACCGGGGTGATCCTGTTTTTGACGAACCCTGGCAGGCGCATACTTTTGCCATGGTGATGTCTTTGTACAATGACGGCCATTACAGCTGGGCCGAATGGGACGACTATCTGGGCTATCACATCCAGGCACCGGGACATTTCGGAGATGACGCAAGGCCAGCGGTCAAGCCGTCCGAAGCGGATATGCCCGCCAACGACAGGGGTGCGAACTACAGCCGCTTTCTGGCCGAGTGCGAAAGCGACGGCGCCAACTATTATCATTTGTGGCAGGCAGCAGCGGAACAGCTATTGGATGCCATGGGTTTGGTAACCAAGGACGAGTTGGAGGCGCGTGTCGCGGATTTTGCCAAGGCCGAGCAAGACGGCCCCCGCTTCACCGCCGGGCAAAAGGTCACGGTGCGCGACATCAAACGGGAGGGCCATACCCACCTGCCCATGTACCTACGCGGCGTAACGGGCGAGGTGGAGAGCGACAAGGGCCTGTATGTTTTTCCCGAAATGGTTACCCATGGTCATGATCACGGCCATGATCACGGACATCACCACAGCCATGATCATGGGCATGATCACGCCGGTGCCGATACCTTGCAGCATGTCTATTGCATAACCTTCGCCGCCTCGGACGTCTGGGGCGAGGGCACGCACAGCGTGAACTTCAATCTTTGGGACTACCAGTTGGAACCGGCTTGAGCCAGTGGAGAGACGTGATGAGTGAGACGAGGGACGAGGCTGATTTGGCCCAATTGATCCGGGACGATGATGGCGAGAAATATGCACACGAGGCCGCCGCCCGCAGTATCGCCATGGTCATGAAACTGCACGAAAAGGGGCACTACGACTGGCCGGAATGGGTCGATAAATTCAGCGTCCAGATCGCGCCGCCGGGACATTACGCGCAAACAGCGGCGGAAGCCGAGGCGGCGGAGGCCGTGCTGACGGGCGATGGCAAGAGCATCAACCGGAACTATGCCGTGCTGTGGCAGACCGCCTGCGAGAATCTGCTGGTGGAAAAGGGCTTGTTAAGCCGTGAGGAACTCGACGCCAAGTTGAGCGAGCTGCGGTCAGGCGAAGGCGGAGATGAAGACACTGGCGATGATTTCGCGGTCGGCGATCAGGTCCTGGTGCGCGATGTGGAACCCGTCGGCCATGCCCATCTGCCCCTGTTCCTGCGCGGCAAAAAGGGCGTCGTCATCCGCCGCATGGGTGATTTTACCTTTCCCGCCGTGGAGGGCGGCGATGGCGAGGCCAAAGCGCGCGGCCCGCAGGCGGTCTACAACATTCGGCTCACGGCCCAAGAGGTCTGGGGCCCGGAGGCGCCGGCAGGCGACAGCTTGAACTTCAACATCTGGCGCGACTATCTGCTTCGCGCATAGGCAGGCTGCAACGGCTTCAGGATTTTTTGGTCTTGAAATAGGGCGCCGCGCCGGCGCCGTGATCGGTTTCATCGACCACCGCCGTAATCTCGGGAATATGCCTGGTCAGGATCGGCTCAATACCCTGGCGCAGGGTCAGCTCAACCATGGCGCAGCCCTGACAGCCGCCCTGGAAACGCAAAAACAACGTGCCGCCGTCCAGCCTGTCGATGCTGACACTGCCGCCATGGGCCGCGATGGCCGGATTGATGATGCCATCCAGCAGAGACTGCGCATCCTCGGCCTGCAACGGCTCCGTCCCGGCGGCGATATGCACCTCACGCACCTCCGGCAGGTAGTGGCGGATGGTATTGCCGATCGTTGTCTCCAGCGGCACCGAGGCCCCGGGCGAGCCCTGCATGGCCAGCTCCAGAACGCCATCCGTCATGCCCCGCACCTGCAAGTCACCGCCGCGTTCCCGGACCATGGCGCGCACATGCTTTTCCAGAACGGCTTCAATGGGCGAGGCAGCGGTTTCATCGATGGCCTCTTCCGGGGCGTCATTCGTGACTTCATCCGGCAGGCTGTCCAGGGCCTGTTCCAGATCCGCGATCAAGTCGCCCGGATGTTCCAGCCCGATGGAAAAGCGCAGCAGGTCGCTGGGCACCGGCGTTGCCGGCCCCTCGATACTGGCGCGGTGTTCGACCAGGCTCTCCACGCCGCCCAATGATGTCGCCCGCTTGAAAACAGCCAATTGCGCGGCAAGGGCCATGGCCGCCGCCTCCCCGCCCCTGATGCGCATGGACAGCATGCCGCCATAGCCGCCCTGCATCTGGCGGGCGGCGACGTCGTGTCCCGGATGCGCCGCCAGGCCAGGGTACAGAACATGAGAGATGCGCGGATGCCCTTCGAAACGCCTGGCGACCGTCATGGCACTTTCCGATGCGCGGGCGACACGGATGAACAAGGTCCGCATGCCGCGCTGCAGCAACCAGGCCTCCAAGGTACCCAGGATGGCGCCGCCGTCGCGCCGCCAGGCCCTGATGCGTTGCCAGAAACCGTCATCCCTGGCGCCCACGATAGCACCGGCCAGAACATCGCTGTGGCCGTTCAGATATTTCGAGGCGGAATGCACCACCAGATCGGCGCCCAGTTCGATGGGCCGGGTCAGTACCGGCGAGGCAATGGTACTGTCCACCGCCAGGCGGGCACCCGCCTGGTGCGCGATCTCGGCCGTGGCCTTGATATCGGTGATGGTCCACATGGGGTTCGCCGGCGTCTCCAGCCAGACCAGCTTGGTCTTGCCCGGCCGCATGGCAGCGGCCAGAGCGTCGAGATCCTGGGTTTCAACAAATTCGACTTCCAAGCCCCAGGAAACGGCGAAATCCACCAACCATTTGCGCAGGGCCCAATACATGATCTTGGGCGCCACCACATGGTCGCCCGGCAGCAGGGATTGGAAGACCGCATTGGCCGCCGCCATGCCCGAGGCGAACAACAGGCAATCATGCCCGCCTTCAAGTTCCTGCAACAGATCCTCGGCCTCGTCATAGGTGGGATTGTGCGGCCTTGCATAGCCCCGGCCGGAACTGTAGCCGCCATCGGTGTCGCGTTCGAAGGTGGTCGATGGATGCAGGGACGGGATCAGCGCCTTGGAAACGGGGTCGACCCGGCCCAGGGCCTGGGCACTCAAGGTCTCGGGAGAGAGCTTTTTCCCAGCATTTCCCGCTTTATCGCCGCTCATGTGTTACTCCCAGTCAAAATCGCCGAAGAGCTTATAGCAAAGTTCCGCGGTCTTGCAGAGTGGGTCATCGGACATATATGTTGACGACGACCCTCAAAAACGTGATCCATGGTTGATGGATTAGTAAGCAGTATTGGATCATTATCCCGTCCAGTTAATTTAAACCGCTGATTCCGTGAGATTTGGATGTCACAAAGTATCAATCAAATCTCTGCTCCGCCAGTGTCGCAG
>CAYWYB010000399.1:0-4241 GCA_964462145.1 uncultured Rhodospirillaceae bacterium
CTCGCCTTCCAGGCGCTGCATCACGAAGCCGGCGGTGGTGCGTTCGTCGGCGGCCAGAAAGAACGGCACCTCCGGCACCGGCACGCCAACCTCGCCGGCCAGCTGCATCAGGCGACCCTCGGTCCAGCGGTCGACGCTGAAATTCGTATCGGCTCCGCCCGGCTGATTCTCCAGCCTTTCGTCCAGGGGATCGCGCTTCAGGATCAGCGGCTTACGCTCGCCATCAGGCAGCAGCGCATCGAACGACCAGGTTTCCCGGCTGGCCCCGCCCGAAAGCCGCACCAGGCCTTCGATACCGGTGCCGGAGCCGTAGACCTCGGCCACCCGCTCTGCCATTACCTCGGCCAAATTTTGAGTCTGAATTTCGGCCTTGTTCTTTGTCATTTCAGCCGTCATCGTCTGGCATCCATCCGCCCGCAATACTATACAGAGCCATAGGATAGAGGGAGAGTGGGAAGCATGGCAATTGGCAACAGTGATGATCCAAGGCTTTTGCGCCTGTCACCGCAAGACAATGTCGTGGTTCTGATCCAATCGGTCAGCCAGGGCGAGCGCCTGTCGTTAAATGGACAGGACCTGGTGATGGCGGCGGATATGGGCCTGGGCCACAAGCTGGCGCTGCAATCACTGGCGGTTGGCGACACGGTGATCAAATACGGCGCGCCGATCGGCTCCATCACCCAGCCGGTTGCCGCTGGTGAACACGTGCATAACCACAATCTGAAAAGCGACTATATCGCCAACTATTCCGAAGACGACCCTTATGAAGCTGATCTAGGCAGGGAGCCGGTATCATGATCAACGGTTATCTGCGTGCCGACGGCCGCAAGGGCATCCGCAACGTTATCGTGGTCGCCTATCTGGTGGAATGCGGCCACCACGTGGCCCGCGAAATCGCCCAGCCGTTCCGGGACCAGGGCGTTCACGTCATCGGCTTTCCCGGCTGTTTTCCCAATGCTTACGCCGAACGCATGATGCGGTCCCTGACCACGCACCCGAACGTCGGCGGCGCGCTGTTGATCTCACTGGGCTGTGAAAGCTTCAATGGCCGCGATTTGAAAGCCCACATCACCGAGTCCGGGCGGCCCGGCGAGTTGATGATCATCCAGCGTGACGGCGGCACCAGATCGACGATCGAGGCCGGCCGGGCCTGGATTGAACAAACACTGGCCGAGTTGGGCAATACGCCGCGGGCTGACATCAAGCCGGCTGAACTGGTGATCGGCACCATTTGCGGCGGTTCGGACGCCACTTCCGGCCTAGCCGCCAACCCGGCCATGGGGCGGGCTTTTGACATGCTGGTAGAGCTAGGTGCGAGCTGTATCTTCGAAGAGACAGGTGAACTGATCGGTTGTGAAGGCTATATGGCGGACCGCGCCGTCACGCCTGAATTGGGCCAGGCCATCATCGACAGCGTGGCCAAGGCGCACCGCCATTATCACACCCTGGGCCATGCCTCGATCTCGCCCGGCAATGCCGAGGGCGGCCTGACCACGATCGAGGAAAAATCCATGGGCGCCTATGCCAAATCGGGCGCCGCGCCCATCTCGGGCCTGCTCAAACCCGGTGACCAGCCACCGGCCGGCGGCCTGTATCTATTGGATATGGTGCCCGACGGCGATGTGCGCTTCGGCTTTCCCTCCATCAACGATACCGAGGAAGTCGGCGAACTGATCGCCTGTGGCGCCCATGTGGTGCTGTTTTCCACTGGGCGCGGCTCGGTCGTCGGTTCCGCCATCTCGCCGGTGATCAAGGTTTGCGGCAATCCCGAAACCTTCGCCCGTCTGTGGGACGATATGGATATCGATGCCGGCCGCATTCTGGAAGGCGAAGCGACCTTGGACGAAGTCGGCGAGGAAATCCGCAACATGGTCCTGGCCGTGGCCCAAGGCACCGAAACAAATTCGGAAGCCCTGGGCCACCAGGAATTCTGCATGAAGTACAAACGCTTCGAGCCCATTGGTCCCGAATGTTTGCCCATTTAGGGTCACGTTGTGACCCATTTGCGTTCAAGCGGCACGCAGCCTAAGCGCCGCAATGGCGCTGGTCTTTGGAATTTTTGACCTGAACGGTCAAGAATTCCGGCGTCCGCCAAACTTTCTTCTAGCCCAAATCCGCCAGCACTTGATCGGGATGTTCGGCTGGAACGACGGTGTCATAAACCTTGGCGATATGGCCGTCGGGACCGATCAGAAAACTGAAGCGGGCCGGAAACGGCTTTTCCGTCTGGATCACGCCATAGGCCTCGCCCGCGACTTTTTCGGGATCGCTCAACAGATCGTAGGGAAAATTGAACTTTTCCTGAAAGGCGCGGTTGTCCTCCGGGCTATCGAACGAAGCCCCCAGGATCACGGCATTCTTGGCTGTAAAGTCTTGGATTCGATCACGGAACCCTTTGCCTTCAACGGTTCAGCCAGGTGTGTCGGCCTTTGGATACCACCACAGGACAACATGGTGGCCCTTGTACTGTTCCAGGGTCGTGGTTACCCCCTGTTGGTTGCGCATGGAAAAGGCAGGTGCCAAATCCCCCACTTTCGGTAATGCCATGAATTTTTCTCCCCTTTGGTTATGGCTACCTAAACTTCGAACTTAAAATCAATACCGTCGCTGCGTCCCGACCGCCGCTCGCCTTTGATTGGCTCCGGCGCCGCTGCTGCAGGCTGCACGGGCCTTGCCGTCTTCGGGCGTTCCCCGGACGATGTTGAGCTTAGGGCATCAAGGCGCTGCCAATTCTTGTCCAGCAGCGCATCGAAGGCGGATGAAAGGCTGGCGCCGCGATCATCGGACATACTTTATCTCCCCTCTACGCCTGTGCCTTGCGGCCTTCGTTCCACCAGGTTTCGAAATCCGCGCGCGCCGCATCGGAAAAGCCCGACGTGGCCAATCCGCGCAGATATTCCAATACCGCATTGCCGTCGATGACATCGCCGTATTTGGCATCGATATCGAACAGGTTGGCCTCGTGCGGGCCCTGTGCCCGGTCGCCAACACCGTCGCTGACCACGATGGTGTAATAGGCATATTGCAGGGAATCCACCGCCGAGGCACGCACACAGCCCGACGTGGTGCAGCCGGTGATAACCAGAGTATCGACACCCTGGCTGCGCAGATAGCCATCCAGATCGGTGCCAAAGAAGGAGGAGGCATAGTTCTTGGAAATGACCAGTTCCCCCGGCAATGGCTTGATCGTATCGTCGACCACGCAATTGGGCGAGCCTTTGCGCAGGATCCCCAGGGACGGCACTTTTTTCACGAAGACGCCGCCATCCGACAGATCTTCCTTGTATTCCACCGTTGTGTAGACAATGGGCAGGCCGGATTTGCGAAAGGCCGTCTGCAACTGCGCCGTCACCGCCAATTGCGAAGAGAAATCACCGCCCAGGGGCGAGGTGGGATCAGTGAAGCCGACGATAAAATCCACCACCAGCAAGGCCGGCTTCTTACCGAAGCCCGAGGACACGGCGAAACCCTTGCTCTCGTAGTCCGCCCGCGTATCCCGTTCCCAATCCGCCATCGTCCGACTCCCCGTTTTGCGGCAATTGTACCAGCAATCAACTTCGCCGCCACCCCAACAATCGCCGAACCCAGATTTAAACACCGGATCAATGGCAAGCCCTTTACACCCAGCCGCCTTTTTCGGCTATCTTGTCGGCAACAATTGTATGAGATGTTGATTAGGAAGGATGCTGTCATGGATATTGTCTTCAATGCCGAGGAACTGGCTTTCCGTGACGAAGTGCGGGAATTTCTCGCCACCAAGCTGCCGCCGGAAATCCAGGAACGCACCCGCCTGGCACCTTCCTATGTGCCCTCGGATTACACCAGGCGATGGCAGAATATCCTCTACCAGCAAGGCTGGGGCGCACCGAACTGGCCGGTGGAGTTGGGCGGCACGGGCTGGAACGCCATGCAGAAGTATATTTATGACGCCGAATACCAGGCCGCCGACTGCCCGCGCCAAAGCCCGTTTGGAATTTCCATGGTCGGGCCGGTGATCTGCGCCTTTGGCACCGATGCGCAAAAGGAACAGCACCTGGGCCCCATCATCAGGGGCGAAAAGCAATGGTGCCAGGGTTACTCGGAACCGGGTTCGGGCTCGGACCTGGCCTCGTTGGTGACCCGGGCCATACCGGATGGTGACGACTATGTGGTCAACGGCTCGAAAATCTGGACCTCGCACGCCCATCACGCGGATTGGATTTTTTGCCTCGTCCGCACCAATACGGAAGTGAAGAAGCAGG
>CAYWYB010000400.1:0-736 GCA_964462145.1 uncultured Rhodospirillaceae bacterium
CTGTGCCGCTTTCAGGGCAAAGTTGCCGAATTGCACGGGTATGGGATCGTTCAGACCAAGCTGCTCGCGCAGGTATTCACGGTCGGCGTTGGTGGCATCCTCGCCGACCATCTGATTGACCGGGTCGCCAACGAACTGGAACATGAAAAAGGCACACAAAGCGACGACAGCCATGACGGCGATAGCCTGCAGTAGCCGCCGGACCAGGAATGCAATCATCGATTGGTTCCGCAAATCATTGAATTATAATTCGAATTCATATCGCAAAAATTGGTGCGCCGCCACGATACTTTACCGTGACGGCGCCCAATTACTATTTACAGGACCGTCTTTACTTGATGTTTACATAACGGAAACGGAACACATTATCCGCCCGTTGTTTCAAGCTGACATTGTCGCGCTTGCCCCATGCCAGGCCCTGCTGATGCAATGGAATGTAATAGACATTGTCATGCACCAATTTAAAGACCTCGGCGATCATGGCATCGCGCTTCGCCTTATTGCTTTCCGATTGGATCATCGGGTTCAAGGCATCGATCCGCGCATCGGCAATGTTCGACAAATTGTACCGGCCGGTCTTTTCGGTATAGCCGGCGATCAGATTGGTGATCACGTTGTGACTGTCGAACGAGCCCGGCGTCCAGCCGATCAAACCAACATGATAGTCGCGGTTTGAAGGATTCAGCACCTGCTTGAAGTACTGCGCCTTTGGCTTGGCCGTCAGGTTCAGCTTGAT
>CAYWYB010000400.1:746-4234 GCA_964462145.1 uncultured Rhodospirillaceae bacterium
CAACCTTGGCGGCCATGGAGGTCACGGCCTGGCAGATTTGTTCGTCGTTGACATAACGGTCATTCGGACAATCAAACCGGGCGGTGAGGCCATTGCCATAACCAGCGTCGGCCAACAGTTTCTTCGAGGCCGCCGGATCATAAGCATGACGGTTGAAGTCGCCGGAGCGGTCAAACAAGCTCGGCGCGATCATGATGGCCGACGGTGTCGACAAACCGCGCATGATCTTTTTCTTGATCGCCTCCATGTTGATGGAATGGTACAGCGCCTTACGTACGCGCTGGTCCAGGAACGGGTTCTTGGTGTCCGTACCGAACAGGGTTTTGCTGTTCTGATCCATGAACAGGAAGATTGTCCGCAATTCAGGACCCATGACCACCGAGGTACCGCTGTTGCTGTTGACCCGGTTGATATCCTGGGTCGGCATCGGATAGGCCATGTCCAATTCACCGGACAGCAGGGCCGCGACGCGGGTGGAATCCTGCTTCACCGGCGTCATGGTGACCTTGGTCAGATTATGGGTCGCCTTGTCCCACCAGTTCTTGTTCGGCACCAATGTGGTTTTCACCTGCGCCGTCCGGTCCGTGATCATAAAGGCGCCCGTGCCCATGGCCTTCTGGCCGGCGGGGCTGATCTGATCCTTGTCCATCACCGTGACCTTGGTCGAACCGGTTTCTTCCGACCATTCCTTGTCCATGATGAAGACGCTGTTAAGGCGTCCGGTCAGGATCGGATTAGGCGCATTGGTGATGAATTGCACCGTATGATCATCAACCTTTTTGACTTCCTTGACGGAGGCCACATTGGTCTTCATCTGCGCGTCTTTATCGGAAATCCGCTTGTAGCTGAAAAGCACGTCATCGGCGTTGAAATCATTGCCGTTGTGGAATTTCACGCCTTTGCGCAGCTTGAATGTCCAGACCGTGGCATCGTCAGACACCGTCCAGGATTCGGCCAAGGCCGGCTCGATCTGCAGATCGGCGCCGCGGCGGACCAGGCCTTCGTATACATTGCCTAGAAAGCCGATGGTGAAGGTAACCGCATGCGCATGCGGGTCCAGACTGTCAGTGTCGGTCTGGAAGCCCCAGCGGAGCTCTTTCGCGTTGACGCCAGCGGCGCCGGCAACGACCATCGCCAAGGCGGTGGTCGCCGCAAGTAAGGTGCGTTTCATAATGCTTCCCCGTTAGTGAGTTTCTCGGATGTTTGTTATGAAGATAATTTTTACACGGCCTAATCTTTACGACATGATCAAGCCACAAGCCTCACACTATCCACAAATCGCGGCGCTATACAATCATCGTTTCAATTGTTCGTATCAGCGCGCGTTGCGAAAGCCGTTGGTGATCGGATATCTGCGGTCGCGGCCAAAGTTGCGGGCCGTCAATTTCACCCCCGGAGGGGCCTGGCGACGCTTGTATTCCGCCAGATACAGCAGATGCTCAATGCGCCGCACGGTCTCGGCAGGATGGCCGCGGTCGACGATATCGGCAAAGGCCATTTCCTTTTCCACCAGACAGCGCAGAATGTCATCCAATACCTCATAGGGCGGCAGGGAATCCTCGTCCATCTGATCGGGGCGCAGCTCCGCCGACGGCGGTTTGGTTATGGTGTTCTCCGGTATCACCCGGCCCTCGGGTCCCAGGGCGCCTTCGGGCTTTTGCTGATTGCGCCAGCGGGACAATTCAAACGCGGTGATCTTGTAGACGTCCTTGAGGACGGAAAAGCCGCCGCACATATCGCCATAGATGGTCGCATAACCGACCGACATTTCCGACTTGTTGCCCGTGGTCAGCACCATGTGGCCGAATTTGTTGGAGATCGCCATCAAGGTCATGCCGCGGGCCCGGGATTGGATGTTCTCTTCCGTGATATCGGCGTCCCGCCCCTCGAACAATTCGCCCAGCATGCTCTCATAGGCCGCCACCGCCGGCTCGATGGTTACCTTATCGAGGCGGCATTGCAGCAGTTCGGCACAGGCGGTGGCATCGGCAAGGCTGTGGGGGGAGGAATATTTCGACGGCAGCATGATGCACCAGACCCTTTCGGGGCCAAGGGCATCGACGGCGACGGCGGCGCTGAGGGCGGAATCAATGCCGCCCGAAAGGCCCAGTACCACGCCCGGAAAGCGGTTCTTGTTGACATAGTCGCGCAGCCCCAGGGTCATTGTCCGATACAGCGCGTCCAGACCTTCATGTGGCGCGGTGCGGGGGCCTTCGGCGCAAACCCAGTCATCACCGTCCCTGTGCCATTCGGTCAGCACCAGGCCGCTGTCAAAGGTGGGCATCTGCACGGCCAGGGAACAATCGCCATTGACCACGAAACTGCCGCCGTCAAAGACCAGTTCGTCCTGGCCGCCGACCTGATTGACATAGACAAGGGGCAAGCCGGTTTCCGTGACCCGGCCCACCGCATGGATCAGGCGCACATCGAACTTGCCGTCTTCAAAGGGCGAGCCATTGGGCACCAGCAATAGTTCGGCGCCGGTTTCGGCCAGGCATTCGCAAACCTCCGCCGTCCAGATATCCTCGCAAATGGGCACGCCCAAACGGATACCGCGAAAATTAATCGGCCCCGGCAAGGGCCCCGCCGCGAACACGCGCTTTTCATCGAATACGCCGTAGTTGGGCAGATCATGCTTGAAACGCGCCGCAACAATCTCGCCGCCATCCAGCAGCAATACCGCGTTGTACAGCAGGCCCTCGTCACGCCAAGGCGCGGTGAGCAACATACCCGGTCCGCCGTCGCCCGTCTCCGCCGCCAGTTCCGCCACCGCGCCCGCCACCGCGTCCTGAAAGGCCCCTTTCAGGACAAGGTCTTCCGGCGGATAGCCGCACAGCACCAATTCGCCAAAGACGACCAGATCCGCGCCCAGCCCGGCGGCCTCCCGCCGCGCATTACGCACCAGTTCGGAATTAGCCGCGATATCGCCGACCGTCGGATTGACCTGCGCCAGGGCGATCTTCAATGTATCCATCATCTCCGTTGTTTAGGATGATCGATGGAATTTCTCAACGGCGCATTTCCAGCGCCAGTGCGCTGCCGCTAGGCCTCTTCCTCCAGAACAACCAGCAGCTCGCCGTTATCAACCTGATCGCCAACCGCCGCGCGCATTTGGCTGACGGTACCGGCAATGGGTGCGGTGATGCGATGCTCCATCTTCATGGCTTCCAGGATCAGCAACAGCTGGCCCTCTTCCACCCGATCGCCCTCCGCCACATGGGTGGCGGTGACGTTACCGGGCATGGGCGCCACCAAACCACCGGTGAACTCCGCCCCGCCGCCGATGGGAAAGCGCGGCAGCTCATCGAATTCAACGTCTCCGCCCGCGCCATGCACCAGCCAGCGGTCCACATCAGCCGTCAGCGACAAACTGACCCGGCGGCCATTGATCTCCAGATCGGTATCGTCGGCGCCATCGGCGAACACCGCCACAGCATAGGCGGTGTCATCCACGGAAACATCAAAGCTGCCATCCCGCCGGGCCCGAT
>CAYWYB010000401.1:0-4197 GCA_964462145.1 uncultured Rhodospirillaceae bacterium
CAAATCAGACCCGAGGCTTGCGGCGACCTTGGCGGCGATATTCAATGTTGGTCCCTGAACAATGGCTCTTTCGATGAGCCTGGTCACTGATCTAGCCGCCTCGCGACCGCCGATCGTCGCCAGGGCTCGAAGCGCCGCCACCTGTTCGGGAATGATGAGGTCGGCACCAAAACCGGCAAAACGAGAGCAGAGGTTTTCGAGGCCCGGTATCGCCGTCGCCAACTTGCGTCGTTCCACTTCGGCAATCAATGAAGGCCCGTCCGACAGCCCTGCTTCCATGACCGCGGCAAGCAGGCTCTCGTCGTCCAGGCTTGACGGCGAGACACGGAGAGCCTTGCTGCCCAATGGCTCACTGCGTTCCGGCAACACGCCGCTTCCGGAAAAGAGGTTGCCTTGTTTTTCTGCCATGTGCCGCCGGCGCCGCTTCCGTGTGTGGTTCTTAAGACCCTTGGAGAATTAGCACGGTTGTCGCCCTTTTGGGAGACCACCCCTGGCTAATTAGTCAGACGAAACACATTGTCAAAACGAATGAACGGGTTCGAAGGTCCTGTCTAGCGATCGAGAATGAAACCGCTGCCGGTACATCTACTCACGTCCCATAAGTATTGGAGAGCTCCATGACCTTGCCGATCTCGGCCAAGGAACAGTATCGATTTACGCCATCTGACCACGGCAGCGAAGTCCGCGAAGCAGAGGAAACCGCCGCAAACAAGCTGCGCGGCAAGAAGCGCGAGCAAAAGCTTGCCGAGATCGCCGTACGGTTTGAGAGCCCACCTGTCTACCTGATCGCGACGGCGACCATCCTTGAACGCGCCAAATGGCGCCGCTCGGTTCTGGCCACCGGTGCCCGCTGGCACGATGACGAAGCCATGGTCGCCTGTCTCAAACGGGGTATCGGGGAGGTGGTGGCGCCGGCCCAGGAGACGGAACTCCTGGGTATAGTTGACCGCTTCGCCGGTTACGACGAAGGCCAGGCGCCCGAGGACCTCGCCATTGATTTCGAGGAGATCGAACGCACGGTCCAGAGCGCGTATCCAGCCTACGCCGGACTTGCCGCCGACCGGGCTTATTGGCTCTCGGTGGCGCCGATCCTCGCGGCACAGCATTTTCTGACGGGCTGGGAAAATATCGACGCGCCGTTCGAGCAGCGCGTCGGACAACTCACCGAGGACAGCCTTGCGATGATCCCAGAGGCCCACGTAATGGAGGTCGGTCTAAAGGCAATCGAACTCATGAGCGCCACAGAGGACATGGCAAAAAACTGAAGCTCGCGGTGGCGGTCTCCCTCCACCCCCGCGATTTCGAGTTCGGTGTTGAGTACACGCTCGAGGCGCCCGCGCCCAACGACGTCTGGGAGCTGTTCGGCGCGGGCTACCGCGTGAACCCAATCTATCTCGTCACCGATGACGCCCTTGAAATGGTTTCCCTTTGGCGGCTTTTCCAGCAAGGCCACCTGCCGGATAAGGGCGGCGTCATGGATCAGGCTGCGGCGATGATCGACGCCTTCGGGATCATGAGCAGCGCTGAGGGTGAACTTGCCAGGGACCTGGAAGAGGCCCGTAGCGGCAAGGAAACGAATAAATCATGCGATTGGAAGCGGCAATCCAGGGTGACCTGGAAGCGCATATGAAGGCGGAGATGAAGGCCGGGGGACGCGCTGTCGTCGCCGGAACCCGTAGGGCCGCCGATGGCCTCAAGCAAGAGATGCGGACCCAGGTCGCGAGCGCCGGTCTCGGGCGCCGTCTGGCCAACTCCTGGCGCGGCAAGATCTATGAGAACAAGAAACTCAACGCCGCCGGAAGGGTCTGGACCAAGGCGCCGACGATCATGCGTGCCTTCGACGAAGGTATGACGATCAAAAGCAAAAAAGGCCTCTGGCTGGCGATCCCGAGCCCGTCAGCGCCACGACGCGGCGTTGGCGGCAAGCGTATCAGTCCCTCGACCTTTCCGGAGCATCGCTTTGGACCACTCCGGTTCGTCTATCGCGGCTCGGGCAAGCCATCCCTGCTGGTCGTGGACGGCCTGCGAGCGCGCCGTGGTCAAGGCGGCGGCAAACGTGGCGGCTTTTCCAGGGCGGGCAAACGAGCCCGGGCCACCGGCCAGGGCCTGGCCACGGTCGTGATGTTCATTATGGTGCCCCAGGTACGCCTGCGAAAACGTCTCGATTTCACCGGCGCCGGCTGGCGTTGGCAACAGCGGTTGCCGCGACTCATCGCCAATGCCTGGCAAGACACTGCGAATTGAGATTCCATGACAACCAAAACCCTTTTCATTGACCTCCGCACCAGAGGCGGCCAGCGGACCAAGACCGAGCTCGTGGGCGTCGGGCAGAGCGGTCAGCGGGCACTACAGCGCATCGCCGGCGCCGCTCAGCCGGCCTCGGCGGGTCTGCTAGCGGTCAGCCGGGCCGGCGCAGCCACGCGGGGCGCCGTTCGCTCTCTTTCCGGCCAGATCGGCGGTCTGATCGCCGCCTACGCAGGTCTGAGTGGGCTACGCCGCTCTGTGCAACTGTTTGCCGATTTCGACGAGGGTCTGATCGCCGTGCCGAAACTGGATACCGGCTATCACAACGAACTGGACCGCAGCCAATGGGGCCTGATCGAGGCGCGGGTGTACAGCTACCGCGGCTATGTCTTCGCCTGCTGGGATGCCGAGACCCCGGATTTCGAAAGCTATCTGGGCGATCTGCGCTTCTATCTGGATGATTATTGCGAACTGCCCGACGGCACCTATGGGGAATGGGAAGCCTTTGGCGGCATCATGAAATGGAAGATGCCGTGCAACTGGAAATTCGGGGCCGAAAATTTCTCCGGCGATTATTACCACAATCCGTCCCACGCCTCGGTCGATCAGGTGATCCTCTCCCCCGCCGGCTCCAAGGGGCGGCATACCTATGACGACGTGACCAGGGCCCAGGAAGCCTGGAAGCTGAATATCTGCATCACGCCCCAGGGGCATACGGCGCGGGGGCAGTTGTTCAAGGACGATTACGACTATCTGCCAACCTACCAGGAGATGGCGGTGGTGGAGGACTATTTCCGCGACTGTTACGCCCAGCGCCGGGCCAAACTGGGGGAGAAAGCCCGCTGGTTCGGCCACGGCGGCACCATCTTTCCCAATGTTTCCTATTCCAACGGCGTCCAGTCCATGGGCACCTGGCATCCCAGCGGCCCGCACCAGACTGAAACCTGGCGGATTTTTCTGGCCCCCAAGGCGGCGCCGGACGAGGTCAAGGACGTGCTGCGCCATTACGTCATCCGCTATCAGGGACCATCCGGCCTGACGGAGCAGGACGATATGGAAAACTGGGGCTCCTCCCACGAAGGCGCGCGGGGAACGATCGCCAGGCGGTATGATTTTCATTACGGCATGGGAATGGGTTACGAGCAAAAGGCCTGGCCCGCCACCTGGCTGGGTGGGGAAGTCTACGCCACCGAGGATGTCTCGGAACAGAACCAGCGCGCCTATTACGCCCGCTGGGCCGCCGATATGGACATTCCCCCCAATATCGACCGCATCGACCCGGCCAAAACAGCCGAAGCGGCCGAATAAATGCCGCCCCGTAAAGACCCACTTGATAAGGACAAACTGCTGCAAGCCCTGCTGCTCCGCTACGAAGTCGAACAATTCTACACGGCGGAGGCGGAACTGCTGGATAACCGCCAATTCGATGCCTGGCTGGACCTGTTGGCGGACGATATCCGCTATTGGATGCCGCTCGCTACGAACCGGGAATTCGGCCAGTGGGACGGCGAACACAGCCGGGAAGGCAAGGACCTGAACTGGTTCGACGAGGGGAAGTTCGAGCTGGAACAGCGGGTCAAGCAACTGCACACGGGCCTGCACTGGGCCGAGGAGCCAATTTCCCGCACCACCCACATGTTCAGCAACCTGCACGTCGAGGCCCCGGCCGATCCCGACGAAAGCGGCGGCACTATCAAAGCTGCCACCCGCTTCCTGGTCTACCGCAAGTGATACCCAATGTTTCGGTCTGGCGGCAGGCTACTGATGAACGCGCGACCATGGCGTAATATTGCGAAAACCACCAGTTGATTGCAAGATATTGCATTGCAGGCACTGTTCTGATCGTGGGCTGCTTTTCGGCGGGGCGAAACGTCGAACAACCCGGAATTTGGTGAAGAGCTAGCCCATATTATTCATGGTGGCCACCGAGTTTGAACGAGGCGCGCGGCATTG
>CAYWYB010000402.1:0-4191 GCA_964462145.1 uncultured Rhodospirillaceae bacterium
CTCCTCGATCACCGCGAACAGCGTGCGCATGGCCAGGCCCTCGCCACCGGCCGGGCGGCCCGGGCGGTCCTTGTCGTTCCAGCCATAGGTGTCCATGTGCAGCCAGCGGCTGGGGTCGGTGACAAAATTCTGCATAAACAGAGCCGCCGTTATGGCGCCGCCAAAGGCGCCTTCGGAAACATTGTTGAAATCGGCGACCTTGCTTTTCAGACGCTCGGTATAGGGCCCATACAGAGGCATGCGCCAGACCGGATCATCCAGCGCCTCGCCCGTCTGTTGTAAAGCTGATGCCAGTTCGTCGCTGCCTGTGAAGATCGCCGGCAGATCCGGGCCCAGGGCGACCCGCGCCGCGCCGGTCAGGGTGGCGATATCAATGATCAGTTCAGGGTCGTCCGTCGCCGCCTCGGCCAGGGCATCGCAAAGCACGATGCGGCCCTCGGCATCGGTGTTGCCGACCTCGACGGTCAGGCCCTTGCGGGTGCTCAGCACATCGCCAGGGCGGTAGGCATTGCCGGAGACGGCATTTTCCACCGCCGGGATCAGAACCCGCAGCGAGAGCGGCAGTTCCGCCGTCATGATCATGGCCGCCAGGCCCAGCACGGTGGCGGCACCACCCATGTCCTTTTTCATCTTCAGCATGCCGGCGGGGGGTTTCAGATCCAGACCGCCGGTATCGAAACACACGCCCTTGCCCACCAGGGTCAAGCGCGGTGCGTCAATTGGTCCCCAGCGCAGGTCGATCAACCGCGGCGCCCGGACCGAGGCGCGGCCCACCGCATGGATCGCCGGGTAATTGTCGCGCAGCAGGTCGTCGCCCACGATGACCGTGCCGGTGCCGCCAAATTCCTCCGCCAGGGCCAGGGCGGCGGCGGCCAGCTCCTCCGGCCCCATGTCCGAGGCCGGTGTGTTGATTAGGTCGCGGGCCAGGAATGAACCCTTGATGGCGCCGTGCAATGCCGTGCCATCGGCGTTTTCAGGCAAACACAGCCGGGCCACATCCTTGGCGGCATCATCATCCTTGCCTTGGTAACGGGTGAAGCGATAGGCCGCCTGGGCCCAGGCCAGGGCTGCCTGATCGGCCTGGGCCGGCGTCAGATCGCCCTCAATGCGGTAGTTTCCCGCCGGCAGGGCCGTGGCCAGGGTGCCAAAGGCCCAATAACCGCTGCTCCCTTCGGCGGCTTCGCCCAAACCCAGCATGACGCCGGCCAGCCCGCCATCTTCCTCCGGCAGCAAAAGGAACTTGCCGGCATCCGCCGAAAAATCGTTGCTTTGGCACCAGGCCTTCGCGGCATCCGGCTGGGTCTCCTGCCAAGCGGTCAGACCGGCGGCGCCGATAGGCCAGATGGGAATGGCTTTTGGGTCAAGGTCGGTTACGATATTGGCGATCACGGCGGGCTCCACTACATTCAGACTGCATTACTAATCCTTGTACAGCAAAGCATGGAACGGCGCGATGCCCCCCTATCGTTTGATCATCGGTGACAAAAACAAATCTTCATGGTCCCTGCGCGCCTGGCTGCTGTTGCGCCATTTCGAGCTGCCATTTGACGAATTGCTGATCCCCCTGGATCAACCGGACACCACGGACAGAATTAGGGAATTCTCGCCGGCTGGCCGGGTGCCGGTTCTGCAAAGCGGCGCGGAAACCATTTGGGACAGCTTGGCGATCGTGGAGTTCCTGGCGGAGCGGCATCCGGAATTGCCGATCTGGCCGGCGGATGCGGTGATGCGGGCCCAGGCCCGCGTGATGGCGGCGGAGATGCATGCGGGTTTCGCCGCCATGCGGGAGGAGATGCCCTTCAATTGTCAATCGGGGCTGCCACTGCCGGCATTGTCGCCGGAGGCGTCATCGGATGTGAAACGCATTGGCGATATTTGGCGCGCGGCGCGCCTAGCACATAAAGGCGGGGGCGATTTCCTGTTTGGCGCTTTTTCGGCCGCCGATGCCATGTATGCACCCGTGGCCGTACGTTTCGACCGCCATGGCCTGGCGCTGGACGATATCTGCAAAAGTTATGCCGCCAACCTGTTGCAACTACCCGCCATGGGGGCCTGGATTGCGGATGCCGACGTCGAAGCCGCGAACTCAGGGTAGGACGCCAACTTCCTTGTAGTAGCGCCTGGCACCTTCGTGCAGCGGAATACCGAGGCCCTCCAGGGCGCTTTGCAGTTGGATCATGCGGCCATTGGGGTGGCCGTTGTCCAGGATCCGCCGGGTCGAGGGGTGCCACAGGGCACGGGCCATTTCATACACCAGTTTTGCGTCCAGGCGGTCCGACACCAGCCATTGGGCGCCGACGCTCAGGGTTTGCGTCTCGGCCACGTTGCGGTAGACGCCAGCCGGCAGCTTGGCCGGGGCGAAGAATGGATAGTCCCGGCGCAGGCGCGATGCGGCCGGACCATGGATTGGCAACAGCGTTATGTTGGTCTGTTCCGCCAAATCCACCATGGCCGGCACCGGTGCGCCGCCAATAATGAAAAAGGCATCCAGTTTGCCCAGGCGCAAACGGTCCGCGGCCTCGCCAAGATCAAAATTCAGTGCCTTGTAGCTGCCTGCTGTCAGGCCATGGGCCGCCATGATGGCATCTGCGTCCACCGCCGTGCCCGAGCCTTCAACCCCCAACGAGACCCGCCTGTCGCGCAGATCCTCCACCGCGTAGATGCCGCTGTGCTTGCGCACCGCCAACTGCACCAGTTCGGGATAAAGCGTGGCGACGACCCGTAGGCCGTCGTACTGCGCCCCGCCCTTGAATGGACCCAGGCCGAAATAGGCCATATAGGCGACGTCGGCCTGGCTAAGTCCGGATTCCACCATGCCGCTGGCGATCAGGCCCACGTTCTGGACCGAACCCCTGCTGGCCCGGCCCACGGCGATCAGTCCCGGTACGCCGCAAGAGCCACCGTCGGCGCAATCGCGCGAGCCCGGCGGATTGGAAATAGCCGAGGCAATGAGGGAGCCAATGGGAAAATAAGTGCCGTCCGCGGCACCGGTGGCGATACGGAAATACGCTGACTCCGCGGTCCGGGCCGCGGATATGCCAAGCAGCAGGATAAAGCCGCAGATCAGCACGCCCAGCATGACATGCCGCCCGGCCCACCGTGCCCACGGCAGGGCCCGTGGGGCCCCTGTTCGCTGTGTCGTTATCGGCTTCCCGCCGAATCCTGGCCAACCGGCCCGAATACCAACCGTGCTGTTCCACATGGCGCATCTTATACGACCGTTTTTAAGCCGCCGCTAGTACCCTGAACCAGTGAATGTTTGACAGCGCAAAGGTCAAGACGCATTGTCGGGCAAGCATGGAAATCGATTTCGAGAACGTCCGCCAACTGATGATCAGCACCATCCCGCATATGTCCGCGGTGGGGCTGGATTTAATCTCGCTTGATGACAGCGGCGTCGTCGCCAAGATACCCCATCGCCCGGAATTCGTCGGCGACCCGGACACCGGTGTTGTGCATGGCGGCATCGTGACGGTACTGCTTGATAGCCTGAGCGGCATGTGCGTGGTCCCGAAGCTGCCCGACGGAACAATGGTGGCGACCCTGGATCTGCGCATCGATTATTTGAAACCGGCAGTGTCGGGCCAGGATCTTTACGCCCAGGCCCATTGTTACAAGACCACGCGCAATATCGCTTTTACCCGCGCCATCGCCTATCAGGGGGATATTGATGACCCCATCGCGCATGCCTCGGGCTCTTTCATGATGTCGGCGTCGAGCAAGAGCGTGATGAAGCCGGCATGAGCATTTCCGACGGCATAAGCGCGGCGCGCCAGGACGGCGATTTGCAGCCATTGATCGAGGCCGTGCCCTACTTTCGCTGGCTCGGCCTGCGTGTCGACCGCCAGGGCGACGAGTTGATAACGGTGCTGCCGTTCCAGGATATGTTGATCGGCAATCCCTTGCTGCCCGCCCTGCATGGCGGCGTCACCGGCGCCTTGCTGGAAAGCGCGGCGATGATCTCCCTGATCGGCGCCATGGATACGCCGCGCCTGCCCAAGATCGTCAATATCACCGTCGAATATCTGCGCCCGGGCGGCGCCGCCGATAGCTTCGCCACCGGCATCGTAACCAAACAGGGACGGCGCGTCGCCAGCGTGCGGGCCCATGCCTGGCAGAAAGACCGCGACAAATTATTTGCCGCCGCGACAACCCATTTCCTTGTTTCCCCGTAACGGAAACCCAAAAAGC
>CAYWYB010000403.1:0-4188 GCA_964462145.1 uncultured Rhodospirillaceae bacterium
ACTGCTGATCATGAATGAATCCGACATTATGGCCGTGCTTGCGGACGAACCCGCCAAGCCCGCCAAGAAGGCGAAAAAGGGCAAAAAGGCGGCTTAAAGGCTGCCTTGCTACTTTTTTACCCACTGCCTGACATAAATTTAGAAGGAGGCCAGCAAGCATGGCTGCCAAAGAAATCAAATTCGACACCGAGGCCCGTGACGGCATGTTGCGCGGCGTCGATGTCCTGGCCAACGCGGTCAAGGTGACCCTGGGTCCCAAGGGCCGCAACGTGGTCCTGGACAAATCGTTCGGCGCCCCGCGCGTGACCAAGGACGGCGTCACCGTCGCCAAGGAAATCGAGCTGAAGGACAAGTTCGAGAACATGGGCGCCCAGATGGTCCGTGAAGTCGCGTCCAAAACCAACGACGTCGCCGGCGACGGCACCACCACCGCCACCGTGTTGGCCCAGGCCATCGTGCGCGAAGGTGCCAAGTCCGTCGCCGCCGGCATGAACCCCATGGATCTGCGCCGCGGCGTTGACCTGGCGGTCGAGGCGGTTGTCGCCGCCCTGCAAAAAAGCGCCAAGAAAGTCGCGGGCCGCAAGGAAGTGGCCCAGGTTGGCGCCATCTCCGCCAACGGCGAAAGCGAGATTGGCGAGATGATTGCCACGGCGATGGAAAAAGTCGGCAACGAAGGCGTCATCACGGTGGAAGAGGCGCAAAGCCTGGACACCGAACTGGACGTGGTTGAAGGCATGCAGTTCGACCGGGGCTATCTCTCGCCCTATTTCATCACCAACGCGGAAAAGATGGTTTCCGAGCAGGAAAATCCCTACATCCTGCTGCACGAAAGCAAGCTGACCTCGTTGCAGCCCATGCTGCCGATCCTGGAAGCGGTCGTACAGTCGGGCCGGCCCCTGCTGATCATCGCCGAGGATGTCGAAGGCGAAGCCCTGGCCACCCTGGTGGTGAACAAGCTGCGTGGCGGCCTGAAAGTGGCGGCGGTCAAGGCTCCCGGCTTTGGCGACCGGCGCAAGGCTATGTTGGAAGACATCGCCATTCTGACCGGCGGTCAGGTGATCTCGGAAGATCTGGGCATCAAGCTTGAAAGCGTCAGCCTGGACATGCTGGGCACCGCCAAGCGGGTCTCCATGACCAAGGAAGACACGGTCATCGTCAACGGCGCCGGCAAGAAGGGCGACATCAACTCGCGATGCAGCCAGATCCGGGCCCAGGCCGGCGAGACCACGTCCGAGTATGACAAGGAAAAACTGCACGAACGTCTGGCCAAGCTGGCCGGCGGTGTCGCCGTCATCAAGGTTGGCGGCGCGACCGAGGTCGAAGTGAAAGAGCGCAAGGACCGCGTCGATGACGCCCTGGCCTCGACACGGGCCGCGGTCGAGGAAGGCATCGTGCCGGGCGGTGGTTGCGCCCTGATCTATGCCAGCCGTGCCCTGGACAAGTTGAAGGTCAAGAACCACGACCAGCAGGCGGGTATCGACATCATCCGCCGTGCCCTGCAGGCCCCGATCCGGCAAATCGCCGAGAACGCGGGCGTGGACGGTGCCGTTGTCGCCTCCAAGGTGATGGAGAGCAAGGACACCAACTGGGGCTTCAACGCACAGACCGAGAAGTATGTGGACATGGTCAAGGACGGCATCGTCGATCCGGCCAAGGTGGTTCGGACCGCCTTGCAGGACGCGGCCTCCGTCTCGGGCCTGTTGATCACCACCGAAGCCATGGTTGCCGACAAGCCCGCCAAGAAGGGCGCCGGCGGTGGCGGCATGCCCGATATGGGCGGCGGCATGCCCGACATGGGCGGCATGGGTGGCATGGGCGGTATGGGTGGCATGGGCTTCTAAGCCGGCTCACCAATACGCACATAAGCCTACGAAAATGGGGGTCGCGCCAATTCGGCGCGGCCCCTTTTTCTTTTCGGGCTATACCGGCGCCTTGACCCGGACGCGGCCGCTACGGCGGCGTGGCTTGGCGGCGCCCGTATCGGTCTGGGGCAGGTCGCGGGCATCAGCGATCAAATGCACCGCCATTGTTTCGGCCCGCCCGCGCACGGTGACCTCGCGCACCTCGAAGGCTGAAAGATCGGCGCCCGCGCATTCCGCGACATGGCCGGAGATCACCGCCTGCACCGTAAACTCCTTGGTCATGGTTTCCAGGCGGGAGGCTGTATTGACCGTGTCGCCGATGGCGGTGACCGTGGTCGCCGCGCCATAGCCCATTTCACCGACAATGGCCGGGCCGGCATGGATGCCGATGCCCATACGCAGGGGTTCATCCAGATCATGGCGCAATTGATGATTTAGATGCTCCAGCGCCCGGGCCATGCCCGCCGCCGCCGCCAGGGCCTGGCGGCAACCGGTGTCCAAATCCGACCGAACCCCGAACAGCGCCATCACACCGTCACCGATGAATTTGTCCAGATGCCCGCCGGCGGCCTCCACCGCCTGGCCCATGCCGCGAAAATACTGGTTCAGGGCAAAGACCACATCATAGGGCAGCTTGCTTTCGGAAAACTGCGTGAAGGCGCGCAGATCGGCGAACAGCACCGCGATCTCCCGCTCGCTGCCCTGTAGATAGTTCGGCCGGAGCACGCCGCTTTGCATGGAAACATTGGGCGGCAACAACGGCACCACCGCGACGTCGGCCACCGGGCGCAACTGACAGGCCAGGCGGACAGAGTCCGGCGCACCGACACGGGCGAGGACTTTTCGTTCGTCGTCACCGGCACCGGGCAGGGCGCCCAGGCCATCGGCGATCCGTACCCGGCAGGTGGAGCAGCGGCCCTTGCCGCCACAGACCGAGGCATGGGCGATACCCGCCAAGCGCGAGGCATCCAGCACGCTCAAGCCCGGTTCCACCGCGACCTCGTGACCATCGGGATAGGCGATTGTGATGCGCTTGCCGCGCCGGGCCCACAGATGCCGCAGCCACCGGCCCAGCAAGAGCAGAACAAAAATCGCCCCTGCGCCGATGAAAATATAATCGGCGGTACCAAAGGCAAAAGCCTTCAGCTCCTCGACCGGCACACTGAACTTGAAAGACGCGAAGGCCGCATTCATCCAAGCCTTGTCTTGCGACCACACAGCGATCTGTTTTCCCACGCCGGCAAATCCGGAAAGTGCCAGAGCCGGCAACAACAAGGCCAGGGTTAGCAGCCAGGGGCGGGCTTGGTCGTACCAGGGCTTCAGGCGCAGCCATAGATGCAAGCCGATACAGCCATGGCCCCAAACCACCAGTACGGCCAGGGAGGCAAGCCAGCCGTACAGCGGCTCGAACACCCATATACTCAGGATTTCATAGCGATAGCTGTCGTTGACGCCAAAAAATGCATGCACGCCACGGGTCGCCAGGACATGCACCGGCATTAGAAAAGGAATGCAAAGGGCGAGCACGACTTGAATAATTTCCGATCGCGACATGCGTAACGTTCGCCGCTGCCAGATCGCCCAAAGGGAGGTCAGAACATGGACCAGTATGGCGCCATAGAACAGGATGGTTGCTGGCCAATTGCGCCAAATTGCTACGAAAACCTCCCTTCCGGCCTCCATGGCGTCGAGGGAAATGTTACCGAGCGAATGATTAATAAAATGCGTGGTCACGAAGACAAACAGCACCAAACCGCTGCCCAGCCGTAGTTTTCGCCCCCAACCTTTCCCCATATTACCCCGCTAGAATCATTTAATGCGCTTCGTCCCAACTATCGCCGATCCCTGCATCAACGACCAGGGGCACGGACAAATGCGCCGCCCCCTCCATCACGCGCTTGGCCACCGCAACGGTGTCCTCAACCTCGGCCTCGGGCACTTCGAAGATCAGTTCATCATGGACCTGCAACAGCATGCTGGCGTTCAGCTTGGCCGCCCGAAGAGCGCCGGGCATGGCGACCATGGCGCGGCGGATCACGTCTGCCGCCGAACCCTGAATGGGTGCGTTAATGGCCGCCCGTTCGTGGAAACCTCGTCGGGCGCCATTCTTGTCGTTGATTCCCGGCATATGCACCCGGCGGCCATGGATGGTTTCCACATAACCCAGCTCGCGGCAGCTTTCCTTGGTCTTTTCCATGTAGGCACGGATGCCGGGATAACGTTCGAAATAGGCATTGATGTAATCCTGCGCCTCGCCCCGCGCGATGCCGAGGTTGTTGGCCAGGCCAAAGGCGGAAATGCCGTAGATGATGCCGAAATTGATCGC
>CAYWYB010000404.1:0-1907 GCA_964462145.1 uncultured Rhodospirillaceae bacterium
CAACAACACCCTGCTGCCCGACAGCCCCCTGTTTCGCGAGGAATATCAAAAGCAGTGGGCCGAGTACGACCCGGACATGGCCAACGAGATCTTGGACGAGATGGGCCTGATCAAATACAACGACGATGATATCCGCCTGTTGCCCGATGGCCGGCCCATGGAAATCATTATCGAAACCGCCGGCGAGGACACGGAACAGACGGATGTGCTGGAGCTGGTTGCCGAAGCCTGGGCGGAAATCGGCATCAAGCTGTTCATCAAGCCTTCGCAGCGGGAAGTCTTCCGCAACCGCATTTTCTCGGGCCAGGCCCAGATGTCGATCTGGAGCGGCCTGGAAAACGGCGTCGCCACCGCCGAGACCTCGCCGGAAGAACTTGCCCCAACAGCACAACAACAGCTGATGTGGCCGAAATGGGGCCAGTATTACGACACGTCCGGCAAATCGGGCGAGGCCCCGGATCTGCCCGAAGCCCAGGAACTGGCAAAATTGGCGAAGGAATGGATGACCGCCGACAAACCGGGCCGGCGCGAGGAAATCTGGCACCGCATGCTGGCCATTCATGCCGAACAGATCTATTCCATCGGTGTCGTGGCCGGCGTGCAGCAGCCCGTCGTGGTCAAGCATGGCCTGAAGAACGTGCCGGCGGAAGGTATCTACAACTGGGATCCAGGCGCCCATTTCGGTATCTACCGTCCCGATACCTTCTGGCTTGATCGATAGCGGCGGGAAAAGGGGGGGCGACAAGGCCATGTTCACCTATTTCGCACACCGGGTGCTGGTGATGATCCCGACCCTGCTGGTGATCTCGGTCATCACCTTTATCATTATCCAGCTGCCGCCCGGCGACTATCTCTCCAATCAGATGGCGGAAATGATCGCCTCGGGTGACCGGGCGGCGTTGGAAAAGCTGGCCTTTCTGCGCCAGGAATTCGGCCTGGATAAACCGATGTTGGAGCAATATGCCGTCTGGCTGGGCATTTGGCCCGGCGGCAATGGCTTTTCCGGCATCCTGCAGGGCGACCTGGGCTGGTCCTTTGAATATAACCTGCCCGTGGACGAGGTGGTCGGCGACCGCCTGTTCCTCTCGCTGGTTTTGAACTTCACCACCATGCTGTTCGTTTACGCCGTATCCTTTCCCATCGGGGTCTACACGGCGGTGCGGCAATACAGCGTCGGCGACCATGTCATGACCTTCGTCGGCTACATCGGCCTGGCGACGCCAAACTTCCTGCTGGCCCTGATTCTGTTGTTCCTGGCGAAGAAGCATTTCGGCGTCTCCATCGGCGGTCTGATGGACGAACAGTTCATTGATCAGGATATGTCCTGGGGCAAGTTCGTTTCGATCTGCGAACATATGGTGGTGCCGGTCATCGTCATCGGCACTTCCGGCACGGCGGGTATGATCCGCCGCCTGCGCGCCAATTTGCTGGACGAATTGCAAAAACAATATGTCGTCACGGCCCGGGCCAAGGGCCTGAAAAACAGCAGGCTGTTGTTGAAATACCCACTGCGCATGGCGCTCAACCCGTTCGTCGCCGATATCGGCAACCTGCTGCCGCAGATGATATCGGGCTCGGCCATCGTCGCCGTGGTGATGAGCCTGCCCACGTCCGGGCCGATGCTTGTCAGCGCCCTGCAAAGCCAGGATCAATATCTGGCCGGCTCGTTCCTGTTGTTCCTGGCCGCGCTAACGGTGATCGGCATGTTCGTGTCCGACCTGGCGCTCGCCGCCCTTGATCCGCGCATCCGTCTTGGTTCGGAGGCGGCAAAATGAGTACGCACGACGGGCGTGAAGATCAGCAACGGCATTGGGTATCCGACGCACCTTTCAACCCGCACACGATTGAAAGGCTGACGAAGGAGCAGGAACGCTTCTTCATGGCCTCGCAATGGACCCTGATGTGGT
>CAYWYB010000404.1:2007-4182 GCA_964462145.1 uncultured Rhodospirillaceae bacterium
CTGACGAAGGAGCAGGAACGCTTCTTCATGGCCTCGCAATGGACCCTGATGTGGTGGAAGCTGCGCCGCCATCCCCTGGCCGTGGCCTCGATGATATTCCTGGCCATTGTCTATGTCTCGATCCTGATGGTGGAATGGGTGGCACCCTATCCGCTGGCCAAACGCAACGCCAAGTTTATCTATGCACCGCCGCAGATGGTGCACCTGATCCACGAGGGCGAGTTCATCGGGCCCTTCGTCTATGGCTATAAAGTCACCCGCGACATCAAGCGGATGAAGCGGATCTATACCGTGGACGAGACCAAGGTGCAGCCGATCCGTTTTTTCTGCCAGGGCGCGGGCTATAAATTCTGGGGCATGTGGCGCATGAAGTTCCACTTCTTCTGCCCCTCGAAGGAGAAAGTCGGCAAACGGACGGTACGCGGCACGCTGTTTTTATTCGGCACCGACCGACTGGGCCGGGATCTGTTCAGCCGCATCGTCTATGGCGCGCGCATATCATTAACCGTCGGTCTGATCGGCATAACGGTCAGTTTCGCCATCGGCCTTACATTGGGGGGCATGGCCGGTTACTACGGCGGCTGGGTGGACAATGTGGTCCAGCGCCTGATCGAGATGCTGCGCTCGTTCCCGGAACTGCCCCTGTGGATGGCGCTATCGGCGGCCCTGCCCGTGACCTGGAGCCCGATCGGCGTTTTCTTCGGTATCACCATTATTCTGGCGCTATTGGATTGGCCCGGCCTAGCCCGCGCGGTCAGATCGAAATTACTGGCGCTCCGCGAAGAAGATTTCGCCACCGCCGCCACTCTGATGGGCGCCAGCCCGGCACGGGTGATCGGGCGCCATCTGCTGCCCAATTTCATGAGCCATCTGATCGCCAGCCTGACCCTGTCCATTCCATCAATGATTTTAGCCGAGACGGCCCTGTCGTTCCTGGGCCTGGGCCTGCGCCCGCCGATTACGTCCTGGGGCGTGTTGTTGAACGAAGCCCAGAACATCAATGCCGTGGCCACCTATCCCTGGCTGATCTTCCCCATGCTGCCCGTGGTCCTGATCGTCCTGGCGTTTAACTTCTTTGGCGACGGGCTAAGGGACGCGGCTGATCCGTATAAGTGAGTTGCCACTTATCAAGTACCATCGAGCATTCAAACTAATTCTTTGTTAGTTTAAGATTTGACCTCAACCATTAATTGGCTAGGATTTTATGAATTCTCCTAAATGGGATCGAGGGCAGTATTATGTCGTTGTCGGTACAAGCGATTTGGATTCTCGCTTTTCTTGCGCCTGGCTTCCTGGCTTTCAGAACCTACATGATAGATGCCGATTGGCGGTCTATACGTCAAACTGATGTAGTTTATGGAAGCCTCATTTTTTCTGCTCTTGGCTATGCCTGTTATCTATTGGTTTCTTTGAAATTTGATAACCTTAGGCTGCTCAGTTTCATTGGAATCAGTTTTGCATCTTCAATTGTCATCGCAATAGTTTGGAGACGTTTTGGGCATCCATATTTTCATGCGATTTTGAAATGGCTTCAGATTACGAATGAGGACAATCGAGGAGATGTTTGGCAGAAAATCTTCAACGACCCGGGAATTTACGTTACACAGATCACTGCCTATCTGAAGAATGGTGAAGCAGTACAGTGTGACGACACTGCGTCATTTGATACCCCAGAATTACGGAAAAAAGGCATTTTTCCGTACTACACCCATAACGACCGGCAAATCTGCTTTGTACTAACCAGGCGAAAGAGTTCAGCGCAAGCAGCATGGAAGGACATAGACGACATTCAGTCTAGCGAACGATGGGGCATACGTTTGGTTTACATCAACCCCGACGAACTCCAGCGTCTGGAAATCCGAGTAACACCAGTTGCGAATTAGCAACTAGTCGTTGGAGGGCTTGGGACCGCCCTGCCCGGTTGGCGGAGGTGGTGGCGGCTTACCGCCGTGTGGATTTGGCTGGTTACTTGGCTGATAGCCCTTTTCCACCGGTTTGCTCGGTTTGTATCCTTCAACTAGACGTTTCGGTCCCGAGCCTTGCGTACTGTCCTTCATTTGCATCTCTCACATTTATTCAGATTTGCGAATAACACGATTTCTCATCGTTACATCTGTGTAGTGATTGTGCAACATGACGTCTGGACTTTCGGCTTTCCGCTGATCAGTCATCCTG
>CAYWYB010000405.1:0-4163 GCA_964462145.1 uncultured Rhodospirillaceae bacterium
AATAAAAATAAAAAAATAACACCTCCATTGCAGGAATGGGAAGGCTGGGGCGAGACCTCCGCCGACAACCTGTTCGCCGCGATCAACGAAAAGCGCACCATAGCGCTGGACCGTCTCATATTCGCGCTGGGCATTCGCCATGTGGGCCAGGGCAATGCGCGGCTTTTGGCGCGCCGCTATGAAACGCTGCCGGCTTTCGAGGCGGCCATGACGGACGATCATCTGGAAGAGCTGCTCGATATCGACGGCATCGGGGAAAAGGTGGCAAGGGCGCTGCTGGCCTTTTACGGGGATCGTCATAACAGAGATGTTTGGGACGCCTTGATCGGCAGGCTCGAGCAAGTCCAGGACATGGAGCGGGCCGATACCTCGTCCGAACTGGCGGGCAAGACATTGGTCTTTACCGGAACGTTGGAGCGGACCTCGCGGGCCGAGGCCAAGGCGCGGGCGGAGTCTCTGGGCGCCAAGGTTTCTGGCTCGGTTTCGGCCAAGACGGATCTGCTGATCGCAGGTGCGGCGGCGGGATCAAAGTTGAAGAAAGCCCAGGCGCTGGATGTTAAAGTCATTGATGAAGCCGAGTGGCTGGCACTGGCCAGTGGAGATACAGAGTTACAGGAAGAGGAAACATCATGAGTACGGAACTGGTCACCTACGAATCCAAGGACGATATCGCCATCATCACCCTGAACCGGCCGGAGAAGCTGAATGCGCTGTCGGTGGATCTGGGCGAGGAACTGCGCGCCGCCTGGCAGCGTTTCCAGGCTGGCAGCGACCGGGTGGCCATTCTGGCCTCGGCCACGCCCAGGGCCTTCACGGTCGGCGCTGATTTGACCCACCCGCCGGAGATCTGGCGTTTTACCCCCAGCGTTGGTGTCGAGGTTGATAAGCCGATCATCGCGGCGGTGGACGGCTATTGCGTCGGCGGCGGCGTGGTACTGATCCAGTTCGCCGATCTCTGCGTGGCGGCGGATACGGCGGTGTTCAGCTACCCGGAGGCCAAGGTTGGCGTCACCGGCGGCTTGATATCCTCGCTGGCTGCCCGCATTCCACACAAGATCGCCATGGAATTTGTTCTCTATGCATCCGATCTGACGGCGCAGCGGGCCTACGAGGTCGGCATGGTCAACAAGGTGGTGCCGGCGGATCAGTTGATGGATGCGGCCATGGATTACGCCAATACCCTGAAGCAGCACGCGCCCATGGTCTTGAGCACCTTGAAGCGCTTTGTCGGCGAGGTCATCAACAAGGGACCGTCCGAGCGCGCCGGCATCGCGCGCCGCAGCACGGAAGCCATCCTGGACAGCGACGATAGGAATGAAGGCATCGCCTCGTTCAAGGAAAAGCGTGCGCCGGAGTTCAAGGGCCGCTAAACAGTATCGATAATCTGGACAGTTCCACTAGACAATTCCACTAATGGAGAGATCATGACGACGGCAATTACCCCCAACGCCCCGAACCACGAGGGCCTGGGCCCATTGGACACGCGTTTTGTTGAAACCCATTCCATGCCCTGGGAGAAGACGCGTTACGACGGCGTCGAGGCGAAAACCCTGTTGGTGGACCGGCGTACGGGGCTGTTGACAGTACTGTTGAAAATGGCGCCGGGCGCCATGCTGCCTGATCATGAGCATGTGCAGATTGAACAGACCTTCGTCATCGAAGGGGCGCTGGTTTGCGGCGAAGGAACATGCAGCGCGGGCAATTTCGTCTGGCGTCCCGCCGGCAGCCGCCATGCCGCCGGTACACCGAACGGCGCCCTGATGCTGGCGGTTTTTCAGTTGCCGAATAAGTTTTTCGAAGCCGATCGCGGCCCGACCGATATGTTGAACCAGGATTGGGATGAAATCTGGGGCGGGGCGACAGCCAATAACCTATAGCCTGGAAACACGGCAGCCCTGAAGTAAAGGGCCTGTGCCTTAACTCAGGTCGTTGATGGCGGGGGCGTTTTTCTCGATCTCGTAGATGTAGTTCATGCCCATGCGCATCTCGGACATAATGAAATCCGCCTTCGAGATCGGACCACCGCGGCCCTTGGCGAATTTCTCCTCCCAGGCGTCCATCTTTACCATCAGGCCGCATAGCACGCCGCCGATGGTGACATAGTGGGCCTCGATCATATCCTTCATGGCCTGGAAGGTGGCGGCGTTGATATTGTCCCACAAGGTTTTTGAGTTGCGGTCGAAGCTTTCGAAACGGCCGGTAATAGAGGCGGTGATGTCGTTGAAACGCATTTGCAGGATATCGCAGGTTTCCTCGAAGCGGGGCATCTGGCGAACCTGATAATTGCCGTTGATTTCGTCCAACTCGTCCAAAAACCCCGTAACCCTTGGAATGATGCCGTCCAACGCGCCTTTGTAGTAGGCCAGGGACAGAAAGACATCGCCATATTCTTCCAGGAAAGTCGGTACTTCGATCAGCCCGATGCCCAGTTTATCGGCGATCATTTTCAGATTCTTGATGGCCTCGCCCTTGTCGGGGCTTTTGAACATGGCCAGCAACTGGTCCATGTCTTCGATATCGCTGTCCGTGCCGCCATAGATCTGCTGCAGCAAGGGCCGGGTGAACTCGGTCATATAGGCCGTCAGGTCCTTGGCCTTGCGCTCTGATAGCTGCAAGCCCTCCTGATCCGTGATCGGGATGCCAAGGCGGCGAAGTTCGATACGCAGGCTGTAGACGTCGTAGCTGTGCAAACGCTCCATATGCTCCAGCATGGCTATGTCGGCCTTGAGCTCATCGCTGTCGTCGAAAACGTTCACCAGGGCCTCTACTTCCATGCGGCCGCTGCCGGCGTTACCGGCATTGAACATCTCCACCATGCTTTTCATATGGGCGTCTTTGAGCATTCTCGCCCGTGACAGAGATGGCAGGTTCATGGGCAATAAGGCTAGGGGCAGGGTATGCAGAGAATCGCGGTCGCCTTCGTCCAAGGCCTGATCAATGGCCTGGGCTTTCGCCGCCGAGCGTTGCTCAACTTCCGCCTCTTCCGACTCTGGCGCTTTTTCAGCTGCTTCCGACATTGCTGTCCCAATCAAAATCACTTTCTACACCCTTTTGACGTAACCTAAATTGATGAACTTGGCGTTAATTTTGCCGTCTGGGGCCATTAACCAATCCGCCGGTGCAAGGCCGGCTATTGCGTCCTCGTCTGGTCGATGCGATATAGCCGTGACCCTATTCAAGGTCTCCGTATTCAATGCAAGGCAGGCATAAAAATGACTGAAAACACCCAAATTCTGTTCAAATCCCGCCCCACTGGCTGGGTTGATGCCTCCCATTTCGAGGTTGCGACGGGCCCCGTGGGGGAGCCTGGCGCAGACGAGGTGCTGGTGCGCAACATCTTCATGTCCCTGGACCCCTATATGCGCGGCCGTATGCGCGACACCAAATCATATGCGCCCGGTTTCGAGCTGGGCCAGGTGCTGCAGGCTGGCATGGTGGGCGAGGTGGTCGCTTCCAACGATGCATCGTTGGCGGTTGGTGATCTGGTGGAAGGCCGTTTGGGCTGGGAGAGCTATTCCGTGGCCCGCGCGGATACGGTGAACAAGGTTGACGGCAACGTCGCCTCGCTGTCCCACTATCTGGGTGTTTTGGGCATGCCGTCGATGACCGCCTGGGTCGGGCTGCGCAATATCGGCCAGCCCAAGGAAGGCGAGACGGTCTATGTCTCCGCCGCATCGGGCGCCGTGGGCCAGATCGCCGGGCAGATTGCTAAGATGCAGGGCTGTCACGTGGCGGGTAGCGCCGGCTCGTTCGAAAAAGCGGCCTACATCATGGATGAATTGGGCTTCGATGCCGCCTTCAATTACAAGGAAGCCTCGTCCCTGGACGATGCCTTGAGCCAGGCCTGTCCCGACGGTATCGACGTTTACTTCGAGAATGTCGGCGGTGCGATGCTGGATGCGGTGCTGCTCAAGGTCAATCCCTATGCCCGTATCGTCGCCTGCGGCATGATCAGCCAGTACAATCTGGAAAAGCCCGAGGGCGTGAAGAACCTCGGCACCATGGTTGGCAACAAGGTCAAGATGCAGGGCTTCATTGTTTCCGACCACATGGACCTGAAGCCCGAATTCATGGCCGAGATGTCCGGCTGGCTGGCGGAGGGCAAGATCAAATACCGCGAGGATATCACCCAGGGCCTGGAACACGCCCCCGCCGCCTTTCTC
>CAYWYB010000406.1:0-4129 GCA_964462145.1 uncultured Rhodospirillaceae bacterium
GCAATCTGTGGGCCTTTGGCGCCAAGGGGCCGCTGTCGCAGCGGCCCGGTTTTGATGCCCTGATGCAGGCCTTTGGCGGCATCATGGCGGTAACCGGCGAAGAGGGCCAGGCACCCGTTCGGGCAGGGGTTTCCATCGTCGACATGGGTACGGGAATGTGGTGCGCGATCGGTATTCTGGCCGCCCTGAACCGGCGCGGCCAGACCGGCAAGGGCGGCATCGTCGATACCTCGTTGTACGAAACCGCCCTTGCGTGGAGCGCCTATTACACGGTGGATGTACAGGTTACCGGGGTGCCGCCAAAGCGCCACGGCTCCGGCGTGCGGGGCATCGCGCCCTATCAGGCCTATGATTGCGCCGACGGCTATCTGATCGTCGCCGCCTCCAACGACCGGCTGTTTGCCAATCTGGCGCGGGAATTACAGCATGATGAATGGCTGGACGATCCGCGTTTTGTCGACAATCCAGCGCGTTCGAACAACCGCGAGGCCTTAAACGAGATGCTGATGGCGATCTTCAAGACCGAGACCCGGGTCCATTGGCAGCAGCGCCTGGACCATGTCGGCGTGCCCAACGCGCCGATCCAGGATGCCGGCGAGGTCGTCGCCCATCCGCAAACCAAGGCCCTGGGGATCATGCAGGATACGGGCCAGGGCATGGCCCTGACCGGCCTGCCGGTATCATTCGACGGCGAGCGCCCGCCCCTGCGTAATATCGCGCCGGATCTGGAAAAGTAGGCTAGAGCGTGTCGCGGCTAATCAGATTCATTTGATGGCAGGAGCAAGCCATTGGGGTAGGCGCGTGGCGCGGCGCGATGTGGGACATCGGGCAAGCCACGCAACGCCGCCCAATGGCTTGCTCCTGCCACCGCAGGCCGGCCCTCCAGCTCCCGTGGCGGCGTCGCGGTTATTGCCCGATGCCCCACATCGCGCGGCAAACCGCTCCTACCCACGGGAACTGGCGGACCGGTCAAATGGTTCTGATTAGCCGCGACACGCTCTAGGCGCCCGACGATGCTCCATGGCTGGGACGGGTGGCGATCCAGATGGCGACGGGGGCCAGAGTGGCACCGACCAGGACGGTGATCAGCCAGTCATCGCTGTAGGTAATAGCGACATAGATGAACGAGCCCGACATCATGGTGACGGCCAGCAGCTTGGCCCCTGTCGGGATGGCCCTGTAGTAATGCCAATCACGGATTGTCCGGCCAAAACGCGGATGATGGAACAACCACTGGTGCAACCGCTCGGACGAGCGGGAAAAGGCCCAGGCCGCGATCAGCAGAAACACCGTGCCGGGCAATAGAGGCAGAATCAGGCCGGCAATACCCACGGCCGTGCAGACAAGGCCCAACGCCAGCATCAAATGCCGCGTGGAGCGGCCCAACGCGGGCGGCGCCGTCCGGTCCTGTTCTTCAGAGATGGGATGATCCATTGTCATGATCCCGATCTTCCGGCAATGGGATGAACAATCCGTTCATAGCGTCAAACTTCGCCCATACCGTCCAGCGGCACGCCAAATTCAACTTTCGAACGCCGCAGCACCGGCGCGGTCTTGACAGAGGCAACGTTGGGCGCCGCGATCAGTTCCGTGGTCAGAAAATTCTGCCAGGCATCCCAATCCTGGGCCACGACTTTTAGAATAAAATCCGCCTCGCCGGTCAACATATGGCATTCCCGGATCATTGGCAGGTTCGCCATGCGCGCCTCGAAGGCGGAGAGGTCGTCTTCGTGCTGACTATCCAGGCCGATCCAGACGAAGACCGTCAGGCCATAGCCGAGCTCTTCACCATTCAGATCCGCGTGGTAGCCGCGGATCAGGCCTGCCTGTTCCAGGGCCCTGACCCGGCGCAGACAGGGCGGCGCCGAGATACCGACACGGCGGGCCAGCTCAACATTGGTGATGCGGCCGTCGTCGCGCAGCTGCTCCAATATGTGGCGGTCGATCGCGTCCAGCTTTACCTTTGACACAGGCGGAATATCCTCCATCCGGACCACATGTGCTATTAGGGTGGTCCGCGCAATAATATTACCCACGCAACAATATTTCACAACCGCTTCTGATCTGGCACAAAAGATAGGCATGAAGACGCAATCATCCAATACGGCGCAAACTTGCTGGGTCGTGACCCCGGGCCATGCCGGCATGGAGAACCAGGCCGTCGCGCTGGCGGAAGCGGTGGGCCTGCCCTTCACCGTCAAGCGGGTGCGGCCGCGGGCGCCGTGGACCTGGCTGCCGCCCGGCTGGTGGCCCTGGCCGCTGGCCGCCCTGGGCGATGATAGCGATGCCATCGCCGCGCCCTGGCCGGATCTGCTGATTTCCTGCGGCCGCCGCGCTGTGCCTTATGCCCTGTGGGTGAAACGGCAAAGCGGTGGCGCCACGGCAATCGTGCATGTGCAGAACCCGCAAACCAGGCTATCCGCCTTTGATCTGGTGGCCCCGCCCCACCATGACCATTTGCACGGGCCCAATGTGGTCGAGAGCGAGGCCTCGCTGCACCGCATCACGCCTGACCGCTTGTCGGAAGCGGCGGCGGTGTTCGCACCGCAACTGGCGCATCTGCCCCGGCCCCTGGTGGCGGTACTGATCGGCGGCAGCAATTCCTGTTACGACCTGACGCCCCAGATTACAGGCACCCTGGCCGGACAGCTGCGCGCCCTTTGCCTCGAACATGGCGTCGGCCTGGCGGTAACCCCCTCCCGGCGTACCGGGGCGGAAAATATCAAGGCCTTGCGCACGGCCCTGGAGGGCCTGCCGGCGGAGGTCTGGGATTTCCAGGGGGAGAACCCTTATTTTGGCTATCTGGGCCTGGCGGACGCCATTATCGTGACCTGTGATTCGGTAAATATGGTCACCGAGGCATGCGCCACAGGCAAACCGGTGCATGTGGTTCATCTGGCGGGCGGCAACCGCAAGTTCAATGAATTCCATGCCAGCATGCAGGAAGCCGGCTATACCCGGCCCTTCCAGGGCAGATTGGAAGATTGGCGGTACCAGCCCGCCGATGACGTTGCTAAGATCGCGGCACGGATACATGAATTGCTCGGGGTAAAGAGTAATTCAGCCGCCTGACTTGAAGCAGGACGGGTGGCGCCATACATAGCAGGGACCGGTTCCATCGCGGGAACCGGTCAATTCGAAAAATCAGCTTGTTGTTTTAGGAGTGCGGAATGTCGCAAACCCATCATAGCCGCGTCATGATACTAGGTTCCGGCCCGGCGGGCTGTACCGCCGCCATTTACGCCGCCCGCGCGGGCCTTAAACCGATGATGGTGCATGGCCTGCAGCCGGGCGGGCAGATGACCATCACCACGGATGTGGAAAATTATCCGGGCTTCGCCGAGGTCATCCAGGGGCCCTGGCTGATGCAGCAGATGGAAGAACAGGCCAAATCCGTCGGCACCAATATCATCCACGATATCATTACCGATGTGGACCTGACGTCGCGGCCTTTGCGTTGCACGGGTGATAGCGGCGATACCTACACCGCTGATACCCTGGTGATCTCGACCGGTGCTCAGGCCAGCTGGCTGGGGTTGGAGTCAGAGCAGAAATTCCAGGGCTTTGGCGTCTCGGCCTGCGCCACTTGCGACGGCTTTTTCTATCGCGATAAGGAAGTCTGCGTCATTGGCGGCGGCAATACGGCGGTGGAAGAGGCGCTGTATCTGACCAATTTCGCCTCCAAGGTCACGCTGATTCATCGCCGGGACAGCCTGCGGGCGGAAAAAATCCTGCAGGACCGCCTGTTGCGCCACGAAAAGATCGAGGTGTTGTGGGACCACGTGCTGGAAGAGGTTCTGGGCGATGACATGCCCCCCGGCGTAACCGGCGCCCGGGTCCGCAACGTGAAGACCGACGCCGTCACCGACCTGCCCGTCGACGGCGTCTTCGTCGCCATCGGCCATGTCCCCCAGACCGAGCTGTTCAAGGGCAAGCTGGCCATGGATGACGAAGGCTATTTGCTGACCGCGCCCGACAGCACCGCCACCGAAGTACCGGGCGTGTTCGCCGCCGGCGATGTGCAGGACAAGATCTATCGCCAGGCCGTGACCGCCGCCGGCACCGGCTGCATGGCCGCGCTGGAGGTCGAGCGTTTCCTGGGCGCCCTAGATGATGGAGCAGCCGAAGC
>CAYWYB010000407.1:0-4120 GCA_964462145.1 uncultured Rhodospirillaceae bacterium
GGCCCCTCTGCCGCGATCCGCTGGACCAAGGTGTCCGCCAATATCGGTCTGAAGCAACTGGCCCATTCAATCATGGACACCTCGCTCGCCTATGAATGGTTGACCTTTCAGAACGGCAATGATCATAAGGAGGCGGTCTCCGCGTTCATTGAGAAGCGGGAGCCGAAGTTCACGGATAGATAGGGGGGAAGGATGCTGAAGATCTATGGCCGCAACAATTCGGTCAACGTGCAAAAGGTCATGTGGATGGTCGGCGAACTGGGCCTGGAGCACGAGCGCCTGGACGTGGGCGGCGCCTTTGGCCAGAACGATCAGGACTGGTACCTGGCCTTGAACCCCATGGGCCGGGTGCCGGTGCTGGATGATGACGGCTATGTGCTGTGGGAAAGCCATTCCATAATCCGCTACCTGGCCCGGCAAAACAAAGAAGCGGGGTTATATGCCAGCGACGCCAAGGCGCAAGGTGACATGGATAAATGGATGGATTGGCATATAGGCTTTTTCCAACCGGCCATTACGCCGGCGTTTTGGGGCCTAATCCGCACCCCGGAGGCGGAGCGGGACATGGCCGCCATTCAGGCGTCGTCATCTGAAACCGCCAAGCTGATGGGCATCCTGGATGGCCATTTGCAAGGGCGCGACTTCATGGCCGGCGCGCAATTGAGCCTTGCCGACATACCCGTCGGTGCCATGACCTATCGCTGGTATGGCCTGGACGTGGAACATCCCGATTATCCTAATTTGCGTGCCTGGTATGACCGGCTGGCCCAACGTCCGGCCTTCCAGGAACATGTGATGCTGCCGATCACCTAAGCAAAGTACGGGGGGCATCATGAGCGGCGAAGCAGGGGCATCATTGGACTTTCTTCTCTCCGGTCTGGAGCAGTTGGATATGGGTTACGCCCTGTTTGATGGCGCCTTGGATCTGGCCGCCTGTAACCGCCGGTTCGGCGAACTGCGTGATTATCCCGATGCTCTTTGCCGGCCCGGCACGCCCATGCGGGCATTCTTTGAACATAGTGCCGCGCGGGGCGATTTCGGAGCGGAAGGTAATAGTGAGGTCGACAGGCGTCTGGCGGCGATCGCCAATTTCAAGGCGCGGGAGGTCGAGGCGACCATGCCGTCGGGGCGTATTCTGCGTATCCGCTATGCACCGATCGAGGGCGGCGGGTTGCTCGTAACCTATGCCGATATCACCGATCTGCGCCAGACCGAGGGCCGCCTGCGGGAAAGTGAAACCCGCCATGCCCTGGTCACCGAGGCCTCGACGGAAGGGCTGTACGACTGGAATATTGCTGATGACAGCCTGTATGTCTCGCCACGCCTGAACCAGATGTTTGGTTTCACCGAGGGACAACTAGGGTCCGCCGAATGGGTCAGCCGTATTCACCCTGATGATCAATCCGACTACCGGGCGGCCATGGCGAAGCATTTTACCGGCGCGGCGGACCGGCAGGAGGCGATCTACCGTATCACCACCCATGACGGCAGCACAGCCTGGGTCCACGATAATGCCATCGCGGTACGGGATGATGGGGGTAAGGCGATCCGGCTGGTCGGCGCCATAACGGATGTGACGGCGCAAAAGCGGGCCGAGCAAGCGCTGCAGGATAGCGAGGAACGGCATATCCTGGCCCTGGAGGCTGTGGGCGAATGGGTTTTTGAATGGAATGCCGAGACCAACGCCACATTCTATTCCAACGGCATGTATGCCTCGTTGGGTCTGGAGCGGGAGCAGCTGCAAACCTCGGCTGACTGGCAAAACCGTATCTTGCCCGAAGACCTGGATGATTTTCTCAATTGCTATCGTCAATTGATGAAGGGAGAGGCCAACCATTTTGCCCACGAGTACCGTTTTTTTAGCGGTGATGGAGAGGTGCATTGGGCCATATCTCACGGTGCCGCCGTGCGTGATGATGATGGGCGGCTTTTGCGGGTCGTTGGCTCAACTGGCGATATCACCGACCGAAAGGAAATGACGGCCGCGCTCGAATCTACACAACAACGCCTGGTCGAGGCGGACAAGTTGGCTTCGTTGGGGCAACTGACCGCGGGCATTGCCCATGAAATCAAGAACCCGCTGAATTTCGTCAATAATTTCTCGCAACTCTCTGCCGGGCTGCTGCAGGAGCTGAACGAGCTGGTTGAGCCGCTGTTGGCGCAGCTGGACGAAGATGACCGCGATGATGCCGAGGATATCATCGCCACCCTGAACGACAATCTGGGCAAGATTGACGAGCACGGCAAGCGAGCTGATAGCATCGTGCAGAGCATGCTGCTGCACTCCCGGGAAGGGCCGGGCGAGCTGCGCGCAATAACCGTCAACGCTATGGCGGAGGAAGCCTTGAACCTGGCTTATCATGGTGCCAGGGCGGAAGTTCAAGGCTTCAACGTCACCTTGGAGCGGGATTTGGACCCGGCGGCAGGCGAGATCGAGGCGGTGCCCCAGGATCTGACCCGAGTTCTGTTGAACGTTATCAGCAATGGCCTGGATGCCACCCACCAACGCGCTGGCGGGGCGGAGGCGGGGTACGAGCCAACACTGAAGCTCAGCACCCGTGATCTGGGCGGGCAAGTGGAAATTATTATTCGGGACAACGGCACCGGCATGCCGGGGGAGGTGGCGGAAAAGATCTTTACGCCATTCTTTACCACCAAGCCGCCGGGCCAGGGTACGGGGCTGGGCCTGTCGATCTCGCACGACATCGTTGTCAAGCAACACGGCGGGCAGTTCGAGATGGACAGCCGCGAAAGTGAATATACCGAGTTCCGCATTACCCTGCCGCGCCAGGCCGCCATGGCCATGCCGCCGGGCAATGGCGTATAATGCGCGCAAGCAAAAATAATCATGTGCTGTTTTGGGGAAACGCATAGATGACCGCGACAATTCTCGTTGTTGATGACGAACCTGATTTGCAGATGCTGGTGAAGCAGAAGTTTCGCCGGCAGATCCGCAAGCAGGAATTCGCCTTCCTGTTTGCCATGGATGGGGTCGAGGCGCTGGAGCTGGTTAAGCAGCATCCTGAAATCGACGTGGTGTTGAGCGATATCAACATGCCGCGCATGGATGGACTGACATTGCTGAATCATCTGGGTGAAGAGGATCATAATCTGCGCGCCGTGATCGTGTCGGCCTATGGCGACATGGGCAATATTCGTACGGCGATGAACGCGGGTGCCTTTGATTTCGTTACCAAGCCGATTGATCTGGATGATTTGGAAGTCACCATTCAAAAGACCCTGGCCGATCTGGCGGTGCTGCGCGATGCGCTGGACCAGCGCCTGGCGGCGGAAACCGCCAAGGCCAATCTGGCCCGCTATTTTTCCCCCGACATGGTCGACGAATTGGCCAATATGACCGATCCTTTCGCTGCCGCCCGTGAATGCCAGGCGGCGGTAATGTTCATTGATATTATCGGCTCCACCGCGCTGGCCGCTCAACAGGGCGCTGAACCCACCTTTGCCCTGTTGCGTGAATTCTACGACCGTATGGCAAGCGCGGTATTCGACGCCGACGGCTCGGTCGACAAATATCTGGGCGATGGACTGATGGCCAATTTCGGTGCGCGTACGGACAGTGGCCAGGATGCCTCCAACGCTATCCGTTGCGCCCTGGCCATGCAGGTCGCCATCGCCGAACTGAACCAGGCCCAGGCCGACCAGGATCTGCCCAGCCTGGCCATCGCCATCGGCATCCATTATGGCCCGGTGCTGATCGGCAATATTGGCAACGAACAGCGCCTGGAATTCGCCACCCTTGGCGACACCGTCAACACCGCCGCCCGCCTGGAGGCCCTGGCCCGGCCATTGGAGGCACAAGTCGTCGTCGGTGAAGATCTGGTCAATGCGGTGCGGGCCGAGGGCGGCGAGGCGCTGCTGGCGGACTTCATCCAGCACGGTGAGGAAACCGTGCGCGGCCGTGACGAACCCATGCGGATATGGATTTTGCCGCGCGTTTGATAAGACCCGTCATGCTCTAGGTAAGTTGTTGCCTTGGCACATGCCATAAGGCCGGCTCATGCCGAGCCGTCGCGTTCAGCCCTTGATGTTCGGTCGCTGCAATATAACTAGCCCGAATTATTCATGAGAGGGCGCAAGATTGCTGGCGAGCGTAGATTAA
>CAYWYB010000408.1:0-4117 GCA_964462145.1 uncultured Rhodospirillaceae bacterium
CTTAAGAATCGAGCAATTGAACCAATTACTTAGGTCGTGAGAGCGACTCCCATTAATTGAAAATTGCTCTAGATGGGCGGCACCGCCGTTTTCTATTCGGCGGCGGCGTTTTGCTGTTGCGCCAACAGTTGCGGCGGCGTTTTCAGAAACAGGAACGCGGCGATGGCGCAGACAGCCGGGTAGAGCGCCAAAAGCATCAGGGTCTCGCTATAACTGCCGAACATATCGAAGGCGATGGCCAGCGGCATGGGCCCGACGGATGCTCCTGTCACGCCGATCATTTGACCCGTGCCTTGAATGGCGCCCAAATGCTTGCGTCCGAAATAGCGCGGCCAGACATAGCCGAAAAAGGTCATGGTACAGCCGTTGTTCAGGCCGAAAGCCACGGCATAGATCATCGCGGTGGGCAGGTCATGGACCTGGGATGCGCTGGTCAACGACGTCACCATGACAATCAGACCAAAGGCGAACACCCGGTGTGTGGGAAAGCGGTCAAGGGCCCGGCCGACCAGGGGAATGGCGATGACCATGACCAGCGCGGAAATGGGAAATATACGCGCCGCCGCCGCTTCGCCAAGGCCTTGGGTGGTCAGGATCGAAACCTGGAAGAAATGCAGCGAGGTCACCAGCATGGACATCCCGAACAGGCCGGCGCAAAGGATCCAGAAGGTCGAAGTCGCCAGGGCCTGGCGCAGGGTCAGACCATGTTCGGATGCCGCCGTGGTCTCCTCGCTGCTCGCCGCCCCATCGCCGTCAGGCAGCAGGGCAAGGTCTTCGGGCCGGTTGTGAACCAGGAACAGTACGGGCGGCAACATCAACACCCAAGTGCTGACCCCCAGCCAGACCCAGGCCTGGCGCCAGCCGACCGCATCGATCAGCCATTGTGACAGGGGCGGGTGCACGGCCATGGAGGCGGAAAATCCCATGGCCATGAGGCCAAGGGCAAAGCCGCGCTTGCGGTCGAACCAATGGGAAATCAGGTTGGAGCTGGTTAGCATCAAACTGCCCTGGCCCAGGAAACGCAGGGCGGCAAAGCCAACCGCCAGCCATAGAAACCCGGCAGCGGCGCCAAAAGCCGCGCAGGCCAGACCCAGCAACAGACTTACACCGAGCAGCATGCGGCGCGGGCCGATCCGGTCCAGTAACCGCCCCATCCAAGGTAATCCAAAGGCGGCCACGAGGGTGGCGAAGGCATAGGCGGATGAAACGGTGGTGGCGGAAAGGCCCAGATCAGCCTGGATGTGAACCAGGAAAACGCTGAAGGTGTGGGATTGGCCGGGGCCGGAGACGAAAATACCCAGCGCGGCTACGGACATGATGACCCAGCCGTAAAAAAACCGGCGATTGATGCTTAGAGCCAAGGATTTCATTATGGAATTGGTCGTCCAAACTGATGTGCCGGGCTGGACAAACCCGCATACTGACAATGCCCGCCGCGAGTTATAGCACCATATTCTTGATCAACATACCGAAACCGAATCCGCCCGAAAATCGCGCCGTTTGGCGGCAATGTGCTATTCCGCCTTATCCAGCATCATCCGTACCCGGCGCGCTAGATCTTCCATGCGAAACGGTTTCTGCAGCAAATAATCGCCTTCGGCCAATTGACCCTGCTGTTCCATGGCGCGTTCCGGATATCCGGACATGAACAGAACCGGCAGGGTCCGTCCGTCGCGCTCCAGTTCCTGTTTCAGTTCAGGGCCGCTGACGCCGCCCGGCATGACGATGTCGCTCAGAATCAGGTCGACTTCGTGATGATCGGCCAACAGGCGCAATGCCTCGACACCATCTCTGGCTTCGATCACCCGGTAATCCAGGCTGGTAAGTTGCGCAACCGCCAGGTCGCGGACATCGCGGTCGTCCTCGACCACCAAAATGGTTTCGCCCCGGCCGCCTGGAATCGGATTAAAGCCGTCTTCCAGCGTTCGAACGTCTCCACCCTGTAATGTCCGGGGCAGGTAGAGGCGCACGGTGGTTCCCATGCCTGCCTCGCTATAGATCGTGGCCCAACCGCCCGATTGCCGTGCGAAGCCGTAGGTCATGCTGAGGCCCAGGCCAGAGCCCTGGCCGATGTCCTTGGTGGTAAAGAACGGCTCAAAGGCTTTTTGCCTGATCTCTTCCGTCATGCCATGACCTGAATCCGTTGCCGAAACAGTGATATACTCGCCTGGTGCCGGGTCGTCGGGATGGAGGACATCTCCGCCGTCTATTCGTCTGTTGGCGGTTTCAAAGGTTAAATGTCCACCGTTCGGCATGGCATCGCGGGCATTGACAGCCAAATTCAGCAGAACGTTTTGCATCTGTGCCGGGTCAATCTCGCAGGGCCACAGATCATCGCGGCTTACCGAACGCACATCGATGGTCGCGCCCAAGGTGCGGCGCAGCATTTCCCCCATATCCTGGATCAGGCTGTTCACGTCCGTGGGCTGTGGGCTTAGGGGTTGCCGGCGGGAAAACGCCAGCAGGCGATGGGTCAGTTCGGCGCCGCGCTGGACAGCGCCAATGGCGCGGCGGGAAAGACTGCGCAATTCGGGCTGGTCGCTCAGGGCTTCGTCCAGCATTTCCATATTGCCGGCAATGACCGCCAGCAGATTATTGAAATCATGGGCCACGCCGCCGGTTAGTTGGCCGACGGTCTCCATTTTCTGCGATTGCCGCAATTGCGCGTCCGCCTCGTCCAAGGCCGCCTGCATTTTCTTCTGTTGGCTGATATCTACCAACGTTGCCTGGATCGCGGGTGTGCCGTCCCAATCTACTGTCTGGATATGGCACTGCAGCCAGATAAGACCTTGATCCTGATCGCGGCCTTGAAATTCGAACAACGGCGGCCACTCTTCGCCAGCCAGGCGCCTGACCTGATAATCCAACCGATGCCGCTGATCCTGCTCGGCTGACAGCGAGGCAATGGATGTCAGTGCCGTAATCTTTCCGGCGCTTGTATAACCAAAAAGGTCGGCGGCGGCTTGATTAGCGAACAGAGGCCGAGCGTTGATGTCGAAAATCACAATACCCAGCAAGGCGCTTTCGATAAGTTCGCGGTAGCGCCGTTCGCTACGGCGCAGTGCGGCTTCCGCTTCTACTTGATGGGAAATATCCGTGACCGAAACCTGGACCGCGGCCTGCCCCTGCCACTCGACGGTGCGGCTAAGGCCGTTCAGCCAGACCAACGCCCCATCCCGGCGGCGGCCCCGGTAGCGAAAGGACGCCGGGACCGGCTGCCCGGCCAAGCGTCTTCGCCGATTTTGGTCTATACGCGCCAGATCCTCCGAGGCTATCAGGCTGTTGCCGTCGGCAAGCTGCATCAACTCGGAGACACTGGCATGGCCATGAATGTTGGCATGGGCCTGATTGGCATAAAGGATGCGGTTATCCTTATCGACCACGACAATACCTTCCAGCGATCCTTCCACCAGATCCCGGTATCGCGCGTCACTATCCCCAGCCTCAACCCCCATTAAGGCAGGGTCCTCATAGTTATCCGGCATTCCGCCTTATCCCCAACAACAGCAGAATATAATTCTAACATCAGTAGAACATAGATGCGGGAAAGAATATTGCTAGGGCCAACCATTCAATTTTATAGGGAATTGAATGGTTGTATCTGATTCTTGGCGTGTTTTTCGGATTCTTATGAGCCCTGAAATACTCCTAATGTGTTGACGTGTTCCAATTGCAGGCAATCAGTTTGGGGGCCTTGGGTGGTTATAGGCCGAAAGGACTAAGCAAAAAGAAGGGGGATGCCGTGGCATCCCCCATTTCGAGTTCTACTATTTTTAGTTGAAAAATCTTATCAGGCGCCCTCGCGGCCGATGATGGCGACGGAGGAGACGTTCTGATGCGGCTGACCGCCGAGATTATGGGTCATCCCGAACGTCGGATCCTTCAACTGGCGCGGGCCAGCCCGGCCAAGCAGTTGGTTGTACATTTCGTACAGCATGCGCAGGCCGGAAGCGCCGATTGGGTGGCCAAAGCATTTCAGGCCGCCGTCAATTTGGCATGGTACCTGGCCATCGGCATTGTAGAAACCATCGAGGACGTCGCGCCAGGCTTCGCCTTCGTTGGAGATATACAGATCTTCCATGGTCACCATCTCGGTGATCGAGAAGCAGTCATGGCA
>CAYWYB010000409.1:0-4009 GCA_964462145.1 uncultured Rhodospirillaceae bacterium
AAACCCGATGACGAAGGTGAGGCGCGGCGTTGCCTTGAACTATTGTCCGGCCGCAGCCATCATGTCCTGACAGCCGGCGCTGCCGCGGCACCAGGCGGCCTGAATGATCAGGTGCGCCAGCGTCTGGTCGACAGTGTCGTCACTTTCAAACGTTTGAGTCCGGGCGAGATCACCTGGTATCTGCAAAGCGGAGAATGGCGCGGCAAGGCCGGCGGTTATGCCATTCAAGGCAAAGCCGGGCGCTTTGTGCGGTTCCTTCGCGGCTCCTACTCCAACGTCGTGGGTCTGCCCTTGTTCGAGACGGCGAACCTGTTGGAAGGCCTTGGTTATCCTATTGGGGGCTATCCGATCCGGGATGTCGATCCAGGACAATGATTGATGAAATTCTAATCGATGCCGGACCGCGGCGGCGCCGTATTGCCTTGCTGGAGCAGGGCCGGCTGTTGGAACTGTATCTGAGCGTCCCCGGTGACCGGCATCCCGAACGCATCATCATGGGCCGGATAAAAACACTACAGGCAGATCTGGACGCGGCCTTTATCGATATTGGTGAAGACCGGCAGGCCCTGCTGCCGGCCCGCGATGCGGCGGTCAAGCGCGGTACGCCCATTTCTCAGGCGGTGCAAGAGGGCGCGAGCGTCCTGGTCCAGGTCAAACGCGAGGCCGAGGGCGAAAAGGGCGCCAGGGTCAGTGCCCGGTTGCGCTTGACCGGCAAGGCTTTGGTGTTTCTACCCCTGGGCCATGACGCCGAACTATCCAACCGCATCAAGAACCCGGATCAGCGCCAGCGCCTGCAGACCCTGGCCCGCACCCTGCTGGACCGTCATGGCGGCGGTCTGATCTTGCGCAGCGGTGCGGCGAAATACGACGATGCCGCCCTGGCGGGGGAGGCCGATGACCTTTGCCGGCGCTGGCAGGCCATTCAGACCGCCGCTGCGGCCGCCAAGCCGCCGCTATTGCTGGATCCGGGCGACAATCCCATGGCTGCTATCTTGCGTGACCATGTGGGCCCTTCTTTGCGGCGTATCCGGGTCGATGACAACGCCCTGGCCAGGGAACTGCAGGCGGCCCGAAGCGATGACTGGCCGGTGATCGAACTGCATGACGGGGCCGGGCCATTGTTTGATGAATTCGATTTGGAGGCGCAGATTGACAGCGCACTGGCCACTGTTGTCGCGCTGCCGTCGGGTGGCCGTATCATCATGGAGCACACCCAGGCGTTAACGGCGGTGGATGTGGATTCCGGTCAAGGTGGCAATCCTGGCGGCAATGGCGACCCGGCCCGCCTGGCCCGGGACACCAATACCGAGGCGGCCCGGGAAATTGCCCGGCAATTGCGCTTGCGTGAAATCGGCGGGCGGGTGGTGATCGACTTCATCCCCATGCGGGGCAAGGGAGAGGTCACGGCTTTATTGAAGAAATTCCAGGGCTTTCTGGATAAGGACCCCGGCGGCGTACATCTGGGCCGAATGTCGGAATTAGGCTTGGTGGAACTGACACGGCGGCGGCGGCAACCTGCCCTGGCGCAACGTCTGACGGAAGTTTGCGAAGCCTGCGCGGGCAGCGGCCTGCGTCCCACGGCCCGTTATGTGGCCGATAATCTGTTGCAGCGGATTTTGCGTGAGAGCCATGCGGCCAAGGGCCGCGCCGTGGCGGCGCGGGCGGCGGCGGCGGTGGTGGCCGATCTGGGCGGCCCGAACGGCGAAATTCTGACCGCTCTGGCCCATGACCGTGGCTGCCGGGTGCAATTGGCGGTGGATCCGGCCTTGGCTTTGGATGAATTCGAGGTTACCACTGTCCGATGATTATCAAAATGCCGGCGCCAAAAACCAGCCATAAGAAAACCCGGCCCTGCGCCAACTGCGGCAAGGCCGCGGTGGCGGAATACAAGCCGTTTTGCTCCCGCCGCTGCGCCGATATGGATCTGGGCCGCTGGTTCAACGAAAGCTATACCATTCCCGCCGTTGAACCGCCCGATGAATGGAGCGGTGAAGAGTAGCTATCTCATGAATCGAAACGCCCCAGCCGATGACTGTGATCGACCGGGGCGCGTGGTAAGACGGGATTATTCGAGAAGGAAGATGTTCCGTCTTGTGATGTGCCTTGCGTTCTAGGCCGTCCGGACCTCGTCCAGGAAGCCCATCACGGCATTGTTGAGTTGATCGGCCTGCCCGGCGAGCTCTTGTGAGGCGGCCTGCACCTGTGTCGATGCGGTACCGGTCTCCTTGCTCGCCTCGCTGACCGAGGCAATGTTTTCGTTGACCTCTTGCGTGCCTCTGGAGGCCTCCTCCACATTGCGCGTGATCTCCTGGGTCGCCGCCGACTGCTCTTCCACGGCGGAAGACACGGAGGTGGCGATTTCGTTGATCTTGCCAATGGTCTCGGTAATGCCGCTCAAGGCATCGACGGCTGAGTTGGTTTCCAACTGCATGGCCGAAATCTGGCCGCCGATTTCATCGGTCGCCTTGGCCGTCTGGTTGGCCAGGTTCTTGACCTCCGAGGCCACCACCGCGAAGCCCTTGCCGGCTTCACCGGCGCGGGCGGCCTCAATGGTCGCGTTCAGAGCCAGCAGGTTGGTTTGCGAGGCGATATCATTGATCATATCGACCACATCACCGATCTTCTGTGCCGCATCGTTCAGGCCGGCCACCGACTGGTTGGTGTTTTCGGCCTGAACCACTGCATCGGAGGTGATGCGGGATGATTCCAGCACCTGACGGGAAATCTCCGAAATCGACGACGACAGCTCTTCGGAGGCGGAAGCAACAGTCTGCACATTGGCGCTGGCCTGTTCCGAGGCGGAGGCAACGGCGGTGGCTTCCGTCAGGGACCGGTCAGCCACCTGCGACATTGATGTCGCGGTTGCATCCAGTTCCGCCGTGGCCGAGGTGACGCTTTTCAGGACGTCGCCGACGTTGGCTTCGAACTTGTCCGCCAGATCCTCCATAGCCTGCCTCTTCTCCTTCTCGGCCCGGATTTCAGCCTCTTTGGCCTCCGCCTCCAGGCGCACGCGCTCAATAGCGTTGGCTTTGAAGACTTCGACCGCGCCGGCCATGTCGCCGATTTCGTCGCCACGGCCGCGGGCCGGAATCTCGACATCATTGTCGCCGCCGGCCAGACGCTGCATGGCATCGGTCATGGCGGTCACCGGTTTGGCCAAACCACTGCCGATTAACCAGGCCAGAACGAAACCCAATATCAGGCCGATGCCGGCGCCAAGCTCCATCTCCAACTCGGTAGTCTCGATGGTTGCCATGGTCTCGGCTTTCGTTGCCGCCGTTTCCGCATGCACCAGGGCGACGATTTTTTCGGCGTCCGTGATCAGTTCCTTGGCCGCCTTGGCCATTTCGTTATGCAGCAGGTTGGCGATTTCGTGCTCGTCCTCGACGACCTTTTCAAAGGTCTTGATGTAGGTGTCGAACTCGTTGTTCAGTTCCGTCAGCAGTGACTTTTCCTGGTCCGTTTTCGGTATTGGGCCCAGGGCCTTGAGGGCGGCATGCACCTTGTCGAACTCGTGATGCGTCTTTTGCGCGAAGCTGTCTTCTTTCCGCCCGATCATGATGTTGGCGTAAAGTTGCGCCTTCAGGCCGTGCTCCCGCGCGACGAGGACATGTCTGGCGGCATCCGCGTTACCTTCATGCTCCACTTGCTCCAGCATCTTGTCGAGATTCGCGATGAAAAGATCCCCAAGCGGGTCCAGAACCTCGTGGATCAACTTTTCGAACTCCACGTTCAGCGTGACGATTTTCTCGAAATCCTTGGCGTAGATTTCGAAGTCCTTGCTGATTACGCTCATCAACTCCACCTGTTCGGGATCCTTGAACAGGGCCGAGGCGTCGGCGATTTCCGCACGCAGATTTTTGGCGATTTCGCGCGCCTTCTTGGCGTCCTCCATGTTGGAGGTGGCGGCGAATTCGCGAACATAGATTTCCAACTCAAAGAAATGGGCTTCCACCGAGGCCGCGGCTTCCGCCTCCTCGACCTCATGGCTGTAGAGTTCCATTTCGTG
>CAYWYB010000410.1:0-4003 GCA_964462145.1 uncultured Rhodospirillaceae bacterium
GCACATCGCCGCCACCATGATCCGCCTGGCCGAAGCCGACTTTACCGAAACCGGCCTATGGGTCGCCGCCGACGCTCAATCCACGGCGCCCGGAAACGACGACTCCGTTCATTAAGGTCTTAGGCCTTCGGCTCCGCGCCGGCTTCCTTCAGCAACTGCTCCAACGCCTCGTACGGCTGGGCGCCGACCACGCCCTGACGGCCGGCGACGAACGTGGGTACGCCGGTGACACCGTATTGCCGCGACAGCGCCCAATCCTCGTCCACAGCGTCGGAGAAGCTGCGGCTTTCCAGCACCGTGCGCGCGGCCTCCACATCCAGGCCGACATCGCCAGCGATCTTCAGCAGGGTATCGATGTCGCCGACATTTACCGCATCGACGAAATAGGCCCGGTACAGGGCGTCATGGATGGCCTCGCCACCCGGCTGTGAGTCGGCCCATTTACCCAGTTCCTGGGCCAGACGGCTGTTGTAGGTATGGGTGCGCTGGCCATAGGGCAGGCCCTCTTCATCCATCAAGCCCTTCATCCGGGCATACATAGCATCCAGGTCCATGCCGCGGCCGGCAAACAGCTGCTCCAGGCTCTGACCTTCCTGGGGGGTCTCGGGATGCAGGGGAAAATGCACCCACTTCATCTCGATGTCATAATTCTGCTTCAGTTTTTCAATACGCCCGGTACTGAGATAACACCACGGTCAAACGTAATCGGTGAATATTTCCAACACAGTGGGATCTGACATTGTTGCCGCCTTCCTGTAACCAAGGGTTCCCTAGATCAACATGTATTCAGATTGAATCATCTGAATGCATAAAGTTGATCCAATTCAAAGGGGTAGAGCACCTTTATGCATCCTCGCGGATGCATGATGCTCTATGGAATAAAGATATAGTTCTCCCAGCTCTTTATCCGCAATAGAATTTTGCGCAGGATCGCCAGGAACCTCACCCGCTCCGTATAGATCGCGACGGAGGCGAGCGAGCCGGCGGGCAGGTCCAGGGCTTCGACATCGTCGCCATAAGCGAACACGACCGGTATCCGGCTCAGGGATTTTGCCGACGGCAATGACCTGATGGTGCCGCTGGCAGTGGCCTGGCCCTGGGATATGACTGGCAGGATGCGGTCCACCTTGGCCTGAAAGATGCGCCCCGGGTAGGCCTTGAAGGCAAGCTCTGCTTCCTGTCCGGGTTTGATCGCGGTGATCACATTCTGGGGGAAGCTCGCCGCCAACAATGGGCGCTCATCATGAACAAAGATCATGACGGGAGCCAACGGCAGGGGGACGGCCATCTGACCTGGGCGCAGGGCCACTTGTGTCACATATCCCGCCGCCGGCGCCTTTATCTCCGTTTGCGCCAGTTCCCAGTTCTTGCTGTCCAACTGGGCGGTAATACGCCGAACTTCTGGATTCAGGCCGCCGCTCTCGGATTCAAATGCCAGGCGCGCCTCCCGTTCTTTTGACCGCGCCTGGGCCAATTTCTCGCGTGCCGCCCGCATCCGGCTGCCGCCTGCCGTCAGTTGTTCCCGCGCCTTGCGTTCGCCGGCCTGGGCTTCTCGTAGCTGCGCCACAAGGCTTTCGACTTTCTGCTGGTCCCGCTCATGGCGCGTCCGCGTGATTGTGCCCCGTTGCAAAAGGGCACGGCTTCGCGTCTCGTCTTTTCTGGCCAGGGCGAGTTCGGATTTTTTTCGGGTAACAACGGCACGGGCCTGTTCCAGTGCTTCGCGGGCCTGCCGGTCCAGCTCGGATTCGGATGCCAGCACATCCGCCTTGGCCTGGGCGGTCACGGCCTTGGCAGCGATCAGCTTTTCCTCGAGCTGCGAGGCCCGCGTGACGGCATCGGCCAGCATGGCGTTCAATCGGTCGACCTCGTATTGGATGGGATCGGGATCAATACGGAACAGCACATCGCCCTTTTTCAAAGGCTGGTTCGCCTGCACCGGCACTTCGATCACCTTGCCGCGGACCTGGGGCACGATGGGGGTTGTCAGTGCCAGGGTCCGGGCATCATTCGCCACCGGATGAAACAGCATTAGCAACAGCGCCATGAATGCCAGCTGAAGCACGCCGATCACGATGGCCGTGGCGATGGTATAGGTGTTGGTTGGTATGAGTTTGAGTTTCTTGAAGAGCAGCCAGCATAAGGCGCCATAGGTGCCAATGATAAGTTCAACCATCGGCGTTCTCCTCTTGCGCGGCGGCCGGCTGGGGCTGTTCCAGCGCCTCCAAACGCCGTTCCAACTGCAATAGTCTTGCCCCGGCGTCATCGTCATCGCCATTGGTAATAGCAACCCTCAATGGTGCTGGCTTGAAGACGGCCCACATGAAGACCAGGGGCCATATGGCGTGCAGGGTAAAGAGGCTTAACAGACAGCCGATATGGATCGCCTCGACCTGGGGGTGGTTTCGTTTTTTCGCAATTTCATACGGAATATCGTGGATATAGATGAAGGTATAAAATGTCAGCGTAAGGCCGACACAGAGTATCCCCAGTGTTAAATATTCCAACATGATGCCCGTTCCCCGATGCATTTTTGGCGTATTCAATCTGTGGATATAGTGCCGCGCCCGCCCCGGACTAGGGCAGGTTGATAATTGCCGTGCCGCCGCGGCCTATTCCGCGTCGTGGAAAATGATGCCCAGGGTAAAACGCCGGCCTGTATGCAGGCGGCTGACGCCGTGGCGCATGGGCGCGCGGAAATAGCCGCGCTTGCCCCGTACTGGACGTTCGCGGACCGGAAAAATCACCATTTCGCCCTGTTCCGGCGTGACCACTCGGCCAATGGATTGGGCGCGGGGCTGTTGCTCCACCAACAGGAACTCGCCACCGGTGAAATCGATGCCAGGCCGGCTCAACAAAATCACCGCCTGCAAAGGAAACAGCTCGCCGCCGTACAGGTCCTGATGCAACCGGTTGTAGCCGCCCGCCTCGTAACGCAGCAGAAGCGGCGTCGGTTTGGTCTGACCTGCGCCATGGCAAATCTCGCGGTAGGCGGCCAAGGTGGCTGGATAGTGATTGCCGCCGGGCAGATTGGCGGCCATTTGGTTGGCGATCGGGGCTAGATGGTGATAAAGCCCTTGCCGCATATCGGCAACCAGATCAGGCAATGGATTGTCGAAATAGCGGTATTGGCCTTCGCCAAAGCGATAGCGGGCCATCTCGATGGTATTGCGGAAACATTGATTCTGGCCATACAAGCCGATCAATTCACCGCATTCCCCGGCATCTAGCAGCGGTTTGGTCCGGGCATGTCCGCCGTCTTCGATCCGCGCCGCGATTTGTCTCCAGTCAAGGCCGGCCAGGCGCTCTGTTATTGAATGTCTCATATCAATCTATTTATGCCGGCTGCCGCGCCGAGGCTATCCGGAACCGGCGCTTGATGTAAAAGCAGGCGTGGTGTGGCACTGTGTGCGGGTAGCGAATCAGTGATTATCATTGAGGCGAGACCGGAGTTTTTATGTGAGTTTCCTGCATCTGATCATTGTTGCCGTGGTTCAGGGCCTGACCGAGTTTCTGCCGATCTCGTCTTCGGCTCACTTGATCCTGGTGCCTTTGGCCGGTGATTGGCCCGACCAGGGGCCGACCATCGACATCGCCGTGCATCTGGGGACCCTGGGCGCGGTGATGTTGTATTTTCGCCAGGACGTGGCGGCCATGGTCATGGGCCTGATATCCCTGTTGCTGGGACGCTTCGATGCGGGCGCCAGGCTGTTCCTGATGATCCTGGTCGGCACCCTGCCTGCATTGGCGGCGGGGTACTTTCTGGCCAGTCAGGGTCTTCTTGAACTTCTACGCTCGCCCCTGGTCATCGCCTGGACCACCGTGATGTTTGGCCTGTTGCTGTGGACCGTGGACCGAACCTGCATGCGGATCAACAGAATGGAACAACTGGGCTTCACGGCGGTTCTGCTGATCGGCCTGGCCCAGATCCTGGCGTTGATCCCCGGCACCTCGCGTTCCGGCATCACCATTACGGCGGCGCGGGCCCTGGGTTTTGAGCGGGAGG
>CAYWYB010000411.1:0-4000 GCA_964462145.1 uncultured Rhodospirillaceae bacterium
CCGGCGGCGCAGAATCAATTTGCTAGCGGGCTTCTTGGTGGAGCGTGTGCGCTTGCCCTTGGTCGGCTTGCCCCATGGCGTCACCGGATGCCGGCCACCAGAGGTGCGACCCTCACCACCACCGTGGGGATGATCGACCGGGTTCATGGCGACGCCGCGCACCGACGGGCGCTTGCCCAGCCAGCGGTTTCGGCCCGCCTTGGCCAGCTTGATATTGGAATTATCCGGGTTCGACACCGCACCCACCGTGGCCATGCATTCGGCCCGAACCAGGCGCTGCTCGCCCGAGGTCAGGCGCAGAATGGCGTAGCCCTGATCACGGCCAACCAACTGAACGTAGGTTCCAGCAGAGCGTGCGATCTGACCACCCTTGCCCGGCTTCATCTCCACGTTATGGACGATGGTGCCGATGGGCATGGAGGAAAGCGGCATGGCGTTGCCCGGTTTTACATCGACCCGGTCGCCGGCCACCACGCTGTCGCCGGCGGCAAGCCGCTGCGGCGCCAGGATGTAGGACAGATCGCCATTGCCATATTTAATCAGCGCGATAAAGGCGGAGCGGTTCGGATCGTATTCCAGACGCTCGACCGTCGCCGCTTCATGGCGGCTACGCTTGAAATCCACCACGCGGTAGCTGCGCTTGGCCCCGCCGCCACGGCGCCGGGCGGTAATACGGCCATGGTTGTTGCGCCCGCCGCTTTTGCTCAGGCCCTTGGTCAACGCCTTGACCGGCTTGCCTTTATGCAGTTCCGAGCGGTCGACCAGGACCAGGCCGCGGCGGCCCGGTGTGGTTGGTTTATATTGCTTCAACGCCATTCGTCTACACCCCGCCCATGACGTCGATGGACTGACCATCTTCCAACGTCACGATGGCTTTTTTCCAATCCGACCGGCGCCCCTTGACGCCTTTGAAACGCTTGGTCTTGCCCTTGACCCGCAGGGTGTTGACCGATTTCACCTTGACCGAGAACAACTCCTCCACTGCCTGCTTGATGCGCGGCTTGGTGGCGTCCATGGTCACCCGGAAGGTGACTTGCCCGTGCTCCGAACCCATGGTGGCTTTTTCCGTCACCACCGGACCGAGGACGGTCTGATATACCTGTTCGCGGTTCATTTTAGCCGCGCCTCCAATACTTCAACGGCGCTCTTGGTCAGCACCAGGGTGTCGCGGCGCAGGATGTCGTACACGTTGGCGCCAGCCGACGCCATCACCTGCACATCCGTAAGGTTGCCGGCGGCACGAACCAGGTTCTGATCCAATTCGCCGCCATCAATAATCAAGACATCGCCCCACCCCAAGGCCGTCACCTTGGCCGACAATGCCTTGGTCTTGGCATCGTCCAAAGCCGCCTGATCGAGGATCACCAGCTTGCCGTCCGCCTGCTTGGCCGAAAGCGCCGAGCGCAAGCCCAGGGCACGGACCTTTTTGGTCAGCTTGTGGGCATGATCATGGACCCGGGGGCCATGGGCCACGCCGCCGCCGCGAAACTGCGGTGCCTTGTTCGAGGAATGCCGGGCCCGGCCGGTGCCCTTCTGGGCCCAGATTTTCGAACCTGAACCCCGAATGGCGTTACGCTCCTTGACGGCATGATTGCCGCCGCGGCGCTTGGCCAACTGCCAGGTCACCACGCGGTGCAGGATATCCCGGCGCGGCTTGACGCCGAAAACCTCGTCCGCCAGATCGATATTGCCGGCGGCCTTGTTGTCGAGTGTTGTTACTTTTGCCTTCATGGCAATTATTCCTTCTCGTCGCCGTCAGCCGGGGCATCAGCGGCTGTATCTTCGGCCGGAGCCTCAACAGGAGCCTCAGCCGGCGCGGCCTCTTCCGTAGCCGCCGCTTCTTCCACAGCCTCGGCTTCAGGTGCTGCTTCAGCTTCGGGCGCAGCCTCTTCTTCCGGACTTTCGATCAAACCAGCCGGCTTGGGAGCATCCGCATGCAACGCCTTCTTCACCGCGTCGCTGACCATCAACCAGCCGCTCTTGGGACCCGGAACAGAGCCCTTGATCAGCAGCAGGCCATTTTCCTCGTCCGCATCGACCACTTCCAGGTTCTGCATGGTGACCCGGCCCGCGCCCAGATGACCGGCCATCTTCTTACCTTTGAAGACCTTGCCTGGATCCTGGCATTGACCCGTGGAACCGTGCGAACGGTGAGAGATGGAAACACCGTGCGAGGCCCTGAGACCACCAAAGCCCCAACGCTTCATGGCACCAGCGAAACCCTTGCCGATGGAAGTGCCGGCGACGTCAACATATTGACCTTTGGCGAAATGCGCCGGGCTCAACCGTGCGCCAACCTCGATCAAGGCATCATCGGATACCCGGAACTCGGCCACGCGCTGCTTTGGCTCCACTTCCGCCTTGGCGAAATGGCCGCGCATGGCCTGGCCGACCCGTTTTACCTTGGCCTTGCCCGCACCCAACTGCACGGCGGTATAACCGTCCGTCTCGCCGGTACGTTGCGCCACGACCTGGCAATCATCAATGTGCAGCACCGTGACCGGCACGTGGCTGCCATCTTCCTGAAAAACCCGGGTCATGCCGAGTTTTTGCGCTATTAGACCGGAACGCCTCATTGCCAAATCCTAAAGTTTAATTTCCACATCCACGCCGGCGGCCAGGTCGAGCTTCATCAGCGCATCGACGGTCTGGGGCGTGGGGTCAATGATATCCAGCAACCGCTTGTGGGTGCGGATTTCGAACTGCTCACGCGACTTCTTATCGATGTGCGGCGAGCGCAGGACCGTGAACTTTTCGATCCGCGTGGGCAGGGGAATGGGGCCGCGCACACGTGCGCCGGTCCGTTTCGCCGTATTGGCAATTTCCGATGTGGCCTGATCGAGCACGCGGTGCTCGAAAGCTTTCAGGCGGATGCGGATATTTTGGCTTTCCATGTCTTTTTTTCCTGCCTACAGATCAGTTCGGTTTCGAGGCCCACTTACTCGTCGATCGCGGCGACGACGCCGGCACCAACCGTGCGGCCGCCCTCGCGGATCGCGAAACGCAGACCCTCGTCCATGGCGATCGGCGCAATCAACTCAACCGACATCTCGATGTTATCGCCGGGCATCACCATCTCCGTGCCTTCCGGCAGGCTGACAACACCCGTCACATCCGTCGTCCGGAAATAAAACTGCGGACGATAGTTGGTGAAGAACGGCGTATGACGGCCGCCTTCATCCTTGGTCAGAATGTAAGCACTGGCCTGGAACTTGGTGTGCGGCGTAATCGTACCCGTGTGCGCCAGAACCTGACCGCGCTCGACCTCTTCACGGCCAACACCACGCAGCAGGCAGCCAACGTTGTCGCCGGCCTCGCCCTGGTCCAGCAGCTTGCGGAACATCTCGACGCCCGTCACCGTGGTTTTCGCCGTCTCCTTGATGCCGACGATCTCGATCTCCTCGCCAACCTTGACAACGCCGCGCTCGATCCGGCCCGTGACAACCGTGCCACGGCCAGAGATCGAGAACACGTCCTCGATCGGCATCAGGAAAGGCATGTCCTTGGGACGATCCGGCTGCGGGATGTAATCATCCACGGCGGCCATCAGTTCCAGAATGGAGTTCTTGCCCAGGGCCTCGTCGCCGTCTTCCAGCGCCACCAGCGCCGAACCGCGGATAACCGGGATATCATCGCCCGGGAACTCATAGCTGGACAGAAGCTCGCGCACTTCCATCTCAACCAGCTCGAGAATTTCCTCGTCATCAACCTGGTCGCACTTGTTCATGTAAACCACAAGCGCAGGCACGCCGACCTGACGGGCCAGAAGGATATGCTCCCGCGTCTGCGGCATCGGGCCGTCCGTCGCCGAAACAACCAAAATGGCGCCGTCCATCTGCGCCGCGCCCGTGATCATGTTCTTCACATAGTCAGCATGGCCCGGGCAATCAACGTGGGCGTAATGGCGGTTCTCGGTCTCGTACTCAACATGAGCCGTCGAGATCGTGATGCCACGGGCGCGCTCTTCGGGCGCCTTGTCAATGTCATCATAGGCCGTGAA
>CAYWYB010000412.1:0-3920 GCA_964462145.1 uncultured Rhodospirillaceae bacterium
GATGCGGCATATGGCGACAATATCTATGTCGATGACCGCACAATTGATTCGCATATCAAACGCCTGCGCCGAAAATTCAAGGCGGCCGACGATGACTTTGCCCGTATCGAAACCCTGTACGGCCTGGGCTATCGTTTCCAGGAGTAGACGCCGCCGCAAAACTGGAAACGGAACCGGAGCGGGAACAGGAGGGGTTCGGTGGTAAGACAGCTTGGCCAGCCCGGACCCCGCCCCACGGGTCCAACACCGATGCGCCTCGCGGGTGGCGGTGGCCCTGACCCTGACCGTCACCGCCGCTTTTCGACGCTGACACTGCGCATACTGGCGCCGAATGTGCTGGCCCTGGGTGTTCTGGTTGGGGGTATTTTTTACCTTGATCAATATCGCGATGGCCTGCTCGACGCCAAGATCGCGGCCCTGCAAAGCCAGGCCGAAGTCATCGCCGGCGCTTTGGGCGAAAGTGCTTTAATCGGGGCGGAGGACCGTCGCCGCCTGGACGGCAAAACCTCCGCCCGTATTATTCGCCGCCTGGTGGCGCCGACCTTGACCAGGGCCCGGTTGTATCTGCCCAACGGCGGCATGTTGGCGGACTCGAGACAGCTTGTCGGCGCGGGCCGGCAGGTGCACTTGCGCTATTTGCCGCCCGCCGATCCTTCCGATCATGTCATGCACTTTTTCAATCGGGTTTATGATTGGCTTCTGCCCAGTCTGCCCAGGGGGCCCGCCTTTCCGCCTTACCAGGAACGGCTGGGCCGCGGCCTGCTGGATTATCCGGAATTGACGGTTGCCCTGGGGGGTGAGGTCGGCGGCGCCATTCGTACCCTAAAGGACGAGACACTGGTATTGACGGTGGCGGTGCCGGTACAGCAACTGCGCCGCGTGGTCGGCGCCTTGCTGCTGTCCGCCGACAGCGCCGACATCGAAGAAGGGGTGCGCAACGCCCGTCTGGCTATATTGCAAGCGTCCGCCCTGGCGTTGACCGTGACGGTGCTGATGTCATTCTTTCTGGCCGGCACGATTGCCGGGCCCGTACGCCATTTGGCGAGGGCGGCGGATCGCGTGCGGCGCTGGCGGGGCCGCCGCGCACAAATCCCCGACTTAAGCCGCCGGCATGATGAAATTGGCGATCTGAGCGTTGCGCTGCATGAAATGACCGAGGCACTGTATGGCAGATTGGATGCCATCGAGGTCTTCGCGGCGGATGTGGCGCATGAGATTAAGAATCCTCTGACCTCGCTACGCAGCGCCTTGGAATCCATCGAGCGCACGGAAGATCCGGTACAAAAGCATGACCTTATGGTGGTTATGGTCCAGGATGTGCGCCGCATGGACCGGCTGATTAGCGATATCTCCAACGCCTCTCGGATCGATGCGGAATTGGCGCGGGAAGAATCGGAATCCGTCGATTTGACCGCGCTATTGCAAACCTTCATTGCGATGCGGCAATCCACCGCTGGGATGCCGGGGCCGAGGTTCGAGCTGCATATCGAACCTGGCGACCCTATTCTGATCGAGGGGCTGCCCAGCCGTCTGGGCCAGGTGGTCGATAATCTGGTTGGCAATGCATTGTCGTTTTCCCCGGCCGAGGGCACGATCCGTTTATCCCTGGAACGGGTGGAAGGGATGGCGCAATTGGCGGTGGAGGATGATGGCCCCGGCATACCGCCTGGCCAGGAAGAAGCCATATTTCAGAGATTTTACAGCCAGCGCCCGGCGGGCGAAACCTTTGGCCAGCATTCCGGCCTGGGTTTGTCCATCTGCCGGCAGATCATCGAAGCCCATGGCGGCACCATCACGGCGCGAAACCGCCTCGACGCCGGCGGCGGCGCGCGCTTTACCGTGCGGCTGCCATTGTCTTAGGCGGGTTCAGCCAGACGCTCCAAGGGCCGGTCGCTGATTGGCCAGTGCAAGGCGGCAGCGGTCAGGCCAAGGGCCACGGAAACACCCCACATCAGATTGTAGGAACCGGTTGCGTCATAAATCAGCCCGCCCAGCCAAGCACCGGTGAAACCACCGATCTGATGGCTCATGAAAACCACGCCGAACAGCATGGAAAAATGCCGGGTGCCAAACACCTGCGCGACGATGCCGGAAGTCAAAGGCACGGTTGCCAGCCATACCAGGCCCATGCAGGCGCCAAAAATAATCGCCGTGGTGTCGTTGATCGGCACTAGCAGCAGGATCGTCATGATAACGGCGCGCAGCAGATAGATTAGCGTCAGGATATTCTTCTTGCGAAAGCGGTCGCCGGCGGCGCCGAAGGCAAAGGCGCCGATGATATTGCACAAACCGATGATCCCCATGGCATAGGCGGCGGCGGTGGTCGAGACGCCGTTGTCGGCCAGGAATGCCGGATAATGGGTGGCGATGAAGGTGACGTGAAACCCGCAAACAAAAAACCCGGTGGCCAGCAGGATATAGCCTCTATGCGTCCTTGCCTCGCGGATTGCCTCGCGCAGCGATTGCGCCGGACCTTGACCGGCACCGTGGCCGTCAACCCGAAGCCCGATCGCCAAAAAAGACATCAAGGCGACGAAAATAGCACATAACACTAACGTCTCGCGCCAGCCGAAAGCGTCGATCAAGCCCTGTACACCAGGCACGAAGAAGAACATGCCAAGCGAACCCGCCGCGATTACCGCGCCAAAGACCACGCCCCGTCGTTCATTCGGCACCACCTTGCCTAGGGCGCCAAGCACGATGACCTGGCTGGCCCCGGACAAGCCCAGGCCAATCAGCAGGCCGATTGAAATATAGAGATCAAGGGCGTTGGTGGAGATCGATGTCCACCACAGGCCCAGGGCATAGAACAAAGTCCCGGCGACGATGACCTTCACCGCGCCATAGCGGTCGGCGATTATGCCGGCGACGGGCTGGGTCAGGCCATAGAGAAGCGTTTGCCCGGCGATGACGAGCCCGAACAGCTGCCGCCCGGTCTCAAGGTCCATCGAGATCGGACGCAAAAAGACCCCAAATGTCAGGCGCAGGCCGTTGCTGGCCAGCATGATCAAGATGCCGCAAAGCAGCATGATCCAAAGACGCCGTGTCATGAATTTTTCCCTTCAGCCCGCGCATGATTCCGGAACGGGCCGACCCCGGACTGGTGCGTATCAGTCATTTATCAGTACAGGGCGCTATTAGCACAACGCACGTCTATTCGCCAAGCAGGCGAACGATGAGGCGCTACTTTGACCGCCACTCCGTCACCAAATAGCGCTATAAATCAGGCCCCCAGACCCAGCTGCCGGGCCAGGTCGGGGAAGTCGTCGGCAATGATGTCGTGATGGGCACTGGGTTCCGGATCAGGCGGGCCGGCGTTGCCCCATTCAGCGGGGCGGCGCACGAAGGCGGATTTAAAACCGACATCCCGGGCCGCGTTCAGATCGATATTGTGGCAGGCCACCATCATGATTTCAGCCGGTTCCAACGCCAGCCACTTGGCGGCGCGTTCGTAGGCACCGGGCAGGATCTTGTATTGCCCGATCATTTCGCACGAGATCACCGCATCCCAGGACAGGCCGTTGCGCTTGGCCGTGTCCACGATCAACGAAACCGTCAGAATAGTGAATGAGGCGACGATGTACTTTTCCCGCATCCTGGCCAGCGCGGCGGGGAAATCGGGCCAGCAGTCCAATTCGTGCCAGCGGTACCAGATCGCCTCGCGTTCAGCTTCGGTAAAAGCGTCCAAGTCATATTTCTCGACCATCTCGGCCAATTGCCGGCGGTGCACATCGTCGATATTGAAAGTGGCCGGCGCATCCGCCCCCGTGTTCGCCATGGCCTTGAGAGAAGACGCACGGTAGTCATTGGCGATGGCGGCCCAATCCCGTTCCAGCCCATGGCGCCTGCCGGCATCCGCCAGGGCGGTGGAAATGCCCGTGTGCCAATCCAGAATGGTGCCGCCCGTATCGAAAGTTAAT
>CAYWYB010000413.1:0-3909 GCA_964462145.1 uncultured Rhodospirillaceae bacterium
GGTGTATTCCACGCCGACCACGCGCTTGCCCTCCATCAACAGGCGCCCGGCGATGGCATTGGTTTCGATCTGTAAATTCGCCCGGTGCGCGGCGGGGCCCAAAAAGGCGCGGGCGGCGCTGTGCCGGCGGCCCTTGTGCTGGGTCACTTGATAATAGCCAAAGCCATCCTGCTTCTCGCCGTTGTAGTCGGGATTGACGCCATGCCCGGCCTGACCGCCGGCCTCGATCAGGGCATCAAGCAATTTGTGATTTTCCCGCATATCCGCAACGTTCATGGGGCCAGAACCGCCGCGCAGTTCACTGCCGCCGCGCTCGAAGCGCTCGGACTTCTTAAAGTGCGGCAGAACCTCGTCATAGGACCAGCCGCGGTTGCCCATCTGGGCCCAGGTGTCATAGTCCTGGGCCTGGCCGCGCACATACAGCATGCCGTTGATGGAGGACGAGCCGCCCAGCACCTTGCCCCGTGGAATAGGTATCTTACGGTCGTCGGTTCCGGCCTCCGGCTCGGTCTCGAAGCACCAATTCATGGCAGGGTTGTTCAGCATCTTGGAAAAACCCACCGGCACATGGATCCAGATGCTGCTGTCCTTGCCGCCCGCCTCCAGCAGCAGGGTGCGGGTTCGGGGCGGCTCGCTCAACCTGTTGGCCAGGACACAGCCCGCCGAGCCCGCCCCTACGACGATATAGTCAAATTCAGTCATGGCAATCACCCTCCGCCACCTTGATGCTCATTGTGCGATGTTCTTGGTTTTGCCGGCATCTTAACGTTATCCTGGCGCCCAGAGGAAACTATTGGACGGGCCCATGATCGAACAGCCGACCGAACAGCCGAATACATTCGAGGACCCGCCCTGCTGATCGTCGATATGCAGAACGATTTCGTTCGCCAGGATGCGCCCTTACAGGTGCCCGATGCCCTGGCCACGGTGCCCGCCCATCAGGCCCTGATCGCCGCCTTCCGTGCCCAGGACCTGCCGGTGATTTACACCAAGTTCCTCGCCACCCAGACGCACAGCCTATTGTGGAACTGGTCGCCGCAATGCGAACCGCCCACGAAATGCTGCTGGCAAGGGCATCAGCGCCATTACCCGGATGTCGATGGCCCGCTGGATTGCACGGAGATCATTGACGAGCTGCGCCCCGAGGCCGGCGATCTGATCATCGAGAAATACGGCTATGGCGCCTTTCACGGCACCGCCCTGAACGACAGCCTGCGCAACCTCGGCGTCGGCTCCCTGGTCATTACCGGCACGGTGACCCAGATCTGTGTCGAGGAAACCGCCCGCGAGGCCTTCCATCACCGTTTTCCCACCATCATGGTGGCGGACGCGGTGTCCTCGTTCGATGAAGAACTACACACGGCAACCCTGCGCAATTTCGCCATGAAATTCGGCTGGGTGCAGTCCAGCGCGGAGGTTATCGAGGCCTTGGGCTAGCTGTCTGTCAGTCCACTTTCAATCATCTGCCGCTGGATGCCCATGCGGTCGATCTTGGCCGCCCCCGTCAGGGGCAGAGCATCCACCACGACCACCCGGCGGGGGTGGGAATAGGCCGGGCCCTCGTCCAGGCAGAACTGCTTCAAGGCCTCGGCATCCGCCGCCGCATCTTCCGGTACCGAGACCATGGCAACAGGCACCTCGCCCTTGATCGGGTGCGGCACGGCGACAACGCACACATCGATAACGTCCGGATGACGCAGCAACAGGCTCTCTACCTCGATGGGATAAACACTTTCACCGCCGCACTGGAACATATCGTCGGTCCGGCCCTTGAAATAGAACAGCCCCGCCCCGTCCACTTCGAACAGATCACCAGTGCGCAACCAGCCATCGACCAAACGTTCGGCGTTGACCTCCGCCAGATTGTGATAGCCGGCGGTAACGCCGGGGCTGCGCATCCATAATTCGCCAAGATGCCTGTTTTCCCTGCCATCATCGCCGATCAGCTTGGTCTCGCAACCTTCGACGGGGGTGCCGCAACTGCCATGGGGCGGCTGCGGTCCGGACATATCGGCACCGTGAGAGATTGGCCCGCCCTCGGTCAGGCCATAGCCCTGATAGATCGGCACGCCAAAGGTCTCCTGCACATTTTCCAGCAACTGAATCGGACAGGGCGCCGAGCCCACGAACAGGCCGCGCAGGGCGGATAGATCACTGTCCGCGATCAGGTCACGATGTTCCAGCAACAGCGCGAAGATGCTTGGCACCGAAATGGTGTAGGTGCATTGATATTTCGCCAGAGTTTCAATAAAGGCCCGCGGTTCGAACTGGCGCATGATCACCATGGAGGCGCGGAGACGCAGCATCGGTTTGACCACGCCCGAAAATGCGTTCTTGTGATACAGCGGATTGGCGGTCAGGGCGCGGGCGCCCGGTTCGAACACCTGGCAAAACTGTTTTTCCGTGGCGGCCAGGTTCCAGGCCTGCCCTGCATGAGCCAACGGCACCCCCTTTGGCCGTCCGGTCGAGCCGGAGGTATAGGGCATCATCAGAATATCACTGCCGCCCACATCGGGCGCGTCGAAGGCCGGTGCCGCGGCCATCAGGTCCTCGAAATCCAGCCAGCCATCCCGCGCCTGTGAAACCGCCACGCGGCGTTCCATACCGGCCTGTTCCACGGCCTCCACCGCCGCCATGCTGGCGTCTGGCTCGATCAACGCTGCCTTGGCCGCGGCATCCGCGATGATGTAGGCGATGGTGTCGCCGGCCAGTCGGTTGTTGACGGGCACCGGCACGATACCGCCCCGCATGGCACCGATGACGATTTCGATATACTCGATACTGTTGCCGGCACAGACCACGAAGCGGTCGCCGGGCGCCAGACCCAGGGCGCCCAACATTGATGCAACCTGATCCAGCCGCGTTTCCAGTTCGCCATAGGTCCGCTGGCGCACCGCGGCGCCATCGATTTCGATAATCGCCGTCTTACCCGGCTCCCGCAACGCCTGGGGCCGGCTCAAATAGCCGAGATTTATCCGGTCATCCTGCTCCACCATTTCCTCATCCTCGACATTTTTTTATGTTTTTACATAGGTTGGCAAAAGACTGGCATGGACGAAGGCGCATGACAATCCGGCCTGCCGCCTTGCGATTGACCAGCGGACGCGCCAAGATAAGAGAAAACGCGTTATGAAAAGTAGGAGGACGTAATGGAAGATATCGCGATTACCGGACTGGGCGTAATTTCCTCGATCGGCCATACCGTTGATGAATTTTGCCAGAATCTTTCCGCCGCGCATGTCGCCGCCGGCCCAACGCCGTGGGACAACGAAGCCAGCCTGCAAAACGTCTGGATGTCCAAGGTCGAGAATTTCAAGCCCGAGGACTGGATGGATGATCGGGTGATCGACGGCACCGACCGCTTTGCCCAGTACGCCATCGCCGCCGCCGTCCAGGCGGTGGATGCCTGCGGCATGGAGGCGTTGGATGGCGAACGCACCGCCGTGGTCATGGGCACCTCGTGCGGCGGTACCGAGACCATCGCGGATTCCCAACGCGGCCTGGATCTGGAAGGACCGCCGGGCGTTGACCGTAAATTGCAGATCAAGGCCTGGGCCAACATGGCGGCGGGGCAGATCGCCCTGCGCTGGAAACTGCATGGACCGCTGTTGACGGTTACCACCGCCTGCGCCTCCTCCATCGACGCCATCGGCACGGCGGCCCGGATGATCGAACGCGGCGACTGTGATGTCGCCATCGCGGGCGGTTGCGAGGCCTCGCGTACGCAGGTCACCATGATCGCGGCGGGCCTCTACGGCATGTTGAGCCCCCAGCCCGATCCCTACAAGGCCTGCCGGCCCTTCAATACGGAACGCTTCGGCATCATGGGCGGCGAAGGCGCCGGCGTGGTGATCCTGGAACGGGCCGATCTGGCCAAGGCGCGGGGCGCCAAAATCCACGGTTACCTGA
>CAYWYB010000414.1:0-3880 GCA_964462145.1 uncultured Rhodospirillaceae bacterium
ATACAAACCCCTCGGCTAGAAGCGTGGTCCGCCGTGATGCCATCATCACAAGGACCGCGCGACGACGTCCGAGGGGTTTGTATGACCGCCGAAACGGTCGTTTTCCAGGGCCTCTGGTGGCGTCGGCGCCCCTTGACGATGTCCCGCATCGCCGGCGGGACGTCTCCTACCCAGAGGCCCTGGGAAACGATCCTAAACATGACGTATCTCTGAACAAGGACACTATATCCAAATCCACATAATCAAAGGCACCGAGACGGCGACGATCAACACTTCCAAGGGCAGGCCGACCCGCCAATAATCGGAAAACCGATAGCCGCCCGGACCCAATACCAGAGTGTTGCACTGATGGCCAATGGGGGTGAGGAAGGCGCACGACGCCCCGACCGCTACAGCCATCAGAAATCCGTCGGGGCTGACGTCCAGGCCCCTGGCGATACCCACGGAAATCGGCGCCATAACCACCGCCGTGGCGGCGTTGTTCATGACATCAGACAGGGTCATGGTCAGGATCAGCACAAATGCCAGCACCGCCCACACCGGCAAAGAAACAGCTAGGCCGACCAAACCATTGGCCAGCAAGGCGGCGGTGCCCGTGCTCTCCAACGCACCGCCCACGGGTATCATGCCGCCCAACAGAACGATCACCGGCCAATCAATGGCCTCGTACATCTCGCGCAAATTTAGGAAATCGAACAGCACCATGGCTACCGCCGCCGCCGTCAGCGCCACCGCCGCCGGCAACAGGCCAAAACCACTGGCGGCAAGAGCGGCGGCGAAGATACCCAGGCCCGCCAACACACGGGGGTTCTGGCCAAGACGCAGGCCCCGGCGCATCAACGGCAGGCAGCCCAGTCTTGAAAGCGTGTCGGGCATGGCGCCGCTGTCGCCTTGCAGCAACAAGACATCACCCGCCTTCATCACCACCCGGTCCAGGCGGGTGCGCACCCGCTGCCCCTGACGGGCGATGGCAAGCAGATTCAGGCCATGTCGGTTACGCAGGTTGGCGGTGCGCGCGCTGCGCCCGGTCAGGTTCGATTGCGCGGTGATCACAGCCTCGATCAAGGCCACTTCGTCGGAGGCCAGGTGTTCGGGCGACAATTCCTCGTCACCCACCAGTTCCAGGCCGGCGGCCTCGATGAAACCCTTCAGATCCGTCGGGTCGGCGCGCAGCACCAGGACATCGCCGATTCGCAGCTTGGTGCGCCGGCTGGGCGCGGGGCGGCGTTCCTCGCCCCGGATCAGGGCCGTGACCAGAACATCGAGATCATCCAATTCCGGCAGCGAGGCGATGGAGGCGCCGACCAGGGCCGAACCCTCGTTCAGGCGCGCCTCGGTCATGTAGTCGCGGATCTGAAAAATCTCGTCGGCGCGGGCCTGGCCCTGGCGGCTGCGCGGGATCAGGCGCCAGCCAAACAGGATCAGATAGGCCACGCCCAGCAGCGCGATAATGCCGCCAACGGGACTGAAATCGAACATCCGGAACGGTGCATCGAAAGCATCGGCCCGGTATTGCGCGATGATGACGTTCGGCGGCGTACCGATCATGGTGCTCAGACCGCCGAGAATCGCCCCAAAACTCAACGGCATCAGCATGGCGGCGGGGGAGCGGTTCTGTTTGGCCGCTGATTCCAACGCCACCGGCATCAGAATAGCCAGGGCGCCGACGTTATTCATGAAGGCGGAGCAGAAACCGCACGTTGCCGTCAGCGCGGCGAGATGCAGCTGCGGGCGGTCGATCAGGGGCGACAGCCAGCCGGCGATCACATCCACCACGCCGGCATTGCGCAAACCTCGGCTAACGATCAATACAGCCACTACCGTAATCACCGCTGGATGACCAAAACCGGCGAAAATCTGCTCTCCCGGAAGCAAACCAAGCACCGCCGTGGCCAACAAAGCCAGCAAGGCGACCAGGTCATAGCGCGGCCGGCCCCAGATAAACAGGACAACCGCGCCAGCTAGGATGGCGGTTATGCCCATTTGCTCGTAACTCATTCCGATAATTGCCCTTTTTTCACCATTTTGGTGATGTTGAACACTGTATTGAAAGATACTGTAAAGGAAATTGAATAGGTTCGCTGATTACGTTGTGGCAACTTAGTCGCGATATGGGTTAGATGAAGAAATCTCTAACGGTACAAAGACTTGCAGAAATGAGTAAAGATTCGATCGCAGCCGTGGTGCTGGCCGCCGGCCAGGGCACACGCATGAAATCGAAACTGCCGAAGGTTCTCCACCCGCTCGCCGGGCGTTCCATGCTGGCCCAGCTATTGGCCACCATTGATGCCCTCGGCCCGGAGCAGCACCTGGAAAAGCGCATCGTCGTCGCCTCGCCCGAAAATCGAGATGCCATCGACGCCGCGATCCCGGGTCTGGATTTGGCTATTCAAGATCCGCCGTTGGGTACCGGCCATGCCATGATGGCGGCGCAGGGAAAATTATCGGACTTTTCGGGCGATGTGCTGATGCTGTTCGCAGATTCGCCCCTGGTATCGGTCGAGACCTTGCAGGCCATGCTGGCGGCCCGGCGGGGGGCGGACGACCCGGCCGTCGTGGTCATGGGCTTCCGGCCTCAGGACACGGCGGAGTATGGCCGCCTGATCGTCGACGGCGGCGGCAACCTGCAACGCATTGTCGAGCACCGCGACGCCAGCGCGGCGGAACGCCAGACGGATTTATGCAATTCCGGCTTCATGGCCATCGATGGCGCGGTTCTGGGGCAACTGCTGGACGAATTGGGCAACGACAATGCCAAGGGTGAATATTATCTGACCGATATTATAGAGATCGCCAACCGCCAGGGCCGCCGCTGCGCCGTGGTCGAGGCCAGCGAGATCGAGGCCTCGGGCATCAACTCCCGTGATCAACTAGCCCAAGCGGAAGCCGTGGTGCAGAACCGTCTGCGCCATGCGGCGATGGCGGCGGGCGTCACGCTGCTGGACCCCGACAGTGTTTATTTCTGCCATGACAGCGTCATCGGCCAGGATGTCACCATACAGCCGCATGTCTATATCGGCCCCGGCGTCACTATCGGCGACAACGTCACCATCAATGCCTTCAGCCATCTGGAAGGCTGCACCGTCGCCTCCCGAGCCGTCATCGGGCCGTTCGCGCGCTTGCGTCCGGAGGCCGAGATCGGCACGGATGCGCGGATCGGCAATTTTGTCGAGGTCAAGAAGGCCAGCATCGAGGACGGCGCCAAGGTCAATCATCTGGCCTATATCGGTGATGCCCGCGTTGGCGCGGGCGCCAATATCGGGGCCGGCACCATCACCTGCAATTACGACGGTTTCCTGAAATCCTTCACCGATATCGGCAAGGGCGCCTTCATCGGCTCCAACACCGCGCTGGTGGCCCCGGTCAAAGTGGGCGACGGCGCTATCGTCGGTGCGGGCAGCACGGTGACCCGCGAGGTAACGGCGGATGCATTGGCGGTGGAGCGTTCGGATCAGAAGGAACGCGCCGGCTGGGCCGCTTCGTTCCGAAAACGCAAGGCGGCCGAAAAAGCCGCTCAAAAGAAGAAATAGGAACCTGAAATATGTGCGGCATCATTGGCATCATCGGCAGGATGGGCGAAGGCAACGTCGCCGCGCGCGTGGCGGAGGGTCTGAAACGACTGGAATACCGGGGCTATGACAGTGCCGGCATCGCCACCCTGGTGAATGGCCATATCGATCGCCGCCGGGCCGAAGGCAAGTTGGTCAACCTGAGCAACCGCCTGGCCGAGGAACCGTTGGCGGGCGATGTCGGCATTGGGCACACCCGCTGGGCCACGCACGGCATTCCCAACGAGGTCAATGCCCATCCCCATGCCACCTCCAACGTCGCCCTGGTGCACAACGGCATCATCGAGAATTTCAAGGAGCTGAAGGCGGAA
>CAYWYB010000415.1:0-3868 GCA_964462145.1 uncultured Rhodospirillaceae bacterium
ATGTTTTTATCCTGGCGCAACAGTATGACACTTATACGGCGCGCTCCGCCTCCGCCGTGCTAATATCCACCATATTATCGGTGCTGGTTCTGGCCTTGATGATTGCTAAACTGGCGCCAGATACGGCAGGCTAGGGGATCAAATCAGGGGTATTGGCGCCATGACGGAACTGGACGCTGTATTGTTCGCCAACGAAGCGTTTTACCGTGCATTCGCGGACCGTGACATGGCGGCCATGGCCGAAGTCTGGGCCGATGATTTACCGCTTTCCTGCATCCATCCCGGTTGGGGTTTGTTGGAGGGCCGCGATGAAGTGCTGCAAAGCTGGGACGCCATTCTCGGCAATCCGGACTCGCCCGCAATCGGCTGCCTGGCCGCCAAGGCGCATATTCGGAGCGACATGGCCTATGTGCATTGTTTCGAGGAAATTGAAGGCAATTATCTGATCGCCACGAATATCTTCGTGCATGAAGGGAAGCGTTGGCGATTGGTACATCATCAGGCCGGCCCCACGGCGGAAGACCCGCCCTTGGAGACGGAGGATGAAGGCGGCTTGATCAATTAGCGTCTTTCCAAAAAGAAAATCGGCGCTGACCACCAAAGTGATCAGCGCCGGAGTGTAGCTGATTGCCTGAGGGCACGGGCAATCAACCAAAGAGAAAAAGCAATGCATCGTTCCAAGTCGCCGGGCGATATGCCATTCGACCTTCATCCCTTACCTTGCAAGGCCCGTGCCAACTTCGGAAATATTCAAAAATGGCGGTTTATCGCCATTTATTCATGATGGCGGAGGCTGTATTGTACCAAAATGGAGCAAATGCCCGTGCTAAATTGGGACAATGCGCCAATTTTCAACATCTGGTCCGTCCGCATTTAGCTTGCCGCCGCCAGTTCCTCGACCGTTTGGATCAGGCGCGCGATATCGGCGGGTTCCGAGAGCCGGTGATCGCCGCTTTTCGAGAAGGTGACGACGATATCGTCGCCTTGCAGACGCTCGACAATATCCAGCGATTGCCGCCACGGTACATCAGGATCGGCCATGCCGTGCAGGATACGCACGGGGAAATCCACCCGCAGGCTTTCCTGCAGCACTAGATGGTTCCGGCCTTCCTCGATCAGGTTCATGGTGATGGCATAGGGGTCTTCGGAATATTCCGACGGCGCGCGATAGACCCCGTCGCGTTTCAGCGTCGCCTTGATCTCGTCTGAAAATCCGTCCCACATACCGAGCACGAAATCCGGCGCCGGCGCGATACCGACCAAGCCGGCGATCCGCTCCGGCCTGGCCCGCGCCAGCAGCAGCATGATCCAGCCGCCCATGGACGAGCCGACGACGATCTGCGGCCCGTCCGTCGCCTGATCCAACACCGCCAGGGCATCCTCGGCCCACAGGCCGATGGTACCACTTTCGAAATCCGCATCAGATTGACCGTGACCGCGATAGTCGAAACGGGTATATGATCGCCCGGATGCTTGGCAGGCGGCTTCCAGGGCCAGGGCCTTGGTGCCGGTCATGTCCGACATGAAGCCGCCACAAAAGATCACACCTGGGGTGCTACCGGGGCTATGATGGTAGGCGATCCTGGTGCCATCCTCGCGGCTCAGGAAGTCAGGTTCGGCTTTGGGCTCGATATCGTGCGTCATGGGTGATGCGCCATTCAGTATAGGTCGGTATGGACGGTACATTGCAATCTAGCATTCAAGCGACCGGCGCGGAAGCAGTCCAGGGAACGGCAACCCAGGGGCGGCTTGTGTTGCAAGTGTTGCCGGCAATGGAAATGGGCGGGGTGGAACGGGGCACGGTGCAGACCGCCGCGGCCCTGACGGCGGCCGGCTGGCGTGCCATGGTGGCCTCGTCCGGCGGCCTGATGACCCACGAACTTAACCGCGCCGGCGCACGGCATGTTGAAATGCCCCTGGCGGCAAAGCGGCCCTTGCGCATGCTGCGCAACGGCGATGCCCTGGCCGATTTGATCAACCGAGAAGGCGTCGATCTGGTACATGCCCGCAGCCGGGCCCCGGCCTGGAGCGCCTTGAGCGCGGCGCGGCGCACGGGCAAGCCGTTCGTCACGACGTTTCACAATGCCTACGGCCATAATTGGCTGAAGCATCATTACAACAAGGTCATGGCCAAGGGCGACAAGGTCATCGCCATTTCCGATTTCGTGGCCCAGCATGTACGCGAGACCTATGGCGTCGACGACGACCGTCTGGTGACCATCCACCGCGGCATCAATACCGACACTTTCGACCCCGCCAATGTCAGCGCCGAGCGGATGATACAGCTGTCCAAACCCTGGCGCCTGCCTGATGACCGGCCCGTGATCATGCTGCCGGGCCGCCTGACCCGATGGAAAGGGCAGAGCCTGCTGATCGACGCCCTGGCGATCCTGGGCCGCAAGGATATTTGCTGCATCCTGGTCGGCGGTGACCAGGGGCGCACCGCCTATCGCCAGGAATTGGAGGAACAGGCACGCCGCCGGGGCCTGGATCATGTGTTGCGCGTCGTGGATCATTGCAACGACATGGCGGCGGCCTACATGTTGGCCGATGTGGTTGTTTCCGCCTCGACCCAGCCCGAGGGGTTTGGCCGCGTCGCGGTGGAGGCCCAGGCCATGGGCCGGCCAGTCATCGCCACCGATCATGGCGGCAGCCGCGAGACCATCTGGCATGACGAAAGCGGCTGGCTGGTGCCGCCCAACGAGCCCGAAGCCATGGCCGCCGCCCTGGAGCGGGCCCTGAGCCTGAACCAGGCAGAGCGCGAGGCCATGGCCGCCAATGGCCGCGATAACGTGGAACAAAACTTCACCGTGACCCTGATGTGTCAGCGCATTCTGGCCGTTTATCAATCCCTGCTGGGCTGAATTGACAGAGATGGCGGAGGAACAAATTCTGGTCATCCGCCATGGCGCCCTGGGCGATCTGGTGCAATCCACCGGTCCGTTCAAGGCGATCCGGGCGCATCATCCGGAGGCACGGATCACTCTGTTGACAGCGCCCGCCTTCGCCATGTTCATGCATGCCTGTCCCTGGTTCGATCAGGTTTGGCAGGATCATCGCCCGCATTGGCTCCAGGTCATGGATTGGCTGCATCTACGCCGCCGCCTGCGCGGAGCCGGCTTTGCAAGGGTCTATGACCTGCAAACCTCGTCCCGCTCCAGCCTGTATCTACGCGCCTTCTCCAGTGGCTACTTTGGGGCCGGGCGTCCCGATTGGTCGGGCATCGCGGCCGGTGCCTCGCATCCCCACGACAACCCCGACCGGGATCTAATGCATACTCTGGACCGCCAGGCCGAGCAGTTGGCCATGGCGGGGATCGCGAATGTGCCGCCGCCGGATCTCGATTGGGTCACGGCGGATGCCGGACGTTTCGAATTGCAGCCGCCCTATGCCCTGGTGGTGCCCGGCGGCTCGGCCCATCGTCCTGCCAAACGCTGGCCGGCGGATTACTATCTCGAACTTTGCCAGCGTCTGCTGACCGCAGATATCCAGCCGGTGCTGATCGGCGGACGGGACGAAATTCATCTGACCGGTGTGCTGGCGGCGCAATGTCCCGGTGCTCGCGATCTGGCGGATCAAACCAGCATCGAGGATCTGGCCGTCCTGGCTCGTGGCGCCAAGCTGGCGGTGGGCAATGATACCGGGCCGATGCACGTGGCCGCCGTTGCCGGTGCGCCATCGGTGGTGTTGTTTTCAGCCGAGTCGGACCCGGAGCTCTGCGCCCCGCGCGGCGCCAAGGTCGCGACCTTGCGCGAGAATGATCTGGCGGCACTGACCGTTGATCGAGTCTGGGATCTAGACCAATTTCGCTTGTGAACTACCCACCCGCTCCCCCTTCCCGGCCACCCACAGGGTACCATTAATGGGT
>CAYWYB010000416.1:0-3858 GCA_964462145.1 uncultured Rhodospirillaceae bacterium
ACCTAACAGGTCACGGGACGCCCATGATTTTTCTTGGCCGCGAACTGTCGGTCAGTGGCCGGCCAGATCATTCCACTTGGGCAGCAACACAATACAATTAGGGTTGTAGCCCATGTTTTTCAGGGTATCGATTGAGGCGATAACCTTTTGCGCCTTCAGATCAACCACCGAGACCGAGCCATCCCGCATACCCGGCAGATTGATAAAGGAATTCTGCACAAAGCCATAGCGTCCATCCTTGGTCAGGCCCACATGATGGGCGCCCTGCCCGGTAACCATTGATTTCACCAATTTTGGCTTCATGGGATCGGCGGACAGATCAAAGATATGCAGCAGGCCGGGGTTCGCAGTGGTGACATACATGGTCTTGCCGCCATCGACGAAATACATCTCCAGCGGTACGCCGCCATTGACCTTTGATAAATCGAACGCCTGGGCCGCATCGAAGCCCTTTTTGGCCGGGTTCCAGGTGGCGGTCCAGAGAGAGGCGCCAAACATGTTGGTGGTATAGACGATTGCCGGGTCGGAGCCCGGCACCCGCAGCAGTTCCACCGGCGCAACACCGGACGGCGACGGCTTGTTGGACATCTTCAATGTGCCCAGTACCTTTTGGCTGGAGGCTTCGACGATGATCAACTGCTCCTTCGGGGTTTTCAGATCGCCGGTTATGGTCGAGGTAACCAATATCCGGTCGATATCGCTCAACACCACCAGGCCATGTGGATTGCTGCCTGGAATATCAATGATACCGGTAATCTTGTCCGTCGCGGTTTCGCCCACATAGACATTGCCCGAATTCATGCAGGTCAGGTACCAGGTCTTGTTATCCTCGGAAAAGATCACGTCCTCGCCCATCTGGCACTTTGGTACATCAATACGTTTCAGACGGTAGGGAAATTCATTCAGCTTGAAGACATGCAGTTCCGGCCTGCCCAGGGCGGTGACATAGGCCTTTTCCATTTTGCGGTCGTAGAAGATGTGGTGGGCGACCAGATCGGGCGGCAATGGAATATCCATCAGGATCTTGCCGAATGTTTCCGCTTTCGGGTCCACATCGATAATCGCGATGCCCTCCCTGCGTTCCCGCGCGCCGGTCAATTTAAGAGCCTTCAGCGAGTCGGCCGGCTTGCTCTCGTAATTCAGCATTGCCAGAATTTCACTGTTGGCGATGCTGGGAACAGCGACCGCTGCGATCGCCGCCGTGCATAGATAGACTAGTAGCCGTTTCATCGTGATTCCCCCCAAATGTTCCCAATTTTCAGTAGAATTATTGATCTACAGATTCCATATGGGAAGATTATGGTTATTTCCCAGGTCTTTCCCAGTTAAAATGAGAGCGACTTGCAAGACGGAGCCAAGATGACCATGGGCACAAAACCGGGCGGCGATACCCGCCGCGGGGTTCTTCGCAACATCGCGACCGCCATCGCGGTCTGCGGCGTGTTTTACCTTTGGCCCGGTCCCCTTCTGGCGCAAACGAAGTCAAAGCCGCGGATGATTGAGCTTGATATCCGCGGCGGCAAGGTTACCGCCAATGAGAAGACTTTTCGGGTTGCCGAAGGTGAAGTCGTCAAGATCAGCTGGTCTACGGACAAAGAGGTGGAGTTGCATTTACACGGCTATGACATCCGCGCGCTCGCCAAGCCGCAAAGCGTTGTCCACATGACATTCGTCGCGAAATTCGCCGGACGGTTCCCAATCACGGCCCATGACTTGGGCCATGCCACCTTGGCTTATCTGGAGGTTTATCCCCGGTAAAGCGCTATTGCGCGCGGCCGTGATAGTTCAGGCCGATTTCATCCAGTTCCATCTGTTCAGCCTTCGCGGCGCGGTCCTTCTTGCGCCTATCCTCGCGCTCCATGGCCAGTTCAAACTTTTTGGCCTCGCGGTACTCGTTCGCCATTTGCTCGTTAATACGGGTTAGTGCCCGGGTCGCTTCATCCACCTCCGGGTCTGAACCCGCACGATAGGCGCCCAGTCGAATCAATTCCTCCATATTGGCATAGGCCGCCATCAGACGGCGGGCATGCTGGACCAAGGCATTTTCCTGCTCGTTATTGCAGGCCGGCATGGTGCGCGACAGACTGCGCAGAATATCAACAGCCGGAAAACGACCGCGTTCGGCAATATCCCGGTCCAGAACGATATGTCCATCAAGGATGCCACGCACCGCATCGGCGATGGGCTCATTGTGGTCATCGCCCTCGACCAGAACCGTGAACAAACCAGTAATGCCACCCTTACCGGTACCGGGACCGGCGCGTTCCAACAAACGGGGCAGTTCGGCGAAGACGGAAGGCGTATAACCTTTCGAGGCGGGGGGTTCTCCGCCCGAGAGGCCGATTTCACGCTGGGCCATGGCAAATCGCGTCACACTGTCCATCATGCACAAGACATCGTGATCGCCATCGCGAAAATATTCCGCCAGGGTCATGGTCATATAGGCCGCCTGCCGGCGCATCAAGGCCGGTTCATCGGAGGTCGCCACGACAATGACACTGCGCGCCAGGCCTTCTTCGCCCAAATTGTCCTCGATAAATTCCTGAACTTCCCGGCCGCGTTCGCCGATCAGACCGATAACGGAGACATCCGAGGCGGTATAGCGGGCCAGCATTGACAGCAGCACTGATTTACCCACGCCACTGCCGGCAAAGATGCCCATGCGCTGCCCCCGGCACAGGGTGACAAAGGTGTTGAGGGCCTTGATGCCCAGGTCAACCTTGCCCCGGACGCGTTGCCGGGAATGAGCCTGCGGGGGCACGCCACGCAACGGATAGGCCCGATTGCCACGAGGCAAAGGGCCTTTTCCATCAATGGGTTCGCCCATTGCGTTAATAACTCGCCCTAACCAGCGATTGCTTGGATAAACCATCGGGTTATGCTCGTCCACCATGGCACGGCAGCCCAACCCGATACCATCAAGGTTACCATAGGGCAGCAGTACCGCGGCGTCGTTGTGGAAGCCGACGACTTCCGCCATGACACTGCGGCCGTCGCGCGTTTGCAGGGAGCAGCGCGAGCCGACGCTCAACGCGGCCTGCGCGCCACGAACCTCGAGGGTTAGCCCTCTAACGCTCCCGACGCGGCCATATACTCGATGCGAAGGAATTTGTTCAATTTCGTCAAGGGCAGTCTGCACGGCACTCTTCAACACATATTATCCAATCAGGATCGATAACCTCATCTTTGGCTCACAGGCTTAAGTTTCGGTAAAGGCGCCGTGGATTTGCTAAAAAATCTGGTTAATTTTTGGAAAATTGTTGCTTCACCAGTTCTGTTAATGGTTCATTAACCTCATCCGATTAACCTTGGTTAACGATCGGTAGACGGGAGGACAGAAATGCGGGTTTTGCTTATAGAAGATGACACCGCCATGGCGAAAAGCAGCGATTTGATGCTGCAGGGCGACGGCTTCAACGTTTATGGCACGGATTTGGGCGAGGAAGGCCTCGACCTGGGGAAAATCTACGACTATGACATCATCGTCCTGGATTTGAACCTGCCCGACATGCATGGCTATGACGTTCTGAAAAAGCTTCGCGTCGCCAAGGTCGAAACACCCATTTTAATTCTTTCCGGCATGTCCGAGCCCGATGATAAGGTGCGCGGCCTGGGCTTCGGCGCCGATGATTATATGACCAAGCCGTTTGATAAGCGCGAGCTGGTGGCGCGCATTCACGCCATTGTGCGGCGCTCCAAGGGGCATTCTCAATCGATCATCAAGACCGGCAAGCTGACCGTTAATTTGGACAGCCGCGCGGTCGAGGTCGAAGGACAGCGTCTGCATCTGACGGGCAAGGAATACGCCATGCTGGAGTTGTTGTCCCTGCGCAAGGGCACGACCCTGACGAAGGAAAT
>CAYWYB010000417.1:0-3853 GCA_964462145.1 uncultured Rhodospirillaceae bacterium
CGATAGGGTCCACACCCTTGATTCCGGTGGCAACCTCGCCATCAGCGATGCCTTGCACTTCCAGCGCATGCAGGTTGCAGAAAGCAGCGATCTGGTCAAAGGTCAAAGTGGTGTTGTCGACCAGCCAAACGGCCGTCGCTTTCGGCATCAATACTTCGGTCATCTATATGGCTCCTGAATGCGGCAACCCCTAAAAAACAGCCAAATATATGGCGCTTTCACGCCATGCCGACAGGGGCGGCCTTCATCGTAATAATTCTGTTAACCCCTATATAACGCGCTTGTCCGTCCGCGCCAAGAACAGCTGTATCCGGGGCGCACGGGCACGCGTAGAGGGGTTGTTGCGCCATTACGCCAAGGCGGCCTAAACCGTCAAGACAATCTTGCCGATATGCTCGCTGCCTTCCATCCGGATGTGCGCACCGGCGGCATCGGCAAGGGCAAAGCTTTGATCCATCACCGGGCGTATGCTGCCTTGTTCCAGCAGCGGCCAGACCTGATCGCGCAGTTCATCGGCGATCACCGCCTTTTGCGCCACGGTGCGGGGCCGCAGGGTCGATCCGGTTACGGTCAGACGTTTCATCATAATTGGCAGGATCGAGAAGTCCGGTACTTTGTGGCCATGCAGCGTGGCGATCTGCACTAGACGGCCTTCCACGGCCAATGACGCGATGTTAGGGACAAAATAGTCCCCGCCCACCATGTCCAGGATCAGATCGACGCCCGTCCCTCCCGTGGCCTCCTTGATCACCTCGGCGAAATTCTCAGTGCGATAGTTGATCCCCCGTTCCGCGCCCAATTCTTCGCAAGCCCGGCATTTATCCTGATTGCCGGCGGTGGCGAAAATTCGCGCGCCGAATGCCTTGGCCAGCTGGATCGCCGTGGTGCCGATGCCCGACGAGCCGCCGTGGATCAGAATGCTTTCCCCGCCCTGCAAGGCGCCGCGCTGAAAAACATTGGTCCAAACCGTGAAAAATGTCTCGGGCAGCGCCGCCGCCTCCGCCATGCTCAGGGGCTCTGGCACGGGCAGGCACAGCGCGGCGGGGGCAACGCAATATTCCGCATAACCGCCGCCGGCGACCAGAGCACAGACCTGATCGCCCACGGCTATTCCATCCACGCCCCCACCGACTCCGGGGCCCGTGAAGACAACGTCGCCAGCGACTTCCAGGCCTGGAATGTCGGATGCACCGGGCGGCGGCGGATAGTTGCCGGCGCGCTGCATGACGTCGGGCCGGTTGACCCCGGCGGCGGCGACCTTGATCAGGATTTCGCCATGACCCACTTCGGGCATGGGCCGTTGGGTAGGTTGCAGGCCCTCGGGCGGGCCAAAAGTGGCAATTTCAATTGCGGTCATGCTTTCCGGCAGGGCGCTCATGGGCATTCTCATTCTTTTGCGGCGGCATTTGCGGCTGGATCAAACCATTGGTCTAGTGTCCTGAACCAAAAATACACCGTATTTAGGACGGTCATACAAGCCCCTCGGCTAGGAGCGTGGTCCGCCGTGATGCCGCCCATCACAAGGGCCGCGCGACGACGTCCGAGGGGCTTGTATGGCCGCCGGAATGGTCACGTCTCCTGGTCTCCGGATGGCGTCGGCGCCCCTTGCCGATGTCCCACATCGCCAGCGGAACGCCTCCTACCCGGAGACCAGGAGACGCGATCCTAAATATGGTGTATTTCTGGTTCAGGACACTAGTATTATCCTGTGAAATAGGCAATGGCGGGAGGCGATAATGGACACCGATGATCTGGAACCGCTGGAAGTTCCGAAGGGAAAGCCCGATCTGCAACTGATGTCCGTGGAGCAGTTGCAGGACTATATTGCCGAAATGGAGGCCGAGATCGCCCGCGTCCGTGCCGCGATCGCCGACAAGCAGAGCGCGCGTGGCGCGGCGGATGCGGTCTTCAAAATCTGATTAGCCGCGACACCCTCTAAGGCTTAGGTGGTTTGCTTCTTGGTACGGGCGGCATGCCAGGTGCCGGTTCGGCATCTTGCATATCCACAGGTTTTCGCTCCTCCACATCATGCTCTTCTAAATCGGGCAAATCCGTTTTTGCCTTTTCTGGTTTTGCCGCCTCGTCCGGTTTTTCCGCTTCTTCCGCCTCATCCGGCTTCTCCGCCTCATCCGGTTTAGCGGCCTCGTCAGGAGGCACCTTTTTTGTCACCGGCCATGATCTTGGCGCGGCTTTTATCTTCTCCTGCTGCTTCGGTTCCTGCTTCGGTTCCAACTCAGGCTCAGGCACTGGTTTTTCAATTGGCTTTTCAATCGGTTTTTCCGGGGTTTTTTCGGCTGCTTTCGGTTCCGGCGCCTTTACTGGTTTCTTGGCCGGCTTGGCAAACTGTTTGCGTAGCTGGGCACAATGATCCTTGTCGTCAATCCGGGGCGTGAACCAGACATAGTCGAATGGCAGCAGGGGAGCGGAAAATAGTTCTCCGTAGTCGGTGGGGTCCATCAGGCCGTCCTGAACTTCAATCAATGCCACCGATACAATTCGAATGCCCGGCTGATGGCGCTTCAGAAACAGCGGCACGCCCAGATCCTTGCGCACATGGCCGTTACCGGCGATTAGCAAAGCCCCGTCGCTCTGGCCGCTGGTCAGCATATGCTCGGCAAAGACCGCATCCTTGGCCCTTTGGACATTGAACATGGGTATAAGGCTGCCGCGCGGCATCATTTTGCAATGACCTTCGAACAATTGCTCCAAACTACGCTTTCGCATTTCGGCGGGTAGAGCGATGTGCAAACCCAGTGCGCGCTGGCGTTTGGCGAATTTGAATGACGGCTTGCCCCTGGCCAGGGCGCGGACCGCGGTCTTGGGTAGACCGGCGGCGTACATGGGCAAATGCGCCGCCATCGCCGCTTCCGCCACCGGTTGGTACATCTGCCAGGCGGGCCAGCCGCTGAGATTCCAACCCAGGCTTTCGCCCAGGGCTTTGCCGTCACGGGAATGTTTCGCAAAATAACCGTCGAGAATTGGCTGTTTTGTTTCGGGGATCATCTCCCAAATCACCGCCGGGCGGCGGCCCAGGGCAATCAGTATTTCGATCAGACGGGCCTGCAACAGATGGTGATCGGGATTATCATGCTTCTCCCCCAACAAGATATAAGCTGCCCTGACCAAATCCTCGGCCAGGACTTTCTCATCTATGAAACGGCCGTCCGCCGAGCGCCAGATCCGCCCGACCAGGTGGTGTTGCTGCAACAGCGGCGATTGCCAGGCAGATTTCGTTTCCGTAAGGGCAACCAGTTCCTCCATCTTTTCCAGAGGTACGTTTTTCTCTACCCAGCCGCAATTGGCGAGAACTGAAAGCAGCAGACAGCAAAGGAAAGAGCTACGCCATATCATGGCTGGGGCCGTGCCCCAGTTGCCGCGGTGCCGTCGTCTGTCTCGGGCCCGGTGACGGATGCGGTGCCGGGTGGTGTAAATAGGCCACTCCAAAGGCCCGCCTTGGCCCGCCGGGCCGCCTCTTCCGCGATCTCATAGCGCGTTGATTCCTGCCGCGCCGCCAGGGCCCATCCTGCGCGCACCAGGGCCAAGGCCAGATCCTCGCCGGCGCTGTAACATGTTGCGATGAGCGTGGCCCTTGGATCGTTTCCGGCTGGCTTTTCAAGTACACAATCAGTCTGCCGACCGGCGAGCAGGCTGGTCAGAAAAGTCCGTGCATGGGCGCCGCATGCGTAGTCGCGCAGACCTTGGCTGGTCCATTCCCGGCAGATCTGGGTCAGCGCCGGTGCCGTGATGGCGAACAAATCCACCCTTCGGCCCCCGACAACCAAGGTGTCACCGTCAATGGACCGTCCGGAACCCGCCGGCCCCGTCCGTTCCTTTGCTTCCGAGACCGCTAAAC